>CAVTDX010000077.1:0-16886 GCA_963733345.1 uncultured delta proteobacterium
TGACGATACCGGAAAACGTGGAGGGGTACGACGAGGCAACGGCGCTGCCCACGGTCCTTTTAAGGCCTGAGGAGGAGTTGCGCCAGGCTCACCATCGTGGGAAGTCACGATCTTTCCCTCGATGTGCTCAGAGACATGGTCAAGACCCGTTTTCCCGCCATGGATCTCGTGTCGGCCCATGTCGGCAGCATGAGCGGGATCGTCGCGATGCAGAAAGGCATCGTCGACCTCGTCACCATGCACATACTCGACGAGCAGGAATTGGTGTATAATATACCGGCGATCAAAAAATATCTGACCGATAGGGCCGTGCTTCTCGTGCACATCACGAAAAGGATACAGGGATTGGTCGTGGCGAAAGGGAACCCGCACGGCATCGCGGGGGTGGGCGATCTTACGCGGCAGGGGGTGAGGTTCGTCAATCGTCAATTCGGCTCGGGCACGAGGATACTCCTCGACATGTTGCTGAGGGAGAGGCGGATCGACCCGCGCTCGATCCGGGGGTACGACAGGGAGGAGCCGACGCATACGGCGGCGGCGCTTCTCGTGAAGGAGGGGATCGCCGATGTCAGCCTGGCCATCCATGCCGTTTCCCGCAGTTTTTCGCTCGACTTCATCCCTTTGATAGAAGAGGAGTACGACCTTCTTGCGACGAAGGAATTCAGCGAAGACCCGAGGTTCGCGCTCCTTTTGGACCTTGTTGCTTCATCGGAATTCGCCTCAAGACTGAGCGAGCTGGGCGGCTATAACACGAAAGAGAGCGGGAAGATCAAATTTTCGTGGCCGGCGTCGCCTTAAATCACAGGGGTCCGGCGCCCCTCCGCGAATCGAAGCTCGCTTGAGCCTCCCCGCTCACAAAAGCGTCTGCCCTTCATAAATAAGGAAGAGGCATGAATGACCTATGTTAACTGACAGCTTCAACCGGGTCATCAACTATTTAAGGGTTTCGATCACCGACAGGTGCAATCTCAGGTGCAGATATTGCACGGATGGGACGTTTTCCTTCATTCCTCATGAGGAAATCCTGCGCTACGAGGAGATCATCAGGCTCGTGCGCATAGCCGCTTCCCTCGGGGTGAGGAAAGTCAGGCTTACCGGCGGGGAGCCGCTCCGCAGAAAAGATCTCGCTTTCCTTCTCAAGGAGATCGATGCGATCGGCAGCATAGACGACATCAGCCTCACCACGAACGGCGTTGAGCTGGGGACGTCCGTGGAAACCTTGAGGGATGCGGGATTGCGGCGGGTCAACATCAGTCTCGACTCGCTCAAACGGGAAAGGTTCGCCTACATTACCGGCGTCGACGCTTTTGACAAGGTCATAAGAAGCATAAGAAAGGCAAAGCTCGCCGGCCTCCATCCCGTAAAGATCAATACGGTCATCATCGAAGGCTTCAACGACGACGAGGCGCTCGATTTCATCGATTTTGCGAAGACCTGGGAGGTGCAGGTGCGGTTCATAGAGTTCATGCCTTTCGGGAATGAGGGCCTGTGGGAGCGGTCCAGGATAATCACTTCGGCCTATCTCGAAGAGGCAATACGCCGGGTGCACGAACTCCACCCGAGCGTGAGTTCCGACAAGGGGCCGGCGAAGATGTTTCTTCTTAACGGAAGCGCGGGCCAGGTCGGCTTCATCAGTCCCATGTCCTCCCATATCTGCAGCGAGTGCAACAGGATCAGGCTGACGCCCGACGGGAAGATCAAGCCCTGCCTCTTCTCGGACGCCGAGTACGACGTGAAGGCCCTTTTGCGCGGCGGCGCAAGCGACGAAAGCGTGGCGGAATTCGTGAGGGCCGCGGTGAAGGCAAAGCCGGAAAGAAAGACCGAGGCGGGCGCAGTCAGGAAGTGCCAGAGGAGCATGCGCCGCATTGGAGGTTAAAGCAGCAAGGCGGCGCCGAACCTAAAAGCGGCATGCTAGCGAAGCGAGCCTGAGCGGGGAGGCGGAAAGCGGCAAGGCCGCGGGAGGGGGCGCTGAACCCCGGTAATTGCAGCATGCGGCGCATCGGAGGATGAGGGAAGATGGACCTGACCCATGTGGACAGCGACGGGAAAGCGAAGATGGTCGACGTCAGCGAGAAGCCGGAAACTTGCCGCGAAGCGTGCGCCTTCGGCGCGGTGCGGATGTCGAAGGAGGCCTACGGGGTTGTGCGCCGCGGGCAGGGACCGAAAGGCGATGTCTTCACGGTCGCCAAGATCGCGGGCATAATGGCGGCAAAAAAGACTTCCGACCTTATCCCCCTCTGTCACCCCTTGCCGATCAGCTTCATCGATACGGCGTATGCCTTCAGGGATGAAGAGGCCGTTATCGAGATTACCTCGACGGTGAAGGTTAAGGGGGCCACGGGCGTGGAGATGGAGGCCATGACGGCCGTTATGGCGACCGCCCTTACCGTCTACGATATGTGCAAGGCGATCGATAAGTCTATCGAGCTGGGGCCGTTCTACCTGCTCGAAAAAAGCGGGGGCAAGAGCGGCGCGTTCAGCCGGAAAGCCTAACCCCCGGGGAAGCGGAACAAAAGAGGGTTGGCGCCGTTTCGCGGGAGATAAGATGAAAGGAAAGATTATTTCAGTCAACGTTAGCGACAATAAAGGCGAGAAAAAGCACAACATAGAGCGTTGTCTGCTGCGTCAGGGCCACGGGCTCGAAGACGACGCCCATGCAGGTCCCTGGCACAGACAGGTGAGTCTCCTGGCCTCGGAAAGCATCGAAAAGATCAGGAAAATGGGGCTTGACGTGAACCCCGGCGATTTTGCGGAAAATCTGACCACGGAAGGCATAGACCTTCCGGCCCTCCCTATCGGCACGAAGATCAGGGCGGGCAACGTCCTGATGAAGGTCACCCAGATAGGCAAGGAATGCCATACGAGGTGTGCGATCTTTTACCAGGTGGGCGACTGCGTGATGCCCAGGGAGGGCATCTTCACCGAGGTTGTCGAGGGCGGCGAGGTAGGCGTAGGAGACGAGATAGAGGTGCTCCAGTGAGGTACAGGGCCGTGGTCCTTACCATCAGCGACAAGGGCGCCGCCGGGCAGAGGACCGACGCGAGCGGTCCCCGGCTTCGCACGATGCTCGAAAAGGCCTATGAAGTGACCGAGGTCGTCGTCATACCGGACGAAATCGATCTGATCGCAGACACAATAAAGGAGCAGATCGACCGAAAAGGCGTAGACCTGGTTGTCACGACAGGCGGGACCGGCGCGTCGCCGAGGGATGTCACTCCCGAGGCGACCCGCATGGCGATAGAAAAAGAGTCCCCGGGTTCTCGGAGGCCATGAGGATGGAAAGCTATCGCAAGACGCCTTTTGCGCTCATATCGCGGGCGGTCTGCGGCATCAGAGGGAGATCGATCGTAGTCAACCTGCCGGGCAGCCCCAAAGCCGCCGCGGAATGCCTCTCGTTTATAGAGACGGCCCTGCCCCATGCCCTGGAAAAAGTAAAGGGCGATCCTTCCGAGTGCGCCCAATAGCGCCTAAACAGTACTTCGCTTTAGCCGGGCTGCATTCGTTTATCATCGCCCCTCGCCTCGTTGCCGTAGTCATCGGGAAGCGCCACCCTGAAGCGCCCCTGTTGTTTTGCAGCATACAGAAGCCGATCTGCCGCCCTGAAGAGGTCGGCGCACTCCCGCCCTTTCTCCGGCGCCGCCGCCGCCGCTCCTATGCTCACCGTTACGTGTCCGGCTGCGGTGGAGCCTGCATGGGGTATATTTAGGCTGGCTATTTCGTCCACGATTCTCTGGGCGACTTTCACCGCTCTCTCCTCTCCGGTTCCGGGAAGAACGCACGCAAACTCATCTCCCCCGTAGCGGGCAACCAGATCGCCGGCCCGTCTAACGGTCCTCTCCAGGGCGGCCGCGACCTGCCTCAAGCAGTCGTCGCCCATAAGGTGCCCGTACCGATCGTTGAACTGCTTGAAGTAGTCGATGTCTATGAGGAGAAGCGACAGCTCCGAGCATTCACGCATGCTCCTGCGCCACTCGCGCTCCAGAAACTCGTCGAACCTCCTTCTATTCGATATCCCCGTGAGGCCGTCCGTGGTGGAGAGGTTCTCCAGCATCTGCCAATAGCGCCTGATCTCGGTAATGTCCCGGAACATCCATATTCTGCCGTACGGCGCCATGCCGTCCTTGCCGAGCACGGGCTGCGAAAACGCCTCCACGGCGGCGCCCCCAATAAGTTCGAATTCGCCGCGGACGGTATCGTCCGGGTGACGGCGGAGGTGCGTGAGCTTTTTGTGGAACTCCCCGGGGTTCTTGATGGATGCCATGAAAAAATTGATGCTCTGTTCCTCATCTTTGGCCTCCGCGACGTCCGGGGGCATGTTCCACATCTCGACGAGCCGGTTGTTCTGCAATACTTTCCGCCTCTGGCTGTCGAGCACCAGTATCCCGTCCTGCGACGAGCGTACGAGAGCTTCGAGAAACATCGTTTTCCAGAGAAGCGCTTCTTCTGCGTTTCTCCGGTCGGTAACATCGACTACCATGCCTATGACCGCCTGCTTGCCCCGGTACGTGGTATGCCTGCCGAAGGTCTCGACGCGCCTGACTTCTCCATCTTTCCTGACGATCCTGAACTGCCGAACGTGGGTTTCTCCCTCGCACTGCACCCACTCATTCGTCTCGTCAAACGAAGGCAAGTCCTCAGGGTGAAGGGTTCTCCTGATTTCGAGGCCGTTCATGTGCGTCGGGTCCCCATACCCGTGAATCTCGGCACACTTTGCATTCACATATATAAAGAAGTGATCCTGGGCGAGGTAGACGCCGACCATGGCCTCTTCGACGAGGCTCCTGAACTTGTTCTCCGACTCTTCGAGCGCTTCCTGCGCCTGCTTTCTAACGGTGATGTCCCGAAGGGTCAATATGATCGCGCCCACGTCAGGCGCCGAGAGGAGGTTGCGCATCGTTATCTCGGCCCAGTGCCAGCCGCCGTCTTTGTGTCGTACGCGCACCATCGCATCCTTCGGCCTGTGCGGGTTTTGACGTACCCATAACATCGCATCCTCGATGGTCCGCGAATCTTCGCGGCGTACTATCCCACGCGCTTCCGTGCCGATCAAAGCCGCCGGGCTGTAGCCGAAGCCCTCCATCGCAGGCGGGGAAGCATACAGGATCTCGCCTTCGACGTTGGTAAGGAGAAGCACTTCGTTCGACTTTTCTACGACAGCGCGGAAAAGAGCCTCGCTCTTTCGAAGCGCTTCCTCGGTCCGCTTTCTTTCAGCTATTTCATCCCTGAGTTGCCTGTTTGCCGTCTCAATCTCTTCGGCCATGAGGGTTTGTCTGAACCGGGAGGAGATATTCTCCACGACAGTCCTGCCGATGCCGACGGAGCTGAACAGCATGAAACCTATGAAACAGATCGTCAGAATACCGATGAGTATTTGCTCGATTGAGCCCAGGTAGATCATGTACGCGGCGACGGGCGCCATCATCGGGACGACATACGATGCGTACGTCCAGCCAAGGGGCATCACGAACGGAAGTGTACCGGCGGCCGTACCCGCGATTGTAATCATGAGCAGGAGTTGAAGGTACGGATGGCCGACGGGAAATAGGGCGATTCCGGCGTAACCCCACAGGACCGGTCGCAAAAATACAGAGGGAGAACAAGAAGCCCCAAAACGCCGCCGAATCGGGGGTCGCCTTCCGTCTCTTGTAGAGATAGGCGATAATGAGGCGAACGGCCACAAAGACGAGGCACCCGGCAAGCCACCCATTCGACCGGAGCCCGGGGTAGATAGGGCGGATTACCCACCAGATAAACACGATCGGCGCAAGGGAGACGATCACCGAAGGGGGACCCAGGCGATAGGCCAACGCCACCTGCTCGCAACGCACCAGACGCTCCGTCGCTTTTGCCGTGTGATCGTCCGTCATCTGCCCGGTCGGGCCTTGCTCGTCCCCTCGCTTTGTCTCAAAGGGTCTTATCTGTGCATGTAGATCATCGGACTCGCGCAAAGTCGGCATCATCTTATGTTATCGGCGCAAGGGGATCAAAAATAAACGTGGGTGGTCGCTCTGAAATGAAGCGGGAAAAGGAGGAAGACATGGAGTAGCTTTTGGGGTTTTGCGAGACGCCTAGCCGTGCAAGAGCATGAGCATTTCTCTCACGATCTTCGCAGCGGCAATGGAGGAGACAAAAGTCGCATCATAATCGGGAGAGAGTCGACTATGTCGGCGCCTATGAGGCGCCGTCCCTTCAGGACGGCAAAATAGTCAATGACTTCTCGGAACATGAAGCCTCCCGGCTCAGGGGTCGTGACCCCGGGGACGCAAGATGGGTCAAAGACGTCCATGTCAAAGCTGATGTAGACCGGCGCGTCGCTATCCAGGCGGGCCGCAAGGGCCGCCGGCGATTCGACGAGTACGGCTTCTTCAAATTCGCTTCTCGTCCCTGACCTTATCCCCACCTGAAGGATCTTCGCGGATGCCCAATTCCCTTACGCGCTTCATGACGGTTGCGTGGGAGAGCCTTTGCCCCTCGTAGTCGTCTCTCAGGTCGCAATGGGCGTCGAAATGTACGACGCACACACCTTCGACGCATTGTTTCATCGCCTTCAGAAGGGGATAGGCGATGAGGTGCTCGCCGCCCAAGGCTAAAATCTTTTTGCCCTTTCCGGCCGTCTCGGCCGCCGCCCTCCCTATGAGATCGAGGGAGTATTCCAGATCGCCGGGACGAAGCTCAAGGTCGCCGGCATCGTAGAAGAGGACGTCCTCAAGGTCTTGTTTCAGGTACGGACTGTACGTTTCGAGGGTCCACGACGCCTTTCTGATGCTTTCCGGCGCGAACCTCGTTCCGCCCCGGAAGGAAGACGTCGCGTCCAGGGGGCAACCCAGCAGCGTAATAGCGGCCGGCGCTTCCTCTTTCGCCGAACCCATGTACCTATGATGAAACACGCATTTCATGAAAAGACGCGACGGCGCCTCCGGGAAGCTCGCTCAGGCTTAAGGCTCGTAGGGACATTTGCGGCAGGGCGCCTATCGGGGCTAATCCCACAGGACTACGCCGGCAAATACGGCGCCGACGGCAACGACCTTATAAGTGGCGGAAATCGGCATTATAGTCTTTATCGGCCTCTTCCTCAGCTCCATGCCCTTTTCCACCATCCTTGAGACGTGCTCCACTACAACGCGTTCTTCCGCCCTCGCAGAATATTCCATGATCAGTCCGGCGCTATTTGCATCCTTAGGTATGCCTATTGCCACGGCCGCGGAGATCACCTCCCCAGGAGCATCGCTGGAGAGAGACGCGTATGCCACAGGGACGAGACCCCCTGAGGCAATGGAACCGGGGGCGGTTTGATCTCCTTGCAGCCGGGAGGAAGAATGCTGCTCAGCTTTACAAGGTTAGTATCTCCCACGCCGGAAGCGAGAAGGGCGCCGTCAAATGCATTCAACAGCGAGAACCCTTCGGACGAGCCGCTGACAAGAAAAAACTTCGTGGGTGTTTGAATGATCACTTTACCACCTCCCGGATTTTTCTGATATCAAGCGGTCGTGCCGCCGTACGCGCGTGCTAAAAGCTTTCACCCTATGGCCCTCCTCTGAAATTTATTGCCTTTTCGGCTCTAAAAATTAGGAGGCGAAGATACCCACAGGACCGATGCCCTCATCTTCCGCCTGTTCGCGAGATAGTGCTTTTTTGATGCCTTAAAGTAAAAGCATTCCCCTTTCTTGACTCTGTACGCCTTCATGCCGAGCGTTATCTCTATCGCCCCGAGGAGTACAAAGCCAAATTCCTCTCCCTCGTGCGGCTCCTCTTCTTCTGTTTTCTCGCCGCCGTCAAGATCGAGGAGCGCCGGGTCCATCTCTCTGTTCTGGGCAGCGGCGATGAGGATCTCGAACCTTTTCACGTGCTCTTTTTCCAGCTTAACCCTGTCTTTAACACCGAATACGATCTTTTCGTCAAATGCCTCGTCAAAAAACGTGGAGGCCTTCTGGTCAAGGGCATCGAGGATGCCGAGGAGGCTCTCCACGGAAAGGGACGTGAGGTTTCTCTCGATCTGGGAGATGAAGCCTTTAGTCAGTCCCGCCCTTGATGCGAGCTCTTCCTGGGTAAGCGATTTTGCCTGCCTTATCATGCGTATTCTTTCACCTATGCTTGATCCCTCTACCGTCGCCATAAACAGTAAACACTCACAAAAAGTTTATTGTACTAAACTAAATCAATTTGAAAAGCGTGTCAAGTAGATTTTTATTTAACTTTGGAATGCACTATGTTAAACTTTGGGAAGAGGAGTAATTATGCTGGGAAATGCGGCAATTGTACGCTTTTTGGAGGAAAAAGGCGTCGCAAATGTCTTCCATTTGCCCGGGGTTCACACCCTGCCGCTGAACTGCGCTCTCGCCGGGTCGAATATTAAGGTTATCATCGGAAGACACGAGTCGGCCGCGGGGTTTATGGCGGACGGCTTTTCGAGAGCTGCGGGGGAGACTGCCGTGCTCCTCGTAACCCGGGTCCGGGCATCGGCAACGTTGCGGCCTCCTGCATGGAAGCCTACGCCAATGACGTGCCCGTGCTGATCCTGGTTGTCGAGGTGGAGAGAAAAGATGTAAAGAAAGGCATACTCCACGGCGTTCGGGCCCCCGAGACGCTCTTCGGGACCATAGCCAAGGCGGTCTTTGTCGTCTCAGGCGAAGCGGACCTCATTGACACGTTGGAAGCCTCCTTTCAGACGGCGGCATCGGCTAGGCGGGGACCCGTAGTCGTATTCATCCCATACCGGCTGCTCGAAAAGGAGGTGGTTTTCCCCGCGCAGAAAAGCGCTGTTGAGGAGGGGAAGGAATTTGACGCGGCGCCCCTTGAAAAAGCCCTGGAAGGCAGCCATAGGCCGGTCATTATAGGCGGGAACGGTTTAATGGAAGACGGGATAGGGGACATTCTCGAATCCGTGTGCAGGGAATCGGCAGTCCCCTTCCTGAGCACTGTGGGAGGCAAGGGCGTCCTGAGGGAGGATAGAGAGTATGCGTTGGGCAACGTCACGTCAAAGGGGGTCGCGAGAGAGGCGCTCAAAACGGCGGACCTGGCGATTGCCCTCGGGACAAGGCTGAGATACGTAGACGTTAAAAGGCGCGGCGTAAAGCTCGATCGCCTCGTTCACCTGGATGTCGACGACCGGTGGCTGCGGCGCAATTATCGGACGGAACTGGCGGCGGCCGGCCCTATGAAAAAAGCGGTAGAGCTCCTTCGCAGCGTTATGAAGGGAAAAAAGTCTTCATGGGACTTAGAGCAACTGAAGAGGACGCAGGAGCGGGAAGAGGCCCTGCTTGAAGCGACCAGCACCGGTTTTCGGATCGTGCGGCGCCTGAGGCGTCTCATCCCCGAGGAGACCCTGACGGTATGGGACCTCAACCAGGTCGCCTATTGGGCGGAGCTCTATTTTCCCGCATACCGCCCTCGCAGCTTTCTCAGTCCCAGGGGGATCTCGACTATCTTTTACGCATTTCCGGCCAGCCTCGGGGCCAAGCTCGCCAACCCTGAGAAACCATGCCTCTGCGTCATGGGAGACGGCAGTTTTTCCGCCGTCGCGGCAGAGCTTGCGACCGTCAAAACGTACGATATCCCTGTGGTGATCCTCCTGTGCAACAATGGGGCTTACGGCGTGCTCGAAGACTTTATGCGGAAGCGGTACGGCGCATCCGGCGTCATGGAGATTCCGCAACCCGGATTTCGTGGCCCTGGCCGGGGCGCACGGCGTCAAGGCAAAAAGGACGACGAGCCTCGACGGCCTAGAGCGCATATTCCGCCGCGACATCGGTTGGGACGAGCCTTATCTGGTTGAATTCCTGTGCCCCCTTTTTCCCCCTCCATGGGAATGAAGGGATTTAAGGTTTGCATTTTTCCTCGGAAATATTTATGATACCGACAAATGCGGCCGTACGTTTCCGAGGAGCGGTGCGAGAAGTGCAAGGAGTGCGTCGATGCGTGTCCCTATGAGGTATTTGCGGACCATGAAGGGAAGATAGTGGTTGCACGCCCGGAGGATTGCATCGAATGCACGGCCTGCGTGGAATTCTGCCCTCATCAGGCGATTTCAATGGGCGACTAGATGGAACGGGTCCTGCTCGACGACAAGGCGATAGAACGGAGCATCAACAGGATCGCCCATGAAATCCTGGAAAGGAATCAGGGATCGAAGAACCTCGCCCTCATAGGGATCAGGACCAGGGGCATTTTTCTGGCCAAGAGGATACGGGAGAAGATAGAAGAGATCGAGGGGAGGGTCTTACCTTTCGGCATACTCGACATAACCATGTACCGGGACGACATCGCGAGGATGAAGGCGACGCTCAAGGTGAAAAAGACGGACATCCCTTTCGACGTGAATAATATGACCATCGTCCTCGTCGACGACGTCCTTTACACGGGAAGAACTACAAGGGCCGCAATCGACGCCATCATGGACCTGGGAAGGCCTAAGAGGATTCAGCTTGCCGTTCTTGTTGACCGGGGATCGAGGGAATTGCCGATCCAGCCGGATTACCTTGGCATCGGGTACAGCGCCGTAGCTCAAGAAGAAGAGATCTCCGTCAGGCTTCAGGAAATGGACGGGCGAGACGCGGTCCTGCTCTCAAAGTCGCCATGAACTGGGCTCGCAAGGACTTACTGGGCATAAGGGAATTGTCGCGGGAAGAGATACTCCTCCTTCTCGATACTGCCGATTCGTTTCGGGACGTCTCGCGCAGGGAGATCAAGAAGGTCCCCACCTTGAGAGGCAAAACGGTCGTCACGCTTTTTTACGAGCCGAGCACGAGGACGCGCGTCTCTTTCGAGATAGCCGCCAAGCGTCTATCCGCCGACGCCGTAAATATATCGACAAGCGCGAGCAGCGTCGCAAAAGGGGAGAGCCTGAAGGACACGGGAAGGACCCTCCAATCGATGCGGCCCGACGTCGTCGTGGTCAGACACAGCATGCCCGGCGCTCCCCATATGCTCTCGAAGGTCCTCGATTCCGCGATCGTCAACGCCGGCGACGGGGCCCATGAGCACCCCACCCAGGCCCTTCTTGACCTTTTCACCATGAGGGAAAAAAAAGAAACCCTGGACGGCCTAAGAGTCGCGATTGTCGGGGACATCATCCACAGCCGGGTTGCCCGATCGAATATTTTCGCCCTGAAAAAATTCGACACGGAGGTAACCTGCTGCGCTCCCCCCACCATGCTCCCTCCCCGCCTTGAAGAGCTGGGGGTCAAGGTCGCGCACCGTCTCGAAGAAGCAGTCGCCGGCAGGGACGTCGTCATGGTTCTGCGCATACAAAAAGAAAGGGGCGGCGCCTCCTACATCCCCTCTATAAGGGAATACTCCTCCCTCTATTGCCTTCAGGAAAAACATCTGAAAGAGGCGCAGAAAGACGTGATCGTCATGCATCCCGGACCTCTCAACAGAGGCGCCGAGATCAGCGACGAAGTGGCCGACGGCCCCTACTCGGTGATTCTTGACCAGGTGGAGAACGGCGTCGCCGTCAGGATGGCGGTCCTCTACCTGCTCTCGGGAGGCGAAGGTTGATCCTTATCAAGAGAGGCCGCTTCATCGACCCTGCAACCCGCCGGGACGAGATCGTCGACGTGCTCATCGCCGGCGACGCTATTGCGCGGATCGACAAGGACATCTCGAAGACGGACGCCGACCGGGTCATCGACGCGGAAGGACTGATCGTTGCGCCAGGCCTGATCGATGTGCACACGCACCTGCGGGAGCCCGGCTACGAGTGGAAGGAGACGATCAGGACGGGCGCAATGGCGGCGGCCCGGGGCGGCTTCACATCAATCGTCTGTATGGCCAATACGGACCCCGTAAACGACAATAAAAGCGTCACCGAATATATCATGAAGAAGGCCCGTGCGGAGGGCGTGGTCCGTGTTTTTCCGTGCGGGGCGATGACCAGAGGACTGAAGGGCGAAGAGCTGTCCGAGATGGCGGAGATGCACGAGGCGGGCGCCGTGGCCGTTTCAGACGACGGAAGATCGGTGAAAAACAGCCTGCTCTTTCTGAAAGCCTTGGAATACGCGCGGCTTTTTCGGCTCGCAGTCATCTGCCACTGCGAGGACGAGTACCTTTCCAAAGGGGTAGTCCACGAAGGCGTTGCATCTCTTTTCTCGGGCCTCGACGCCGTCCCGTCCATCGCGGAAGAAATCATGGTCCGAAGGGACATTGCCATAGCGCGGTACGTAGATTCGCCGGTCCACATCACCCACATATCCACGAGGGGGACGGTTGAGATCATGAGAGAGGAAAAGGCCAGGCATCCGAAGGCGACGTGCGATTCGTGCCCTCACTATTTCACACTCTCCGATGAGGCTGCCCTCGACTACGACGCGAACGCCAAGGTCAATCCGCCTCTGCGTTCCCCGGAGGATGTAGCGGCCATCAAGGAGGGCCTTCGGGATGGAACGATCGACATAATTGCCACCGACCACGCGCCGCACGACCACGTTTCAAAAGACGTGGAGTTCAATCTGGCCTCGTCCGGGATCTCCGGACTGGAGACCGCGTTGGGCCTTTCTCTGGCGTTGGTGCACGAAGGCGTCCTCGACCTTCCTGGTCTCCTGGCGAAAATGACGGCGAACCCTGCGCGGCTTCTTAATCTGCCTTACGGCGCCATCGCCGAAGGCAGACCCGCCGATCTTATTGTCTTCAGCGACACGGCCGAGTGGACGGTTGACAAGAACACGTTTTTTTCAAAGGGCAGAAATACTCCTTTCCATGGGGTCAGGCTGAGGGGCATGAACCTCGTGACTATCGTGGGAGGGAAGATCGTCTACAACGCGCTACAGCACTGAAATTCCCCCCCTCATGCCTGTCGGAGCATATGTGAACGAAAGTACTAACGTTTAAGCCTTATTGTGATGATTTGCACTATACCTGTTGACAAAGCTCTAAGATTCAACTAAAACAATGGCGGGGCCCGGGGGACCGTTCCAGGCTTTTAATTATCACATACCATACAGGAGGTTTTTCATGGCGGAAGCAAGCTCTGTAATTACCAGCATGATGGAGGAAACGAGAAGGTTTCCCCCCCGGAAGGAATTCGTTGATCAGGCGTACGTGAAGAGCAGGGCAGAGTACGAGAGGATGTGGAAAGAGTCGATCGATGACCCCGAGAAGTTCTGGGGGAATATCGCAGGCGAGCTATTCTGGTTCAAAAAGTGGGACGTGGTGAACCGGGAAAACTTCGCCAAGGCGGAAATCAAATGGTTTCTGGGCGGCAAAACCAACCTGAGCTACAATTGCCTCGATTATCAAATCGAGAAAGGATATGGGGATAAAACAGCGATCATCTTCCAGGGAGAGCCGGACGACGATGTGAAAAAGATAACATACTCCGAATTGCTCCTGCAAGTCTCCAGATTTGCCAATGTCCTGAAGAAGAAGGGCGTAAAGAAGGGCGACCGGGTCGCGATTTATTTGCCCATGATCAGCGAGCTTGCCATCGCCATGCTCGCATGCGCAAGGATCGGCGCGATCCACACGATCATCTTCGGCGGCTTCTCAGCCGAGGCCCTCAGGGACCGGATACTCGACGCCGGCGCCGGCGTCCTCGTTACGGCAAACGGCTACTGGCGCTCCGGCAAGCACGTCAGCTCCAAGGCATCCGCCGACACCGCCTGCGAGTTGTGCGAGAAGCAGGGCCACCGTGTCAAGGACGTGATCGTCGTCAAGAGACTTGCCGGTCTCGAAGTCCCGATGAAGGCGGGGAGGGATACGTTCTGGGCCGATGAGACGGCGGCATCGGACATAGCCGATTCATGCCCAGCGGAGCAGATGGACGCTGAGGACCCTCTGTTTATCCTATATACGTCGGGCTCGACGGGCAAGCCGAAAGGCGTCATGCACACCATCGGCGGCTACATGGTTTTTGTCTACTCGACCATGAAATATATCTTTGATTACAAACCGAAGGACATCTTCTTCTGTACGGCAGACATCGGCTGGGTGACCGGCCACAGCTACATCGTCTACGGCCCCCTCTGCAACGGCGCCACCTCGATCATATTCGAGTCGGTTCCCACCTACCCGCAGCCCGACAGGTTCTGGCAGATTGTAGAGAAGTTCAAGGTAAGCATCTTCTATACCGCGCCGACCGCCATCAGGGCCATAGCTAGAGAAGGAGAACAGTGGCCGGCGAAGAGAGACCTCTCCTCCCTGAGGCTCCTCGGCTCGGTGGGCGAGCCGATCAACCCCGAAGCGTGGATGTGGTACCATAAGAATGTCGGGAGGGAAAAGTGCCCTATCGTCGATACGTGGTGGCAGACGGAGACGGGCGGCATTCTCATCACTCCTCTTCCCGGCGCATGGCCGACCAAGCCGGGCTCTGCGACATTGCCGTTCTTCGGCGTGGATGCAGTTGTTTTGAAGCCGAGAAGCTCAGGGTCCGAGCCGCCCGTGGAAGCCGGGGCGAACGAAGGCGGCGAGCTCTGCATCAGAAGGTCCTGGCCGGGCATAATGAGAGGCGTTTACAAGGAGCCGGAAAGGTTCTATAACACATACTTCGTGCAGCAGCCGGGTTTCTATTTCTCCGGCGACGGCGCCAGGAAGGATGAAGACGGCTATTTCTGGCTCCTCGGCCGCGTCGACGACGTGGTGAACGTATCGGGTCACAGGATCGGCACCGCCGAGGTCGAGAGCGCCCTCGTCTCTCACCCGTCGGTCGCGGAAGCGGCAGTCGTCGGTTTCCCGCATGACGTGAAAGGCGAAGACCTTTACGCCTACGTCATCCTCAAGGTGGGGCAGGCAGGCTCAGACGACCTGAAGAAACAGCTTGTCGCCCACGTGCGCAAAGAGATCGGTCCGATCGCCTCGCCGGGAAAGATCCAATTCGTCCCTGGTCTGCCGAAGACGAGGTCAGGCAAGATCATGAGAAGGATCCTGAGAAAAGTCGCATCCGGCGAAATCGATCAGCTTGGCGATATAAGCACCTTGGCAGATCCTTCGGTAGTCGACGAGATCGTTAGGAACAGGATCGGGTAGGAAACTTTTAGCGGCGACGGGAAACTGCACAAAGGGGCGCGCAAGCATATGCGCGCCCCTTTTTCGTCTTTCGCGGCTATTGACCTATAGAGAGAGAAACCCCTATACTAGGAACGGTCGAAAAGGAGGCGACACCGATGAAGGCAGTTGTCCTTTTTGGAAGTCCGCGCAAGGACGGCAATACGCACGCGCTTGTCGACGCGTTTGCCGGTGTCTTGTTGGAGAAGCAGCATGAGGTCAAGGTCCTCTACTTGAACGACCTGAATATACGTCCCTGCCAGGGCTGCCTCTCATGTCTCGCAAAAGGTGAGTGCCGCATAGACGACGATATGGCGCCGGTGAGAGGGGATATATTGGAAGCCGGGATCATCGTCTACGCGACGCCCATTTACTGGTTTGGCCCTTCCGCTCAGTTGAAGCTCGTTATAGACCGTTCGATTGCCTTCATGGACGGCGAGTACAACTCGCGCGTGCGGGGTAAGAAGGCGGTTACGCTCATCGCCTGTGCGGATGAGAATCGGAAGGTATGTCGGCCCACGCTCGATATGTTCGGGAAGACATTGGAGCTGCTTGGCATGACGTACGCCGCTGCCGTGGAGGCTCCTGGCTGCGCCGACAAAGGAAAGGTGAGCGGCGAGGCGCTGGAGGCGGCGAGAAAGGCGGCAGAGTCGGTCTTATGAGCAGCGGCGCAGCTTCGGCGTCCCACTTCCTGAGCAAGAAGGTGGGCAAGGCGATCTGGGATTACAGGATGCTGGAGGAAGGGGACCGGGTGCTTCTCGCCGTCTCAGGGGGAAAAGACAGTCTGAGTCTATTGCGGATAATGAAGGAAAGACTGAAGTTCGTTCCTATTGAGTACGAGATCATTGCCTGCCATGTCGACATGGGTTTCGATTGGGTTGATGGAGAAGCCTTGAAGGCGCACTTCGAACAGGAGGGCGTCCGGTACGTGGTGGCGAAACCGGAGAAGGAGTGGATGGAAAACAAGCCTTCCACCTGTTTCTGGTGCAGCTGGAGCAGGAGAAGGGTCCTTTTCGGCATGACGGCAGAGATGGGTTGCTCCAAATTGGCCCTTGGACACCACATGGACGATATCATAGAGACAATGCTCCTTAATCTGCTCTTCAACGGAGAGATCGGCACGATGAAGCCGCGTCAAGAGATGTTTCAGGGAAGGTTTACGATTATCAGGCCCCTCGCTTACGTGCAGGAGAAGGAGCTGAAGCGGCTCGCGGCAAAGCTCGGCCTGCCTGTGACAGAGTCTCAATGCGTCAACGGGGAGCGATCCAAGAGGCGGCTTGTCAAGGGCATCATATCTGAGGTGGAACGCCACAACAGGAATGTGAAGAAGAACATATTTCGCAGCCTTCAGCGAGTGCGGGAAGAGTATCTCTTGAGCCGTTAAAAAGGTTATTCCTCCGTTTTGTCCCGATTATTGGGCGTAAAGCCGGTTATGACGCATCCGATAGAAAGAGAGCTTGGAAAATTTACGTTCCTCTACTATTCCTCATTCGCGGCGCCCGATGCGATCCTGCGGGACCTCCGGGGCTCGAGCCCGATCGCCGACAAAGGAAGAGGCGGCATAAGGGTAATTGAAAGGGAAGGAGAGAAACTCGCGGTAAGGGCCTACCGGCATGGGGGTCTTTTCAGGGGCCTCACCGGTCCTTTTTTTCTGAAGGTCGACCGGGCGACCTCGGAAGCGGAAATCATGCTCTACCTTAGGGAGAGGGGCTTCCCGGCCGCGGCGCCTTTTGCCGCGGTGATCGAGAAGCTCTTCATCCTCAGGAGGCTGTATCTCATCACGTTTTTTGAGGAGGACGCAGCGGTCCTCCTGGATTATCTTCAAACTTGCGAAAAAAGGGAGCGGATGAGGGTCGCGGTGAGGCTAGCCGAGCTGCTGTGGGGGCTGCATGAGGCGGGCGTGCATCATC
>CAVTDX010000078.1:0-5612 GCA_963733345.1 uncultured delta proteobacterium
GCTCTCCGGCTACGGTGGAAAAGCGCAGGAAGCAATCGGTCTTCTTGCCGATTTGGGAGAAGATCCTGGCCTTGGTGTACTTGGTGATGTCTTGGGTAACCGTGAAGGCGCCGTAGGCGCCGGAACCCTTGGCATGCATGCGGCGCTCCGGGATCAACTCCCGGTCGAAGTGGGCGAGTTTCTCTAGAAACCAAACATCCTGAAGCAGGACCGGGCCGCGCTTCCCTGCGGTCATCGTATTCTGGTTGTCTACGACCGGCGCCCCATTCCTGGTGGTGAGTTTCTTCGGCTCTTTCATGAAAACCTCCTTATTGTTGAAACTGCGTGACAATCCTCCGTTCTCCGGAGAGAAGGAGGTCCTGTTTTAACAACAGAGTCAGCTATGCTTTTGCCGCCTTTTTGCTAACCCAGGCGCAAATTGGCTCGATGATGCGCGTCGCGAACCTTCCTTGATTCCTTCCTCGCGGCACTCCCGACACAGCCCGTAGTACTCCAGCCTCGCGTCCGTGATGGAGAAGCCGGTTTTCTTCGCTACTCCCTGCCGGTCGACGGCGAAGGGCGCCTTGTAATCGAGTATCTTCTTGCACCGCTCGCAGATCAGATTGACGTGCTCTTCGAGGTTCCCTTCGTAACGGTTCTCCATCCTATCAAACTGAAGCGTTTTGATGATGTCGCGGCGGGAAAGCTCATTGAGCGTCGCATAGGCGGTCGATAGGCTCAGACTCTTCTTTTTCTTTTTTGCCTCCTCATAGATAAGGCGCGCGCCGGGATGAAGATGCCCGTGTTCGACCAGCACGTCGATGATAGCCAGTCTTTGGGGGGTAATTTTCAATCCGTTTTCTTTGAGCCGTTCGATTATTGATGCTTTGGTCATCTTAGTCATTTAGGAACCGTTCCTAATTATACTTGAGTTTAACGGTTTTACGGACATCCGTCAAGTTATTTCTTCAAGAACATACGCAAAATCATTTATCCGTCAGTTTAGGCGAGCCATTGCCGGTTGAAAGCGTCGGCGTTCCCCCGGTCGCAGGGCGGGGCGTTCCTGCCCCATATCGCGGCCGCGCGCCTCTCCTGCCGGCTGATGTGGGGCGATTCTTGATGCATGGCGCGAAGCGCCGGCGGCTCGAGGGCGCCTTGAAAGTCCCAGCGTATTTCTGCTACATTATGGCGTGGTCCAATCAGTCTTCGCGGCAGGTTCTGCGCCGTGACCAATTTTTTCGACCTTACATTCAAAGAGCTGGAGGACCGGATCGAGATCCTCGGGATCAAGCGTTACCGGGCGCGACAGATCTTCAAATGGGTCTACCAGTCGGACCTTTTCGACTTCAGCCTCATGACGAACCTGCCGAAGGGCCTGCGCGTCACCCTGAGGAACATGTTTCATTTCGGCTTTCCCGAGATCCGGGAGACGAAGACCTCAGGAGACGGTTCGGTCAAGTTTCTGCTCGCCGCGTCCGACGGCCGCTTTATCGAGAGCGTGCTGATGCCTGAGGACGACCGGAGCACGTTGTGCGTCTCGACGCAGATAGGGTGCAAGATGTCCTGCGCCTTCTGCGTCACGAGCAAAATCGGTTTTGTGAGAGACCTCGCTGCGGGCGAGATCGTGGGCCAGGTGATGGCGGCGAGGCGCGCCGCGGGCGGACTTAGGATCACCAATGTCGTTCTCATGGGCATGGGCGAGCCCCTTGACAACATCGACAACGTGCTCGCCGCGATCGACATCCTGGAAGAGCCCATGGGTCTGAAGATCTCCCACAGGCGGCTTACGGTTTCGACGGTCGGTCTGCTTGACCGCCTGCGCCTCATAGACCCCCGCAAGGCGCAGCTCGCCATCTCTCTCAACGCGGCGACAGACGCCGTCCGGACACGGCTGATGCCGATCAACAGGGTCTACCCCATAAGGGACGTGCTCGGCTACGTCGAGGGTCTCGGGGACACGGGGAGGAAGCGGGTCACCTTCGAGTACGTTCTGCTCCAAGGGATAAACGATTCCCTCGAGGACGCGAAGCGGCTCGCCGAACTCCTCACCGGCGTCAAGTGCAAGATCAACCTTATACCCTATAACGCGTCTCCCTACGCCGAGTTCAAGACCCCGCACCCGGGTTCGGTGAAGGACTTCCAGTCGTACCTCGTCAACCGGCACTTTACCGCCATCGTGAGAGATTCCCGGGCAGCCGACATAGGAGGCGGATGCGGCCAGCTCGGAATGAAATATCTGGAGGAAAGACACGGCTCCTAGCCTCTAGCCCGTCTCCTGGAATGAGGGCGGCGTTTTCAGCCCCCCCGGATTGCGGCCGCAGTCGTTTCGATGGTCTGCACCAGTCTCTGGATGCCTTCTTCGGTCTCGCAGGAGATGGCGCCTGCCCCGTAGCGCTCCTCTATCGCCTTGAGGAATTTGCTGTTGACCAGGTCGATTTTGTTGAAGACGAGAAGCCTGGGTTTTCCCGAGAGGCCGAGCTTCTCGATCATGCTGTTGACGGTTTCGATCCTCTCCTCGAAGTCGGGGGAGCTTACGTCGACGAGGTGGATGAGGAGCGTTGCGTCTTCGAGCTCTTCGAGGGTCGCGATGAAGGCGCGCAAGAGCACTTCGGGGAGGTCCTGTATAAAGCCCACGGTGTCGGTCAGCACGATCTGCTTCCGCGAGGGGTATTTTATGAGCCGCGTGGTTGGGTCAGGGTGCTGAAGAAGCGCTCCTGAACCTCCACGCTGCTTTTCGTGAGCAGGTTAAGGAGGGTCGATTTGCCGGAATTCGTGTACCCTACGATGGAAACGACGGGGATGCCTGCTTGCCTCCTCTTTTCTCTTTTCCTCTCTCTTGTCTTTGCCGCTTCTTCTAGCTTTTTTTCGAGGAAGGCGATCTTCTCCCTGGTTCTCCTTCTGTTCACCTCCAGCTTTGTCTCCCCGGGACCCCTGCCTCCGATGCCGCCCGTGAGCCGGGACAGGGCGCTCTCTTTCTCCGCGAGCCGGGGCAGGATGTAGCGGAGCTGCGCGAGCTCGACCTGGATCTTTGCCTCGTTCGTCTTCGCCCTTGCGGCGAAGATGTCGAGGATCAGCTGGTTGCGGTCGATCACCTTCAGGCCCGTAAGGGAAGAGATGCTGTTGAGCTGGCTCGGGGTCAGCTCCTCGTCGAAGACGAGCAGGTCCGCGCCCAGCCTGCGGCATCCCATGGCTATCTCTTCGATCTTCCCTTTTCCCACGAGGAACCTGGGGTGCAGCGCTTTCGGACGCTGGAGGGCCACGTCAAGCACGGAAAGGCCTGCGGAATAGGAGAGGTCTTTCAGTTCGGCGACCCGCTCCTCGACGTTTTTTGTTTTTCGAGGCTGCGCCACGACGACAAGCACGCACTCTTCCTGTCCTGCGGCATGGGTCAGGTGGTGGGTCCCCCTTTCCTTGACGAATTCCGCCTCCAGGGCGGCAATAAATTCCGTAAAATTGAGGTCCAGCTCGCTGACGGGGAAGGGACCGATAAACTCCCAGGCCGGACCCTTACGGGCGCCGGGCATGAGGTGGGCTATCTGGATCAGCTCCGAGGGTTCGCCCCGTTTGCTTAAGACGCAGGCGGTCAGGTCGAGCTGGAGCAGGACGAGATCGGTCAAATCCTCCCTGGAGAGGAGCTCGCCGTTCAGGTGCGTGTGGATGAACCTCAAGCCCCTGAAGCGCGCCCTGCCCACCCTTTCCGAAGAGAGGGCGGGGAGGCGAATGCCTTCCTTCGTGCCGACGACCACGCACTCGACGACGCCTCTCCGGTTGACGATAATGCCGACCTGTCTCGAAATCTCCCTGGAGATCTCCATCAAGTTTCTCGCCCTCTCGAAGGAGACGACCCTGTCCGTTTCCACTTTTTTTCGATAGATGTTCAGGAGCCTCCGCTTCTGCAGAAGGTTGAGACCGTCGGCATTGCCGTATAATTCTATGGGACCCTCCAATTATTGGGGATCAGCGCCCCCTCCACGCACAAAGTCCGTGGAGCCTCCCCCCCTTATCTCGCTTCGCTCGTAAAAGGCTCAGTTCCCCGTCTCGTATTCTCCTCTTATCTCGGACCTTCGTGGTATTATAATACGGGTGAAAAACAATCTCATCTGTAGGGGCGCTGCCTTTGACGCCTGGCCGTTGTTATGGCCCCTATCCGGGCGGCGGCGCCGCCCGGCTTGAGCAATGAGAGGTCGACAAGCCCCCCCTTCGTAGAAACGCCAATCATTTAATGTGCTCCAATGCATAACAGTGCGTGGCACACCGGTTGCTACGTGCTCTTCAACGGCCCCTGTCGCAAAGAGGGCGATTTCGGTTCCGGCCATCGCAGACTCGAAGACTGGGAACGCGACAAGTTTGGATCTCGCCATGATTTCGCAACTAAAGAAACTCAAGAATGGAGGAGGCGGTATGAAAAAAGTCATCGGTATGGTGATGGCGGCATTGTTTCTGATTGGCGCGACGACCTCAACCGTCATGACGGTGCAGGCCCAGGGGCCAATTGCGCGGGAGGCGAGCGAGAATCCCAACATCGCAAAGGCGATTGAGGCTCTCGAGGCCGCAATAGCCGACATGCAACGAGCGCCCCATGACTTTGGAGGACACAAGGCTAAGGCTATTGAGGCAAGCGAGAGGGCGATAAGACAGTTGAAGCTCGCCTTGGCTTACAGGGCCCATGAGGACAGGCGCCGTTAGTCCCGGGAGATCCGTCAAAGTCCTTGGCAAATGGCGGCCTGGAAACCAGGTCGCCTTCCTTCTGAGAACCAATGCCGCGCCATTGGCATCTCGAATCCTAAAACCAGGGTCACTTCCGGACACCGGCCAAACCGGGGATTTAGGAAGACGCCCTGAACATTTGGAACGATCAGGGATTGCGCGAAGGCTTCCGGGAGGGAGGCTTCAATCCGAAACAAGGAGGAGGTTGCATGAATAGGGTGGTTGCAGCATTGGCCGTTGCCGCAGCATTGACAGTGTCTGCCATGGGATGTGTCGCAGTGGTGCGGACCGGACCGCCGGCGCCGAGGGTTGAGGTCAGGCCGTTTGCGCCTTATCCCGAGGCGGTCTGGATCGACGGTCATTGGGATTACAGACGCGGAAACTGGGTCTGGATGCAGGGCTACTGGGAAAGGAGGCCTTTCCCCGGCGCTGTCTGGACGCCGGGACATTGGAGGGAAACACCCGGGGGATGGAAATGGATACCGGGACATTGGAGGCAGTAGCGACCAATACACGTAGAGAGGCCTAAAACGAGAGAAGGGCCGTCCGGATTGTCGCTGCCTTGTCCGGAAACGAGACGTTTTTGATTTAGTTGCTCATGGCCTGAAGGCCATCTCGTTTCTCCCGCCTCCTGCCGCTTCCCCCGCATTAGACCCCGTCAAAGGGAGGATTGTTCCCCAATTCGGGGAGATCGATCGGTGTAGTTTCCTAATGATAGCAACCCATTGTGCACAAATTCAACCATGCCTGGCGGGATAACGACAGCTAATTATCGGCTTGTTTCGCTATATTTCGAGGAGTCATGGTTTCCTGATGGACACAAAATAACACAGCCCCTTAACGATTTCTAAAATTGTCCGATAATGACAGGTAAGAATAGAGTTTTTCTCCATCTTTGAAGCAACAAGGAGGATGGGACGGTGAAG
>CAVTDX010000079.1:0-86033 GCA_963733345.1 uncultured delta proteobacterium
GAAGAGAAGAGCTAGTCTGTCCTGTCTGCGCAAGCGACGAGGAAAAAGCCGACCCCGGGAGCGAGCCTGTGGTCGCGGAAGACGTCATTCATGACGTTGGTCCTCTTGAATGCGTCAGGTGCAGGAAAAACATGGCCTGGGGCTTCGATAAGGTTTGGCGAGGCAGGCGCGGACAGCCAAGCGCAGCCTTAGTAATCCTCCAGGTGATACCATTCGGCGTTCTCCAGCCACTGTTGGGGCCGAGAGATAAAATCGATTATCTCCTGCAGGATGAGGTAGTGTTTGCGCTCCTCGTCGGCTACCTGCAGGAATGCTTCCCGCTCGTTGCGGTCTTCCAGTTGCGCCCCTTTTTCGCGGTAGAAGTCCTCGGTCGCTTTTTCTATGTCCTGCGCCTTTGCGTAAAGGTCGATTTCCGAGACGCTGATTCCTTCCAGTTTCCCTTCCTCCCTCATCCTGACGAATATGTTTTTCACATCTTTCAGTATCGCCGCCTCGGGCAGTTGCCAGGACTCGTGCTCTTTCATCCTCCTGAAGACGCCGTAGTGGACGGCTTCGGCATCGGCGAGCATCGTCAGTATTACGGTCAGACCCTTTTGCTGCGACCGTCTTGCAGCGTCGCGGTAATAGTTTTCGCCGTCTTTCTCGAGCTGCATGGCATAGTCGTAGACATCCATGTGCGCCTCCTTGAGTGATTGTCGCTTTTGCGGAGTCCGTCCGGCCCGGACAAACAAACGCATTTTATTAAAGTATAATCTCCCTGAAGAGAGGCATCAAGCATCCGGCTCGCCCGTTTTCCACTGACTCACGCTGAGAATTTCCAAATGCCCTGCTCGCTTGAGGGAGGCGCCGCCGGGCAATATGTTGATTTTCATGAGTCGCGTGCTATGATATGAACTAAAGACGGGTCTTAAGGCTATCTTGAAGCGGCTCGCGCCTACAAGGAGAAACTCCGCAAGCCGCCGATGCTCGTCGGAGGAATACGCTCCTATGAGGTTGCGGATAGAACCGTTTCGGAAGGGACGGCCGACTATATCGCCCTAAGCCGCCCGCTGATCGCCGGGCCGGATCTTGTTAACCGCTCGAAATCGGGGGATAGATGGCCGTCCGTTTGCAAGTCGGACAACCTGTGCTTCAAGGACGGAATAGAGGGGACGGGGGTGAGATGCGCGGTCAGGGAGAAGCAAGAGGGAGCTTAAGCGCCGGGGTCTCGGCCTTTACAATATGCGCCGCTGGGGCTTAAACTTCAAAATAAGGGCAGTCGACGACCATCGCCGACCACGGGCGACGCTGTCGGAAGGCGCAAGGCGAAAAGAGCGCGGGAGATAGCGATTCCGAAAAGGCCGTCGGCCGACCAAATAAAGAGAAAGGAGAAGCGCATGAAGGCGAGTCGATGCATCTGGTTGCTGTTTGCGGCTTTTCTTGTATTGTCCTTTTCACAGGTCCTTCGGGCCCAGGAGGCAGGGCCGCCGCCCGGAGCGCCGCCGGTGGGGGCGCCCATCGTGCGTGAGGGCGACTTCGCGGTTAGCCTGGAGCAGGCGCTGGGCGTGGGGACCTCCCAGGATGAGGTACAGGCGGAGAGCGCGCTCGGGGGGCTGGGCATAAGCCCTTCTAACGGCTGGATCGCCGATTACCCGGTTACCCCCGACATCTTCGGAGAGCTGCAAAACGCGACGGCCGCCGCCGCCGATGCAGGGAAGCTGCCGATGAGCAGGGATGAGGCGCTGGCCAGACTCGGCGACTTAAGCGCCAAGATGGGCCTCGCGATCGCGCCCTACGCCGGCAGGCCGTACCCGAATGCCCCCTCGGCCGAGGCCTATCCCAGCCCTGCGGACATGAACGGATATTACGCTGCCGAAGGGCCTCCGATAGTCACCTATTATACGCCGCCGCCAGACTACTATTACCTTTACGACTGGATTGACTACCCGTTCTTTGTGGGCGGGTTCTTTTTCCCCGGCTTTTTCTGCCTCAATGATTTTTACCGGCATGCGGTAATTCACGGGAGGCCGGTTGTCATATCGAACCATTTCAACGACGTCGCGGCTCACCGTGTGTTTCGCATAGATCCGGCGAACAGGTTCGGCGGAAATACTTTTGCGGGCATAGGCGCCCCACGCAGCGGCAGGTTTATCAGCACGGGGGTGCCCCACAGCGGGAGGACCATCTTTAATGCCCCTCGGGCAAGGTCGGCGCAAAGGCCGGGCCGTGGGGCTTCCCAGAGCGGACCCGCGCGCGCCGGAGGCTTTCCGGGTGGAAGGAGGTCCCGTCGTCCATGGCCCTCGTTCCTATGGCGGCAGCTTTCCCGGCTCGGGAGGTCCGGCTGTTCATGCGGGCGGCCCCCCGCAGGGATTTCATGGCGGCGCAGCCCGTAGCGGCGGGGTCTCCCGCGGCGTAGGAGGTTCCCGAGGCGGAGGGCGCGAGAGATAAGATCGCATGAAACAAATGCAAGGAGGAAATTCAGGGATGACTGTAGAGACCAGAGAGTTTAAGACCGAGATCAAGCAGTTGCTCGATCTCATGATCCATTCCCTCTATTCCCACAAGGAGGTTTTCCTCAGGGAGCTTATCTCCAATGCGTCGGATGCGATAGACCGCGGCCGGTATGAGTCGCTCACCAACGCCGACGTTCAGGAGAGCGACAAGGAATGGACGATAAGGATCGCCCCGGACAAGGAGAAGGGGACGCTTACCGTAAGCGACAACGGCATCGGCATGACCAAAGAAGAGGCGATCGAGTCTCTGGGCACGATAGCCCGCTCGGGGACAAGAGAATTTCTACAGGCCCTGCAGGAGAAAGATATAAAGAACAACCCGGAGCTGATAGGCCAATTCGGCGTCGGTTTCTATTCTTCCTTCATGGTCGCCGACCGGATCACCGTCCTTTCCAGGAAGGCTGGCTCGAAGGACTACGGGGGCGTCAAATGGGAATCGACGGGCGACGGCTCGTTCACCGTTGAGGAGATGGAGAAGAAAGGGAAGGGGACTGACGTGATCCTCCATCTCAGGGAGGATGAGAAGCAATACCTGGAAGAGTGGGAGATACGCGACATAGTCCGCCGCTATTCCGACTTTATCGAGCACCCCATCATAATGGAGGTGGAGACGGAGAAGCAGAGCGAGCTGGACAAGTCGAAAACCGTCAAGCTCAGGGAGGACGCGACTCTCAATCGGCGCAAGGCCCTCTGGCTGCGGGACCGCTCGGAGATCACGGCCGAGGAGCACGCTCAGTTCTACAAACACATCTCCCACGACGCGGAAGAGCCGCTCAAGGTAATCCACTACAAGGCCGAAGGCACGTCCGAGTTTACTGCCCTGCTCTACATCCCGAAGAGAGGCTATCCCCCGACATCTTTCACAAGGACTATAAGATAGGCCCCATGCTCTACGTGAAGCGCGTCAAAATCATGGACCACTGCGAGGAGCTCCTGCCCCTGTATTTGCGCTTCGTAAAAGGCGTGGTCGATTCGTCCGACCTGCCCCTCAACATATCGCGCGAGATATTGCAAAACAACAGGCAGGTCGAGGTCATAAGGAACAACATCATCAAGAAGACGCTGGAGACGCTTGCCGATCTCAAGAAGGAGGAGTACGAGAAGTACCTGGAGTTTTACCGGCAGTCGGGCGCGGTGCTGAAAGAGGGTCTCTACTATGATTTTGCGAAGAGGGAGACGATTGCCGATCTCCTCCTTTTTGCCTCGACGAAGGCGGAAAAGGGGAAGCTGAGGACCCTGGGGGAATACGTGGACGACATGAAGGAAGGTCAGGAGCATATCTATTACATGCCGGCGCCGTCCTTCGAGGAAGCCGTAAATTCGCCTTATCTGGAGGCGTTCCGCGCGAAGGATTTCGAGGTCCTCATCATGCTCGACGAGGTGGACGACCTCGTCATGAACGGTTTTATTTACAAGGAAAAACAAGTCAAATCAATCGTCGCGGGGGACGTCGACCTGGACAAGTCCGGGAAGGCGGAAAAGGAAAAGGCACAGAAGAAATACCGGAAGCTGATCGATCTGATTAAGGAAGAGCTGGCCGACCGGGTGAAAGACGTGCGCCTCTCGGGAAGGCTCCGGGATTCCGCGTGCCTCCTCGTGGCCGACGAAGGGGGCCTCAACCCGCAGATGGAGAAGATCCTCAAGGCCATGGGGCAGGATTTGCCCGACAGCAAAAGGATACTGGAGATCAACCCAGATCACGCGCTTTTCGCCGCGATGAACGACCTCTTCGAGCGCGACAGCAAGAGTCCGGTCCTCCGGGAGTACATAGGACTCCTCTACGACCAGGCGCTTCTTTTGGAAGGGTCGAGACCTAAGGAACCGGCGGCGTTCGCGAAGAGTATGGCGCGTTTGATGGTCGACGGGCTCAAACGCGAATAGCCGCCCGTTCTTCTCTTTTTTCGTTCGGACGTCGTCCCCTCGATTCGGCATCGAGTACAACCATGATCGATGCCGGAGGTTACGGCGCATACAAGCTCGTTGGTCCCCGGCTCCCACCTGGTCAGCGATATAGGCCCACTATTCGCTCGGCCACGCGGCTGATTACTTCCTCCTAATCCACACAGAAAGCAACCCAAAAAAAATATGCACGTTTTCATGCGGCAATGTTGGCCGCTTTTAACCTTCCCCCCCCAGCCGCAGGGAATAGCGAATAGAGATGCAAGAAGCAGTGAATAAAGGGCCTGTTGCGCAAAAGCATCATACGGTGCTTCATCACTGCTCTTTGTGAAACGTAAAAAAATGGCTTTTTCTAAAAGACCTATTGACATTGTGTCAGACACGGTATAACATCATAGAAACTGATCAAGTCAAACCATCCGCGAGGGTGGGACGGAAAGCCAAGGGTCTCCCGCCAGACAGCCTGGTTGCCAGTGAAAATACCACGGGAAGCAACCATGCAGCCGGTAATTTTGCAGATTCACATCCCACAAGACCACCGCCATTCTTTTCAAGGAGGTTAACAATGGGAAGACCTGACAAGCCTGATTCAATGTGGAAGAGCTGGTTTACCTATTACTTATTTGTGATGGCCCTTCTCGGTATCGCCCTATCCGTAAAATAAGGCGTGAAAACGCCGAGGGTTCACCCCGGGCATGGAAGGGGCGTGAATGTTTCCGGAAGACTTGAGCATCTCTTCCTATCTCCCCTTTCATAGAAGCCGGTAAAACGATAATCCCGAAAATATCGAGATAATTAAAGATACTACGGTTCTATGTGACGGCTGCAATGGGAAGGACACGGAAAGCAGCCGCAATGGGGAAATTTGGTGGGCGGCGTCATGACCTGATCCCATCGCCGAGCTTTCGTGAGATTATGAAGGAAGGAGCAAGAAATGACACGGTCCGCCCCGGCCACGTGCGCGGCGATCAGGTTTAATCGGAAGACGGAAATAGGAATGGAGTGTAGGGGTATTCAGACATGTATAAAATAAATGCATATAGACAATGTTTATATATAGAGCAAATTTCTGGGCGAGATTGACTTCTTGAGGTGTATTAAATACATACACAAATGCTTTCCACGCAGCAAAGTTTTCAATTGTTTGCGATATTGGCACCATAAAAAAGATGGCACAAGTTAAGGAGTAGGCTTTCAACTCTGGTTCACTATACTATTACGATATTCAATGTTGCAGCTATGGCATAGCCATTGCATCGGCATCGGTTGACGCGGACTCTTGAGAGGTTCGTGGCAGGTGAAGCGTAATTGGGTCTTTCTTTTAAGGTCTCCTCCGGGGAAAAAATCCCTCGCCTTTAAGGCGAAGGCTTCAGCCGCCGAAGGAGACGCGACCACAAGGATATTCCCCCGACTAAAGTCGGCGAGGCGCGCTTAACCCGTAGGAACCCACCGGCTAAAGGAGATAACGCTATGCGATCTGAGAACAAGTTCCTCTATCGATTTTTGTCAACAGTTCTTGTCCTGGCATTTATTATTCTGCTTGGTCCGGAAACATGTCGATCAGAACCACCGATTAAGATCGGCCTCATTGATGCATACAGTGGAGCGGCGGCCTCTGGGACCAAGCAGGCCCTCTATGGCTGGGAGATGGTTGTGGACGAGTTTAATGCAAAGGGAGGGCTGAACGGGCGTAAGATTGAGATCATCACCCGGGACGACAAGTTCAAGACAGATGAGGCTGTGGCCCACGCACGGGAACTGATCCTGAAAGAGAGGGTTGACTTTCTCGCGGGCATTGCAAATAGCGCCGCGGGCCTCGCAGTGTCCGAGTTTGCAAAGAGCAAAAAGACACTCTTCATGAGCCACCTAACCTATGCCGCTCGGCTTACAGGAGAATTGGGGCACCGTTATGTGTTCCGGTCCTGCTCGAGCGCAGTTGTCCAGGGCATGGCCCAGGCGTTCTACGCGGCAGCTAAGCCCTACAGAAAATGGTACATTATAGGCGATGACTATGAATACGGCCATTCCCTGGCAGAAAGCTTCGTAAAAGGGCTGAAGCAGATGAAGCCCGATGCGGTCGTAGTGGGTGAATCCTGGGTCAGATTGGGGGAGACGGACTATACCCCTTATCTGAGCGCTCTGATGTCACAAAAGCCGGAAGCCGTGTTTGGGGCCTGGGGCGGATCATCGCACTCGCCTTTCACAAAGCAGGCGAAAATGTTCGGCTTCTTCGACAAAACACCGTACCTTACCTTTTTTCTCGGTGATCCCACACTCGCGAAGGTCTTGCGAGAGAGCTATCCCGTGGGCGCATCCGCGGGGGACAGCTACCTTTGGTATTATCCTGCCACATCGGCCAATAAAGAATTCGTTAAAAAGTACATGGATTATGCAGACAAGAAGGGGGAGACCGATGCTTACCCTGGTGAGTGCGCGTTCACGGGATACATGGGAGCGAGGTTCCTTACGGAAGGCATGCTGAAGGCAAAGAGCGCAAAAACGGAAGAGGTGATCAACGCCATGGAAGGGCTAACCGTGGAGACGGCCATCGGTCCTGTGACGATGCGCGCCTGCGACCATCAGGCCATGTACCCTGTCTTCGTAGGACAGATCGCTTCGCTTCCCGGATATCCCTTTCCCGTAATGAAGGATATCATGACGGTTGCATCGGAGAAGCTGGCTCCCACCTGCGAGGAGATCCGTGTACTGAGAAAGGCGGGTAAATAATGTGGTTCGCCGGGGGCCACAGGGGTCCCTGATTATTTCTTGGGGCCCGATACAATACTGCTGATAACGGGTTTCGTGTTATAGTTTTCACAGTACGACAGGAGGCTAACGAATGATCAGCGACGTAATCAAAACGGGATTTGAGAAGACCGGTCACAGAGAACTCCTTAAAGCCACTGGTTTGTGCAATGAAGACCTGAAGAAACCGCTCGTCGGCGTCGTCAACTCCTTCAACGAAATTGTTCCCGGCCACGTACATCTCAATGATATAGCCTATCGGGTGAAACTTAGGCGTGGCCGCGGCAGGAGGCACATCGCTCGAATTTCCTGCCATTGCCATGTGCGACGGCATTGCCATGGGTCACCATGGCATGTGTTATCCCCTGCCCAGCCGCGAGCTGATCGCCGATTCAATCGAAGCTATGGCACTAGGCCACGCCCTCGACGGCCTCGTGCTGATCACCAACTGCGACAAGATCACCCCGGGCATGTTGATGGCCGCAGCGAGACTCAATATCCCCTCCATAATTGTCGCCGGAGGACCCATGTATGCCGGTTGGTTCCATGGGAAGCCTACCGACGGCAGCAAGATCCTCGAGGCGATAGGCAGAGTGTCGGTGGGAGAAATGACCATGGAAGAGTTTGGAGAGCTCGCAGATGAAGGCTTCCCAGGTTGCGGCGCTTGTGGTTTTATGGGCACGGCCAACAGCATGAACTGCCTGTCCGAGGCGATAGGCATGAGCCTGCCCTGGAATGCAACCATCCCCGCCTATCTGGCAAAGCGAAAGGTCCTGGCGCGGAAATCGGGCGAGCAGATAATGGAGCTGGTGCGCCGGAACATCCTGCCCCGGGACATCCTGACCGAGCGTGCTTTCAGGAACGGCATCGCAGTAGACATGGCGATCGGCGGGTCCACCAACACGGTGCTGCACCTGCTCGCCATCGCCCATGAGGCTGAGGTGAAGCTGGACATCAACCTCTTTGACGAGATCAGCAAGCGCACCCCGAAATTATGCCCCATAACCCCCGGCGGCGCCTACTACATGCAGGACCTCTATCGCGCAGGAGGCATATCCGCGGTCATGACGGAGCTTACGAGGATTCACGCGCTGGACCTGAGCTGCCCGACCGTTACCGGCAAAACCATAGGCGAAAACATCGCGGGGGCCTCGGTGAAGGACCGGGAGGTCATTCACCCCATAGAGAACCCGTGCTATTCGGAGGGCGGCATCGCCGTGCTGTGGGGCAACCTGGCGCCGGGCAGCGCGGTGGTCAAACAGGGGGCGGTTGCGCGGGAAATGCTCCATCATACCGGACCCGCAAGGGTCTTCGACCGAGAAGAGGACGCCGTGGAAGCCGTGCTCAAGGGAAAGATCGTCAAGGGCGACGTGGTGGTCATCCGCTATGAAGGGCCGAAGGGAGGGCCGGGCATGAGGGAGATGCTTAGCACCACCTCAGCCATAATCGGGGTCAATCTCGGCAAGGATGTAGCTCTCATCACCGATGGGCGCTTCTCGGGCGCCACGCACGGCGCCTGCGTCGGCCACGTTTCTCCCGAAGCGGCCGAGGGGGGACCCATCGCCATCGTGCAGGACGGCGACGTAATCGAGATCGACATACCCAACCGCAAGCTGAACGTTCAACTGGACGATGGGGAGATCGCGAGGCGCATGAGATCGTTGACGCTTCCGCCCCCCAAAGCGAAGCGAGGGTATCTCGCCCGATACGCCAGAAACGTGACGTCCGCCGGCAGGGGCGCCGTCCTGGAGTGATCCTCCGGGCGTGGATTGGAAAACCGTTTTGACATAATTATGGGGAGTGCTCCGGCGGGTTCCAGACAACTTGCCCAGAGCGAAGCGGGAGGGTTCTTAGGAATGGAAGTATAAACCCGAAGAGTTCCTGAAACAGCCGGTCGGTTAAAGAGATGCCTGCCCTTCAGACCGCAAGGGCAAGGAACCTTTTAAGGGAGAGCGATGGATAAGAAAAACGATTCTACAACCTGCCTTGTCCTTAAGAATGTCTCCAAGCACTTTGATGGCCTCAGCGTGGTGAGAGAGGTCGGCATCCGAGAAAAATTCTATGATGAAGGGGAGTAAATTAGATGGCTGATTGGGAAGCGATGAATAGTAGCCCCCTAAACTGGATGGAAGAAGTGAGAGAGTTAATGCACCTTCCAAAGAAGGTATACCTCCACGACACGACCCTGCGGGACGGAGAGCAGTTCGCTGGAGTGGAGTTCACAAAGGCGGAGAAGATCAAGATTGCGCGAGCATTGAGCGACTACGGCGTACACCGCATCGAAGTGATGCCCGCCGTATCCCGGGACGATCAGGAGGTGGTTGCGGAGCTAAATAGCATGGGCCTTTCTGCGGAGATCGTCGGTTTCTGCCGGGCCGTGAAGGGCGATGTGCAAAAGGCGGCGGATGCGGGCTGCAAGTCTGTCGTTGTGGAGATTCAGGCCTATCCTGTAACCATCCAGGCCCTCGGCTGGACGTTTGAGCAGGCGACCGACAAGATGATAGAGGCATGTCGGTTTGCGAAGAGTCTTGGGCTTCGGGTAACGATGTTCTTCGTGCTCATCACGCAGGGTCCTTTTGAATTCGGAAAAAAATTTGTGCAGACAGTCCTTGCCGAGGGCGTGGGAGATTCGGTCGCTATCCCTGATACTTTCGGTACGATGCTGCCCTGGGCGTACTACCACTACATCAGAAAGGTGCGAGAATGGACGGACAAACCCATCGAGGTTCATTCGCATAACCATTACAGTCTCGGGGCAGCGAATGCGCTTGCAGGCGTCATGGCCGGGGCGGAGGTATTACACGCGTGCGTGAACGGGCTTGGGGAGGGTGGCGGTAATGCGCCCCTGGAAGCGGTCGCTATGGGCCTGCAGTTGATGCTTGGGGTTGAAACGGGTGTTCGTCTCGAGAAAACATATGAATTGTGCAAGTTGGTGGCCGAGGCGTCGCGCGTGCCGCTGCAGGCGAACTGGCCCCTCGTCGGAGATAGGGTCTTTCAGACGGAATCAGGTATTGGCGTGGACGTGATCACGAAGCTGATAAAGGCTGGACTCTCTTTGCCGACCAACCAGGATATCGCCACGGTGATAGGCGCGACGAGACGGATCGTCCTTGGTAAGATGAGCGGCCGCAACTCCATCAGGATGAAGCTGGCGCAACTCGGTTTGCCGGCCGCGAATGACAAACAGGAAGATGAGCTTCTGGAGAAAGTGAAAAACAGATCGATCGAGATACATGATGTCCTGAGCGATGAAGAATTCAAGCAGATGGTTATCTCAATGGGTTTAGGGAGATAACTTGGAGTTCCCATTATTGACATCAGGGGGGCACTATTTTCTTGACAAGTACAAATAATTGCTGGTAGCATTGACAGCATACCGGCCTTTGGTGTGCGGTTTGGGGTATGCGGATGTTTTCCGTAAGATCGAAGTTCGGCAGTAGAAAAAGACCCGTAAGGAGACGGCGATGAAGGAAATTGATAAGGGCAGGCCGGTTATGGTGACGGGAGGCACCGGCTACATGGCTTCCTGGATAGTCAAAATGCTGCTTGAAGACGGGGTCAACGTCAATGCAACCGTCCGAGACCCCTCTAACGGTCAGAAAGTCGAGCATCTTACGCGTATTGCGAGCGCCTCAGCGGGGAAATTGAAGTTGTTTAAGGCGGATCTCCTGGATGTCGGCAGCTTCGATGAGCCGATGCAGGGCTGCGAGCTTGTGGTGCACACGGCGTCGCCCTTCTTCATGGCAACACCCAAGAACCCGGAAGAGGAATTTATCCGACCAGCCAAGGAAGGAACGAGGTGCGTTCTCGAAGCGGCAAAAAGGACCCCCACGGTGAAGCGCGTCGTGCTCACGAGCAGCGTCGCCGCAATTTGCGGAGATTTGGCGGAACTGGACTCGGTTCCGGGGAAAATATTCACTGAGAAACAATGGAACGTGACGAGCAGCGCCGAACATCTGCCTTATGCTTACTCAAAAACGATCGCCGAGAAGGAAGCGTGGGCCGTTGCGAAGGAACAGGATAAATGGGACTTGTTGACCATAAACCCCGGATGGACCCTTGGTCCCTCGGTGTCGAAGAGAAAAGACTCGTTCAGCATAACTGCCATGATTCAATTAGGCGACGGCACATTCAAAGACGGCGCTCCGGATATAGGCGCGCACCCTGTCGTCGATGTGCGCGATGTGGCGTCCGCGCATATCAGAGCAGGGTTTACGCCGAAGGCGAGCGGAAGGCACATCGTCACGAGCGGGTACGCGAGCTTGCTTGATCTCGCGAATATTCTGAGAAGACATTTTGGCGATGCGTATCCGTTCCCCCGGAAGCTGGTCCCGAAGTCCCTGATGCCGAGGCTTGGCTTTACGCGAAAATATGTGAGCAGAAATGCGGGCCGTCGCGCCAGGTACGACAACTCGTACAGCAAGGCAGACCTAGGGATGTCGTATATACCTATCGAGCAAACAGTGATAGACCATTTTCAACAGGTTCTTGATGATGGTTTATTGGATAAGAAATGAGCGCCGCCACGCACAACGTTCGGCTGGATAAATCTTTACCTGAGAGGCAACTTCCCGATTAGACGTTGGATCTATTTTGCGACATTTCAAGCAGACAGTGAACGACGCCGGTACGATTTGTCACGTTCATTTTTCTGTAGATCGATCTCAAGTGATTTTCGACCGTATATTCACTGATAAAGAGTTTGTCGCTAATCTCCTTGTTTCTTAAGCCCCTGGAAAGGAGAAAAGCTATCTCGCGCTCCCTTTTAGAAAGGCCCTGTTGTTTCAAGCGCATGGATTCATCTTTCTCGTGATCTTCAGGGTCAAAGAAAAGAAGAAGAAGCAGCAGGTTTTTTTTCGGGTCAGATATAAGGCCCACCGAAATGCATAACTTTTTCTTATCGATCGGGGAAACCATTTCAAATTGCCGCCGGGGGATTTTCAATGCGCCGTCAATTCTTGCAGATCTCAGAAGGTCCTTGCAATTCAAATAAATTTCCTTTGAGAGAGATTCCGGTATCGAGACCCCTTCGGTTTTTGTCGGAGCAAAGTGAGACAGCAGGGCGCGAGCTATCTCGTTCTGGTAGGTCGGTTCGAAGGATTCGTCCAGGACCACTATTCCTCTGTGCGGCAGGTTGGGAGCAAGCGAGTCGATAATAGCGTCGTGCTCGGCCATCCTTTTTGAAATAAGGGTTTTCTCAAGCGCTCCTGCCAAATATGGTGCAATGAGGTTCGCTTTATACTGATCTACAATCGAAAAATCATCCACATGTTTGTTGCGAAACAGAGAAAACACCCCCAAAAAAACTTGATCATTCTTGAGATAGATGCTCATCTGATGGTGAATAGATTGAGGTCTCATAAAGTCGTTGTAATATTCGCTGTTTATCCATTGTTTTGGAGAGATTGCTTTGCTAATGGTAACGCTTGTGGGACAATGTTGCGACAACCATAGGCCGAATAGGGGGTCGAACTTATGGTAGTATTCCACGAATTTTGCCTTAAATCTTTCTTCGAGGCCTCGAGTTATCGGTCTTTCCAGATTCGTGCTGATGCCATCGCGCCGCGCAAAATAAAAATTGTTGCTTCCTGTTCTGAAAATTCGCTCCATGAGCCGGAGCGCCTCGGACAGTAGTTCGTCCACCTTTTTACATTCCAAAGCTACACGGCTCACGAGCAGCACTTCTTTCAAGTCCCCGGTCGAAAGGTCTTGGAGTTGTCTCGCCATATCACACTTAGTGATTGAGGTGTGCCATGCTCGCTTCTGTCATAAGAAGTCTCGCAGCCAAACGCGTGCCGCCCCGTCCCGGCTTGTGTAAGTAGTATCAAAAGCGAGTGAAAAAGTCAATGATATTCTGCGTCGCCGGGCGCAATCATGTGGGTTCGGCCTTCTTTCCGTACCGGACATCGCTATGGAACGGTCTAAACCGCGGCTGCCTGCATGTCTATTATTGAATACAACTCGGAACCGCTGACCAAAATGGCCTATGCGAAGCGCCCATGGCCCCTTGGTCTCACGGTTCCCGAAAAATGACGGATTTCCGTCATTTACTTTGAATGTTGTGTTGCTTATCATGAATATGGTATTAGTAATACGGTATAACGCAGGGCATAGAGACCAGCGACCCGTCATCCCTCGCGCGCTTCGAGCAAAAGGAGTGGACGGAGGGGCCGCTATGAACTGCGGGCTCGGATTGAGCGATGGTTGAAAGAAAGCAACTAAATACATTAAAGGAGGGTAAGATGAGGAGGAGCAGCGTATTGAAATGTGGTGGCCTAGCCTTGGTTGTTGTATTTCTCTTTTGTTTTTGCCTGGAGCCCGCTGCCGTAGCTGCACCGAAGACCCTGCTCATCGGTTTCACGACGGGTCTCAGCGGTTTTGCTTCAGAAAACGAAAGGATTTTTGCACAGGGAGCTGAATTAGCGAAGGATTGGATCAATGAAAAGGGTGGGGTAACCATAAAAGGTGAGAAATACCTCGTGGAGTTGGCCATAGAGGACAACAAGTGCTCTGCCGACGGGGCGGTTGCCGCGGCGAAGAAACTCGTTGACCAGAATGTGAAGTACATAGGCGGGGGCGTTATGCCTTTCGTCACCGCCGCTCAGGGGACGGTGACTGAGCCGGCCAAGGTGATCCGTTCCGTAATCAACAACTGCGGCTCGCCGCAGGAGATGGGCCCCAACACACCTTATACCTTCCTCTCTATGAACTCGGCCATTGGCGGGGCTATAGCCGGACTGGGCTGGCTGAAGAAGAAGTTTCCACAGACAAAGAGCATCGTGGATTTAATTCCGGATGATTTTACTGTCGAATATATGCGCCCCAAACTGGTGAAAATTGCTAAAGGCTACGGATTGGAAGTGAAGGATGTTATCCCGTTTGCCCTGAATACAGTAGACTACACCCCTTATGCCATGAAGGCCGCCAAAATCAATGCGGATGCAATCACGATGACCAGCGCTTGGCCTGAAATGATTGGCGGCGTGTTGAAGCCCCTCCGGCAAAACGGTTGGGCAAAGCCCGTCGTAGGCTTGCACTATACAGAGATCAAGGATGTCTTAGATATCGTAGGCAAAGAGGTCGGGGACAACTACTTCGTCGAAGCGATAAATCCGGGTGAACCGGAAAAGACGAATATTGAGAAAATGATCCTTGAGCGGGGCAAAGCCAAATACGGGCATGACCGGCTTGACTTGTTGTGTGAGGCCTTCGATTCGATCTGGGTTCTCGTTCAGGCTATCCAGAAGGCCCAGAGCCTCGATTCCGACGATGTAAGAAAAACGTGGGAGAATATGGATACTATCCAGACAACCTATGGGCTGGCCCATATGGGAGGTAAAGAGACGTACGGGATCCGTCACGCAGTAGCCGGTCCACGGCCGATGGCGGGCCTGGAAAAAGGCCAGATCAAATTTTACGGATGGATCAGGGATATTACGGTTCCCTGAGCAAAGGGATCCCGGGAATCGAAGCAGCGTGAACGTTTCTGGAAGACTTGAACTTGATCTCTGGAGGAATGAGTGTCTGGACAGGGAATAGAAATCATCCTCAATGCGCTGATGCTGTCGTCGATGTACATCCTGGTGGCGTCAGGCTTTGCTCTGGTGCTCAACATCATGGGCATCCTGAACTTTGCTCACGGCGCGCTCTATATGCTCGGAGGCTACCTCTGCTACCAGCTGGGCGTTGTTTATGGGATAAACCTGTGGCTGTCGCTCTTGCTTGCGGCCGCGGTCATGGCCCTGTTCGGTCTCTTCCTGGAACGATTTTGCTTCCGTCCTTTCTATGGCGATTTTTTCGGCTCGACAATCGTGTCCATCGCACTGATACTCATCATCCAGACGACCATCAATTTGATGATGGGCGATCACGTCCGGTCTTTGCCGCCCTTTGTTGCAGGGATGTTCAGGCATGGCGGTGTGTCGATCAGTTGGGAGAGATTGGCCACCGCCGCAATCGGAGTGGGCTTGCTCGGGACTTTGACTTTGTACATTCGTAAGAGCAAAATGGGACAACAGATGCTCGCCGTCGCGCAGGACTCTGAAGGCGCCGAACTCCAGGGGATCCGCATCCATCGGGTCGCGGCGATTGCGATGGGGCTGGGTTGCGCCTTGGCGACGGCGGCCGGTTCGCTTATGGGCGCCGTTTTTGACCTGACTCCGTTCATGGGAGATCTGATTCTGGTCAGGGTCATCCAGGTGGTCATTCTGAGCGGTATTGGCAGTATTGGGGGCGTGCTGATTGGGGGATTGGTCATTGGCGCTTTAGATTCCATCCTGCCTCTATATGTGAGCCCCTCGATTGCTCAAACGCTGGGACTCGCAGTCATCATCGTCGTTCTACTCATCAGGCCGCGGGGATTGTTCGGTCGCGAGGCGGCATAGTTGGAAAGGAATATGAACAGGCAACGGGGATTTTCAATCGTAACCAGAAGGCAGGCGTACGTGTATCTGGCTGGGGCGGTCATTCTATCCCTCGTGCCGGTTTTCATGAAAACGCTATACAGCTATCACATTTTCATCCTGACTTTCGTTTATATCATCGCCACCAGCAGTTTGCGCACCATGGCAATTTCGGGACAGATCTCGATGTGCCACGCCGCTTTCATGAGCATCGGGGCATACGGCTCTGCGTTGCTTGCCCGGGACGTGGGCTGGTCCCCCTGGTTGACGATGCCCTTGGGCGCGCTGGGGACCATGGTGGTTGCCGTCTTGATCGGGTTTCCCTTCGCGAGAGTGAGGGCGATCTACTTTTCGATGGTCAGTCTGTTTTTTGGCATGGGTATAATATCTGTCAATCAAATATTCGGCAAATACACCGGTCACGTCGGCGGGATGATCGGGATACCTCCCCTGTTTGCCAGCTCGAAAGTGCCTTATTATTACTTCTTTTTGGGATTGACGGCTTTCAGTCTATTTGTCCTGTGGCGTTTTGAAACCTGTCGCATAGGCGTCTGTCTGAAGGCGATCAACCAGTCTCATGAGGTTGCGGCTAGCGTCGGCATAAGTGAAATGAAATTCAGGGTTGTGGCTCAGGGGGTCTCCTGTTTTATCGTTGGGTTAGCCGGCGCCGGTTATGCCCACTATAACATGGTCCTTTCTTACAGCAGCTTTGATCTGCTTGCGAGTATTTACTTGATCGTCTACATGATTCTCGGGGGAATTGGCAGCTTCGGCGGTCCAATCATCGGGACGGCGATTCTCTTCGTCCTCCCTGAACTGTTTCGCGGCTTAAAAGAATTCACTCCCTATCTGTTTGCCGCAATCATGCTCGTTGTGGTTTTCTTGATGCGCAACGGTGTAGTTAGCTTGGGCGGCAAGATCAAGTCTTTGTTGGTTCGGTCATCATAATAGATTGAAGGGGACGCGTCGTGCTGCTCGAAACTATAGGACTGACAAAAGACTTTGGAGGGTTGACCGCGGTCTCCAACGTCGATATCCAGGTCGAAGAGGGTCAGATCGTCGGCATCATCGGGCCCAACGGGGCAGGCAAGACGACCCTTTTCAATTTGATCACCGGCTTTCTGCGCCCTACTGCAGGAAGGGTGGTTTTCCAAGGAAAGGATATAACGGGCACAAAGCCCCATGTTGTCGCCAGCCTGGGAATAGGTCGGAGTTTTCAGCTAAACCCGCTGTTCGCTGACTTTACCGTTCTGCAAAATGTGGCCGCATCGTTTTACCTGCATCCAAGATCGAGTCTCATAGACGCCTTTTTCGGCACGTCCAAGTACCGCCGCAACGAAGCCTACATATGGGAAAAAGCTCTGGAGATCCTGGGGCAGCTCGGTTTAGACAAGGTGCAGGAAGAGCTCGCTAAGAATCTACCCCAGGGGTATCGAAAAATGCTTGGCATTGCGCGGGTGCTGGCTACTAACCCCAAATTGCTCCTTCTGGATGAACCGCTTGGCGGGATGAGCTTGGGAGAAATCCAGTTCACTATGGGGGTGTTAAAACAAATAAGGGAAAGCGGCGTCACCATCCTGCTGGTGGAGCACAATATGCAGATTATGGATATTGTAGACCGGGTTTTTGTAATTAATTTCGGGCGGAAAATCGCAGCCGGCACGATTGACGAAATCAGGACCAACAAAGATGTCATCGAGGCCGTATTTTGGAGCCGACGAGCATGCTGCTAGAGATTGATAATATCACTGTAAAATATGGAAAGGCAGTCGTTGTGGAAGGCGTTTCGCTGCAAGTAGCAGAGAACGAGGTGGTCAGCATCGTCGGCGCTAATGGGGCCGGCAAAAGCACCGTGCTAAAGGCCTTGTCCGGCATAACGCGTCTGGCCTCCGGAAAGATCAGGTTCGCCGGCCAGAGAATAGATAGGTCGAAACCCTACAGAATAGTTGAGCTGGGGCTCGTCCATGTCCCGGAGGGTCGCAGGCTGTTCCCCTACCTTCCCGTACTGACGAATCTGAAGCTTGGTGCCAGCTTGAGGAGGGACAAGGAAGGCATCAGGAGAGATCTTGATGAGGTCTTCTTGCACTTCCCAATACTTCTGGAGCGGCGAAACCAGAATGCCGGCACCCTCAGCGGCGGCGAACAGCAGATGTTGGCCATCGGGCGCGGTCTGATGGCGAAACCTAAATTGCTGATGCTGGACGAGCCGTCGTTGGGTTTGTCTCCGATTATGGTTGCTGAGCTTACCCCTGTAATCAAGAACATCAACAAGAAAGGCGTTAGCGTTCTGCTTGTGGAGCAAAACATCCCTTTAGCGTTAGGCGTAGCGAATAGAGGTTATGCACTTCAGGTGGGCAAAATCGTTTTAGCTGGTGATATCGAGAAATTCAGGTCTGCTGAGGTTGTTAGGAAAGCTTACCTTGGCGGGTAGCGGCCGTCTGAGGGAAGGCAAACCGTAAAAGGCCGAATCCTAAAATCATTTTTGATGCCTGAGATCAAACTGCAAGGAGTCAATGGCGCACCATGTCGGAATATTTGAAAAAAGCCCTCGAAAGATCGGATGAGGATGTTGCCTTGGTGCAGAATGGCATGAAAGAAATGCAGCGATCTGGGACCATTATGAATGCTGAAGCCTATGTGGAAGAGGAAGGACGTATCCGATGCGCTTACGTGGAATCAGATCGAATCGGTGGAATCTTATTTGAATTGATTGAGGTTAAGCCATAGAAACAATCACAAGACCGAAAAGAGGCGCCGTGTTGAAAATATTAGCTCTAGCAGACGTTGTTACCCCAGAGATGATCAGTAAGGCATTTAAGGAGACCCTGAAGGGGTTTGATCTGAAAATAATACAATGGGATATTCCGGAGTCCGCGAGAGAGTTTCAGGCCATCATAAGCAAGATAGAAAAAAACGGACCGGAAGCGGTGGAATATAATTTTGATATCACAGGGGAAATAACAAATTACGAACCGGATATCCTGATCACCCATTTTGCGCCGATTACCCGAAAGATGGTAGGGGCCGCAAGGCGTCTGAAGTTCATCGGACTGATGCGCGCCGGAACTGAAAATGTGGACGTTAAAGCCGCCACGCAACACGGCGTCAAGGTCCTCAGCTCTTTCGGCAGAAATGATAACGCCGTCGCAGAGTTCACAGTCGGCCTCGTGTTGTCTGAGACCAAAAATATCGCTCGCGGCCATGCCGCCTTAAGGCAGGGAAAGTGGAGGAGAAGGTATTCCGGCGGCGACTTCGGAATGGAATTAGAGGACAAAGATATTGGTATTGTGGGTTTCGGAAGGGTAGGAAGGCTCGTGGCAAAAAAGCTTCATAACGGTTTTGGATGCAATGTTTTGGCTTACGACCCGTTCGTGTCGGAGGAGGAAATGAAAAACTACGGGGCCGCCAAGTCCGGACTTGCGGAGCTCCTGTCGCAGGCCGACATTGTCTCCTTGCATGCGCGGCTAACCGAGGAGACTAAAGGACTCATCGGCGCAGAAGAAATTCGCCTGATGAAGCCCAACGCCTATATTGTCAATACGGCCCGCGCGGGACTGATAAATAAGGAGGCCTTGTTCACCGCTCTGTTAACCAAAAGGATCAGGGGCGCCGCCTTGGACGTGTTTTGGGAGGAGCCAATAGACATTAACAGTGAATTTACAGATTTGGATAATGTAACCTTGACGCCGCACTATGCGGGGACGACCATTGAATCATTATGGAAATCCCCATTAATACTGGCCAAATTACTGGACGACTTTTTCAGAAAGGGGAATGATTCTAATGTCGTCAATAAGTAAGTAGAAATGCGCCGATAGACGGAATGTGCATGAGATGCAATCATGAAGCCTTGTGAAGGAATATTGGCCGTCGATTTCGGCACGTCGAATGTTCGCGCCGCGCTAGTCAATGTGGATAACGGCTCGATCCTGGGCAAGGAGTCGGCGAAATATGAATGGATGCATCCCGAAGAGGGACAAACAGAGATAAGCCCTCATGAGATTTGGCTGGCGTCGCAAAGAACAGTTTGGGACCTGTTAAAACAATGCGGCCCCAATATCAGAATCGCGGGCATCGGTTTTTCTTTCTTCGGTGATAACGTGATTCCTGTAGATGAGAATGGAAACGAACTTTATAATCTTTTACCGGCTTTCGACTCCAGGTCAAGAAAGGAGGTTGAGATATTCTCCAAAGAAATAGGGCCGGAAAAGTTTATCGAAATAACGGGCGGCTGCCTTACAACAATGTGTGTAGGAACAAAGATACTGTGGCTGAGGAACAACCGAAGAGACGTCTTTGATAAGGCTCGCTGTTTCTTCGATATACAGCAATATATTCTAAAACAATTGGGATTGCCTTCTTTAAACGATTTTACTATGGCATCCAGAAAGATGCTGTACGATGTCGATGAGGGGGTCTTTTCCGACCTGCTTCTTGATGTGATCGGCATAGACGATAAGATGCTCGGCGAAGGCGTCGCGCAGTCAAGCTCAGTTGTAGGAACGGTAAAGGCATATGGCGACGTGGAACTTCCCCATGAAATAATGGTCGCTTTAGGCGCCCATGATGCGGAGTGTGGATTGTTTGGCCTGGGCGTCCATCCGAAAGGGGGTACGGCGCTCGGAGACAATATGGGCACCTTTGATCATATTGGGTGCTTTACGGATCATTTTTTCAATACCTGCAGCATTGAGCCCCTCCCTGTATTCTTATTGTGGTCCGGATAGGAGCACCTTCGCCGTGCAAGGCGGGGTCCCGACCGGGGGCGCTCTTTTGGAATGGTTCGCAAGTAATGTATACCAAAAGAAGGGGAAGGGAGTGTTTGATGATCTATTCGGTTTCGTTCAATTTGACGGGACCGGCGATTTGATGATGCTGCCGGGTTTCGGCGCCTCGGAGGGCTGTATAGTCGGGCTTAACTTATCCGACAATTTATATAGTATTTTCCGATCAATCATTGAAGGCATCTCATTCGAGACGAAAATGGCCGTAGATGATTTTAATAAACTGTTTGAAAACCGATTTGATTGCTTACGAGCAGGCGGAGGAGGGGCGAAATCCGCAAAGTGGCTTCAGCTCAAGGCAAACGTAACAGGGAAGAGAGTGGAAAAAGTAACGAACATAGAAGTTTCCTGCCTCGGTGCAGCAATAATCGCCTCTACCGGCATGAGGATGCACGGGGATTTCCAGCAAGCCATTAAAGAGATGGTTAGTGTTGATCAGGTTTTCTTGCCTGATGAAACGATCCATGAGCGATACTCGAGGAAGGAGGATAAGCATATTTCTTTGAGAAAGCGTCTCAAGGGATATTTTTCTCACACCCTTTGAATAAGGACTGAGGGGGACTAAAATGAAGAGCGGCAGAGCGGCAGTTTGGAAAGGAAAATCTGATATTGAGATAAGGAGCTTCCCAATTGTCGAAGTAAAAGAAGACGGCGCGCTCATTAAGGTGCAGGCAGCGAGCATATGTGGGTCGGATGCTCACATCATGCAAATGGATCCTCCCTATGAGTGCAGTATAGGCCACGAATTTGCGGGCGAAATTGTCGCTATGGGAAATAATGCAAATGAATCGCTGAACATATATGGAGGACCCTTAAGGGAGGGTGATAGGATTGCAGTTTACCCCTGGATTACGTGCGGCAAATGTGAGGGGTGCCTGAAGTACCGACCTGGCACATGCACCACTTGCCGCAATTCCTTTGTCTATGGCACTCCCTATCCAATACTGGGGCTTCAAGGAAAAGAAATAATTAGCTCCCGCATTGAGGCGCCGCCGCATTTTAAGGGCGGATTCGGGGAATATGTCTATATTTTCCCGGGAACGTATGTGTGGAAGATGCCGGACGATATGCCGAGCCTCATAGCAACATTACTGGACCCAACTGCGGTAGCCGTGAGGGCGTTGGAGTTGTCTCAAAGAGAGCCCGGAGCTATAGAAGAGGCGCTGGATACCAATTCAAAAGTGGTAATATTGGGCGCCGGACCTATAGGCTTATTGACGGCCTTAGTGTTGAGGATTATGGGTGTGGAGAAGATTATTATGATCGATGGTTATGTAAGTAAACTGAACATTGCCAAAGAAGTGGCGAATGTTGATGAAACAATTAATTTCAATGAGGTTGGTTATGAAAGCAGACTCTCAATGGTAAGGGAGATGACAAATGGGGGCGCCGACCTTGTTGTTCAGTGCGCCAACTCGACTGCCGCGTTTGTAGAGGGATTGGAAATGATAAGGAGGCTGGGAACCCTTGTCGAGGTCGGAAATATCGTGAGTGACGGGCAGGAAGTCGGAATCGACCCGGCAAGGTTGGTCTGTAGCAAGCATGCTCGCATAATTGGCATGAGCGCCAATCACCCTGGGGCGTTCAACAAGGCATTTCATATCTTGATGCGGCATGAAAAGTATGCGTTCGATAAACTGTTTACTCATATCTGCAAATTGGAGGAATTGCCGGGCGCCCTGAAAAAGATGAGGGATCAGGATTATGTGAAGGGTGTTGTGGTGTTTGAGAATTGAGCGTTGCATAAACTGATTATTGTGGCAAATACTAAGGTGAGAGGTAATTTCTAGATGCCATTGATTACCATGAAGGAAGCATTAAAAGAATCTGTTGAGAACCGTTATGCTGTTGGGGCCTTTGTCACTTGCGATCACAGCTTCAGCGAGGCTATCGCAAGGGCCGGCGAGGAAAAAGGCGTACCAGTCATTATGATGGTGGCCGAGGCCGGCTTTAGACACATGGATTTGGATAATTTTTTCCCCTATGTCATTGAAAGAATTCGTCGCTCTTCAATTCCTATTGCCTTGCATTTAGACCATGCTCAGAGTTATGAGACGGTCATGAAAGCCATTCACTTCGGTTGCACCTCGGTAATGATTGACGGCTCGGCTCTGCGATATGAAGACAATGTGGCCCTGACAAAAAAAGTCGTAGAAGCAGCGCACGCGGCCGGCGTAAGCGTAGAGGCCGAGCTGGGCCATGTTGCCGGCAGTGCAGCTAATTTAAGGGATGGAAGTGTTGTGGACGCATCGATGTTTACCAACCCGGAAGATGCAGCTCGTTTTGTAGAGGAAACGGGCATAGATGCTCTTGCCGTAGCGTTCGGCACTGTGCACGGCGTATACAGGGATACGCCGAAGCTGGATCTAAGGCGTCTTCAGGATATCCGCGGGTCGGTTAATATTCCTTTGGTTATGCATGGAGGCTCCGGTCTAACAGCAGAGGATTTTCGGAATGCCATCAGGTGCGGCATTAACAAGGTTAATTTCTTTACTGAGTTGTCTTTGGCGGTCGTTTCCGCTATTGCGAAAGCGATTCAGGAGAAAGAAGGTTATTTGCATTATCCCGATATTATATCTCTGGCCACAAGTAAGGCGGTTGAGGTGGTCAAGGAGCATATAGACATCTTCGGTACGCTGCCGTTGGCATACTGAATGAAGAGTTTTGTCACTCTCAAACGGTAATCATCGCCCGGTTCTACTGGTCGCTGGCATTAACCTGCAGGTACAGTAAAGTACGTGTATCTGATGCGAGTTGAACACGCATAACGGAGCGAGGCGACCCGCGAACGTTAAAGCGCATCAGTCCAGGCTCCCCGCCGGAATGACGAAATGGAGGCTTGATTCTTAGATTTCGTCATTCCGGCGATCGCACGTATATCGGCAGGATTTTGGCTACGCCCTGCGCCCTCGCCATGCCGAAGGCGTCGCGCAGCGCGGCCGCCGCCGTGTCGAGCGCCCGCTGCCTGCTCCGGGAGCTTTTAAAGAGCAGGAGAAAGGCGTGTATCATGTCCTCGAACTCGCAAGCCGGCCGGACGTGTCTATTGTCAATTCACGGCTTCAGGATTTCGTGCGTCTCCTGGGCACTGAGTCTCACGTCCAGAAAAAGCCTGAAGAACTCCTGCGTCTCTCCCGCCGCGTCGACCCTGTACCTTTCCGGGTAGAGGAGATTTGCCAGCCACTTTGCGCCGAGGAATCGCATGAACGAAGGCGGCCGGTCAAACCAGTTGAAGGGCTGGTTCGGGATCATATATACCTTTCTGTCCCGCACCGCTTTAATCCGCTGCCACCGGGGGTCCGAAAAAACCGTCCCGTAGAAAGTCTTCTCCAAGGCGAGCATTGTCTCCGGGTCATAGAGCATAAGCTGCTCGAATGAGATCTTCTCCATGCCGTAAAGGTTGCCCGTCCGGCAGCTATGCACGTTCCGCCCCCCCACGAGGGGGATGAGCTCCGCGTGCTGCGACGAATCGCATTCCGTGCTCAGGCCGTCGACGCCCTCGGCATAGTAGACTGAAACGCGTTTTTGTGCGGCCGTCGACGCTGCAAGAGCGGACATTTCGGAGAGCGTCTTTCGCGCATATGCGGCAAGCTTTTCCGCGCGCTCTTCGCGGCCGAGCACCCGGCCGAGGTAGAGAAACGCCGCCGGATAGTCGGAAAGGCCGTCGAGCTTCACGTTTACCACGGGCATGGGCATTGTCTTCATGGCCCTGTCAACCTTGTCGTTCATCGCGGAATCGTACTTCGACACCACTATCAGCTCCGGATTAGTCCTCAGGATCATTTCAAGGTTCGGCGTGTTGCCCTGTCCGAACCACCCGCCGAGTACCGGCAATTCCTGTATGCTTTTCCGGAGGTGTTTCTTTTCCCATTCCCTGACCGGGAAATTAAGGCCCGCCAGCATGGAGGGGTCGATGGCGTAAAGCATGTACGTCACCGGCGGCGACGTGCTGAAGACCTTGCTCGGATGGCCGGGCGCGATCGCCTTTCTCCCGAACATGTCGGTGATTTCTCGGGCGTGAACGAGCGTTGCCAGGGTCGCCAGGGCGAACAGGAGAAAGCAGAGTATTGTTGCGCGACTTTTCATCTGTGTGTCCATAACCTGATGGCTATATATCATACAATATAACGTTGGGTCAATTATTTTCGGCGTTCGTTTCCGAAAATGCGCACGTTCGCGCCGGTTGCCTGCCCGGCCGTCGCCTCGATCGTCTCGGGAACGCAGGTCCGCAGCGAGCCGTTTACCTTGACGACGTTGACCCGCGCATTGTAGAGGCGAAAGAGGTTTTCCGCGGTAATCGCCTCATCGCATGGGCCGTCCGCCATGATCGTCCCGTTCTTTATCATGATTGCGCGGTCCGCGATCCAGAGGGCGTGCTCGGGGGAATGGGTGGACTTGATGAAGGTGTATCCTTCACGGGCAAGCTCGGAGATCTGCTCCAGAAGCCTGAGTTGGTTTCCATAGTCGAGGCCGCTTGCCGGCTCGTCCATTATCATTGTCTTTGCCCCTTGCGCCAGGGCCCTCGCAATGATAGTAAGCTGCCTTTCTCCGCCGCTTATCTCGGTGTACGCCCGTTCCGCCAGATGGAGTATCGAGAGCCGGCGCAGAGCGTCATAGGCAATGTCGAGGTCTTTTTTAGAGTACTTGAAAAAGAAGGCTTTATGGGGTATGCGCCCCATAAGGGCGACGTCGATGACCGAATAGGCGAAGGCGCTCCTATGCGTCTGGGGAACGTAAGCGATCTCGCGGGCGAGTCGCCTGGCGCCGATACCGGAGACCTCGGTCCCTTTGTAAGAGACCCGGCCGCGCAAAGGCTTCAGCATGCCGAGCATTACCTTGATGAGCGTACTCTTCCCGCATCCGTTGGGACCGAGCAGCGTCACGACCTCGCCCTGTCCGACTGCGAGACCGACGTCCTTGAGGACCGCCCTGTTTCCATACGCAAACGACACGCCGTCCAGGCTGATAAGCGGCGCCATCAGCTCCAACCCCTCCTCGATTTTCTCAGCACCACCGCAAAGAAGGGCACGCCGATGAGCGAGGTGGCAATGCCGACGGGGATCTCCACATTGAAGAGCAGTCTCGATATGTCGTCAACGACGATCAGGTAAACGGCGCCGATGAGGGCGCAGGCGGGAACCAGCGTTTTATTGTCGGGACCGACGAGCATCCGCGCGATGTGGGGTATAATGAGGCCGACCCAGCCGATCATGCCCGCCATCACCACCGTGAGTGCGCTCGCGACGGTGGCAAGGAAGATAAGTAGAGTGCGGACCCATTCGACGGGGATGCCTAAGGCCCTGGCTTCTTCGTCGCCCATGCTCAACGCGTTGAGGTAGCCGGAGAAGAGGGTCGCCAGGATAATGCTCGCTATTTGGGGGATGGCGACAAAGGCGAGGGTGCGGGTGTCGATCAGGGAGAGTCCTCCCATGAGCCACGTGGTGATGGCCGGAAGCTGGTTGTAAGGATCGGCGACGTATTTTACCACCGACAAAAGGGAAGTGAAGAGGGCGCTGCTGATGACGCCGCCGAGCACCAGAAGAAGGATCGTGTTGCCCCTGTACATCTTCATCAGGCTGACCGACATGAGCACCGCAGCAAAACCGAAGACAAAGGTGCTTATCTGCACGGCGACCCAGCTTTTCAGAAAGACCATGCCGAATGCCGCGCCGAACGAAGCGCCGGCGAGAACGCCGAGGATGTCCGGAGAAACCAGGGGGTTGACGAACATGGCCTGAAAGGCGGCGCCCGACACGGAAAGGGATGCGCCGATCAGGGCCGCCGCGAGAATGCGCGGGAGCCGGATGTCGAGGAGGAGGTTCCCGAGAAGGCGGGAGGCGTCGGGGGTCATGTGCCCCACGTTGAATGCCTTATGGAGAAAGAACATGACCGTATCCCGGAGAGACACGGGGTATTTGCCGAGGCTCAGCGAAACGCCGGCTGTCGCGACGAGGGCGAAAGAGAGGGCCGGGAAAAGGCTCTTTCCCGAACTTCGCCTCATGACTTCTCCCACCACATCACCGCCCATCGGACCGCCTTGTTGTAGGAGAACCCCCAGCGTTCATCCCTGAAGACCAGGTTCTCTTTGATATACGCCCGGAGCTTCTCCTCTTCGGTGCCGCTCAGCCCATCGAAGAACATCCACTGCATTCCGAGAAACGCCTCCTCCGGACTGCCGTAGGTTCTATTGCGCGTTTCGTCGATAAAGGCCACGTTCGCGAGGATGTCCATCCCGTAGAGCATGTTGTAGTTGTAGATGTAGTCGGGGCCAAGATCGAGTGGCCTGCCGATCGCCTCGAAGATGCGTCGATCATAAGGGCCGTCGCCCACGATAGTGGCAATGTAGACGCGCTTCCGCGCAGCCCCTTGAAGCTTGAGGACGGAGGCGGCCAGGTCTTCGGCGACCATGGAGCGGGAAGCCAATGCCACGTCGTATGCGCCGATCCCAAGCTCCTGCCAGTCGTCTTCCCATCGACCCTGAATGGTCGTCACATTCTCTATGCCTTCGTCTTCGCATCGCTCCCGCAGTATGGCGAGCATCTCGCCGGAAAGATCGACGGCCGTAACGGCGGAGACCGACTTTGCAAGCGGAACGGCGATGGCCCCGCTCCCGCAGCCCATGTCAAGGACGCTCCAGTCTTTCTCGGGCTTCATGATCTCAAGTAAGCGGTCGGCGTACGGCGTCTCCGAGGCTGCCTTCGCAAAGGAGGAAGCCCGCCCATCCCAGAAACGCTCATCCCTGCCGCGCGATGTTCTTCCTGCGCTGCGGCCGCGCCACACCCGGTTCCAGTCAATTGCCTTGACATCGATCTCGTCTTCCCGCAAAACCATTCTCCTTCCGTTTCCCCGCCGCCCTATTTCACACGTTCATTCCCGCTGTCCCCACGACTTCGTAGTAGCTCGTACCGCTCGCACACGACCGGCAGAGCACCCTTCCGTCCTTCCGTTCTTCCCGCATGTCCATGACCCGCTCGCCGCAGGCCTCGCAGGCGACGATGCGGAGGGGTTTTCCGGGCAAGTCTTCCGGCTTGAGCCTTACGCGGACTTCCTGAAGCTCAAAGAGCTCTTCGGAAGGCATCATGGCGTACTCTTCCGTATGGGGGGACTTCTCGATCTCCTCTCTCGTCGTTACCTTGTCGCCTTCCCTGTTTTTTGCGAAGACCCGAACCGCTTTGCCTGTCTTCAGGTTGATAAAGGTAGCCGCCATCTTGCCGTGATCGAGGATCTTCATGGTGCGCTTGCCCGGGTGGCAGCCGGTCACCGCCAGAATGGCGTCGCTCGCACACCTGTCCGTCTCTACGTAGACGATAAGGTTTTTCCTGTCGGCGCCTTTTGGATCATCGATCCCGATAGCTTTCAAACCTATTACGGCCATCCTTGTCCCTAGGATGATCCCTGCACAGAGGTCCCCGTGAAAGGCCTTTGCTTCGCCTATGCAGGCGTCTAGATCCAGGTTGTTCGTCCCCATCTTTTCTCCTCTTTGGCGTAAATTGTACTGTTTGGTCAACCCCTCAGCACGTTTATCTTCCTCACGCAGGCATCGAAGAGATGGTAGGCGCCGACTCCTTCGGCCAGCATGTCAAGGGCCGTATCCGGCTGGGCGACGTGCACGCCGCTCACGGCGGTTGCATTATGCTCGAAGAGCACATCGGGGAGCAGGCTTGCCGTGGGTCCGGTCACGATGACGTTCGCGCCCGGTCTCGTTGCCGCGAGAAGGTCGTCGATCGTCCGGTTTGCTATTGACGCTCCCGTGATGATGACCGTGTCGCACAAGGGCAGCACGTCGCCCGCATTTTCAGCCGGGACGTAGAACTTCATCTCCTCCGGCTTCAACGCCTCCGGTCTTTTCTCGATGACGGAGAGGTCTATCCCGGGGATGATCTTGAGCTGTTTGAGGAAAGGAACGAAGGCGCCCACCATGCCTATTTTTCCCGCCGTTCTCAAATCGACCAGCTCAAGGGCGTCGGCGTCGTAGATGACCCGGTAGCGCTCGGGGGTGATGAACCTCGAAGAGAGGGCGTTCATCACGACGAGCCTTACCAGTTCGGAGAGCATCGATCCTCCCCGCTGCTTGAGGGCCTCGGATACGGCCATTCCCTTCAGGGGCGCGGGGGCAGGACGCTCCGCGGCCATGGAGGGACAACAGGAAACGCCGTGCAGGTCCGAGGTGGGAGTGTAGGCGACGCCTCCCGACCCGTCAGAGAGCTTCACCCCGGTGAAGAATACGCCGATAACGATCCTCTCGATGCTTAGCTTCCTTATCTGCTCTCCGTACAATTGTTGTAAAAGATCGATCGTCCTGTCAACGATCATGGGCCTTTCCTTTCTCCGCGATGAAATTTCGGCATGCATAGCCCGCCTAAGGTTGGCGCTAGCTATTCACGGCAATAACCTTTCCGTTATATATAGGGCATTCTGCGCCGCCGAGTCAAGCATATTCTTTGGCGCCTGTTCTCCCGGCGGCCACGCCAGCCTTCTCCATTCTTCCCCTGGAAAATCCGGGTCCCTGCTTTAGCCCAAAATGACGGCCTAAGACGGACAAGGGTCGGTTTATTTATGCCATTAGACACTATCAGGCGAAGGATAATGGCTAAGCCCGGCCTATTTTCCCGCCGCTTGCTGCCGCGGCCGAACCGCGACGGCGATCCTCGTCACGCCCACCTGGCGCACGGCGTCCATCAGGTCCACCACCCGGCCATGCTCCACTGCCCTGTCAGCGTTGATTACCACAGAGACGTCTGCGCCCGTCGCTTTCCAGAGCGCGAGGCGCGCGGCGGCGTCGGCAGGAGACGCCACGGGCGCCTTGTCGAAGAAGAGCTGTCCTTCCCTGTCGACCGTGAGGGTTACCACCTGGTGAAGCTCTTCCTGGGCGGTCGCCGCGTGGGGGAGGTTGACGGGTATCCCCCGCTGCATGGTCATGGAAAGGGTCGCGACCATGAAGAAGACGAGGAGGAAAAACATGGTGTCGATCATCGGTATGATCTCTATACGCGCCTTTTTCCTCTGTCGCCGGGCGATCTTCACGACGGCCGTCCCTTCCCGGCGCCGTTTAGGGCTATTTCCAGCCGGGTCGCAGACGTTTCGATCAGGTCAGTCTCTCCTTCGACGCGGGAGAGAAAGTAATTGTAGAAAACGAGGGTCACGACGGCGATGGAGATGCCGGCGGCAGTACAGATGAGGGCCTCCGCCACGCCCCCGGTGACTGCGTGGGGCTGACCCAGGCCGGTGGCCGCCATGATGTTGAAGGCGTTCATCATGCCTATGATCGTGCCCAAAAGGCCGAGGAGAGGAGAAAGGGTGATGATGGTGTCAAGCGCGGCGAGTCCCCGTTTCATGCCCGATATCTCGGCCGATGCCTCCGCCTCCATGGCGCCGGTCGGTTCGAAGGCATGCGCGATGCCTGCCGAGAGCACTTTCATGACGGGCAAACACGTCCTTTTGGACCCACTGGTCTCGCCTGCGATGCTCAGCGCCTCTTTCAGGCAACCCCTGCCCGCGAGGCCGATCACCTCATCGGCGCGGCTCGCTTGACGCAAACGTGCAAAAAAGAAAAACCTCTCGATGATGATAGTCACCGCCACTACGGAACAGAGTGCAAGGGGGACCATCATCCATCCGCCTCCGACCAGTACGTGCCACATGGATTTTGCCCTTCTTCCTGTTTATTTAAGTTTCGCGCAGCCAAACTCGCGCTGTGCATCCATCTGCCGCCCTGCGCACGGCAAGCGAGGGTTCTTCCCTATTTTACCTCAAAAGCCAAAACGTATGGTATAGGGCGCACGGCAGGCGACGGGCGCCCCGCCGCGCCTGGCCGGCCGGAACTTCGACCGCTTCATGGCCTCTACGGCAGAGGCGGCGAACATCTGGTCCGTCGCGTCGAGCACCTCCACCTTTTGCAGTTTGCCTTTTTCGTCGATCGTCAGCGAGAGGCTTACCTTCCCTTCCTTCTCAAACTTCTTGGCCGCAAACGGGTATTCCGGCTTCTCCTGATAGACGATCTGCGGTCCGTCCGCGTCGCCGAACCTCGCATTCGCCGGCCCGGCCGGGCCACTACCGCCCGCGCCCACGCCGCTGCCTGGACCGGTCCCGCCCGAGCCGGTCCCGCCGCTGCCCGCGCCTACCATGCCTCCGCCAACGTTCACCCCGGCGATGCCGACGCCTTCACCGCCTGTGGGACCGGGTGCCGCCTCGGCGACGATCTGCTCGTCGAGCACGTTCCCCATCCCTCCGGACGGGGGTTCCTCTTTTTTTTCCGCTTGCTTGGGCGTCGCCGGCGCCGGGAGCGGCCGGGCGACCTTGGGAACCGACTGACGCGCCGCGAAGCGTTTGAGCGGCGGCTCACGCCGCTCACGCTCGCGGGGCGGCGGGGCAGGAGGGATCTCCTGCCTCATGACGACGACGTCGATGGCCCGCTGCTCGACCATCCGATGCGCCTTCTGCGAGAAAGGCAACGCCAGTACGGCCGCGTGAATGGCGAGGGCCGCGAGGCCGTATTTGATCCAGTTGCGCTGGGCCCCAAAACCAGCCATACTCCCCCGGTTGCGCTCCTACTTCGCCATTCGCTGCTCGAGCTTATTTACGACTTCTATCCGCTCTACCGCCTTCACCGTCCGGTCGGCGGCAAGGTCGTCGGGAGGGACAAGGAGAAACTTGCCGTTTTCCTCAATAGGCCGGCCGTTGAGCCTGTCCGCCACGACAATCCTCTCGCCCTGGGGCGCCAGAATTACTTCCCCGTAAGAGAAGAGCGATCTGTAGCCGTCAGGAGCGCTCGCGAGGATCACGCTGTCCGTATCCATTCCCGCGCTTGCCTTGGAGAGGATCTCCCGGAGGGAGACCCCGCTCAGGTTTTTCAATCCATGATAACCCCTGCCGTCGCCCACCTCCTTTGCGAGCACATCGATGCGCTTGTACCCAGACAAGTCCGTGATCTCCGTTGTCTTCCCATTGACCACGAGTGTGAGCTTCGGGGCGAAGAGCTTTTTCATGCTTTTTTTCTCCGCTGCCCCTTTCGGGTCGACCACCTCGATGCTCACCACGTCCTCGATGCTCCGGTCGGTAAAAAAGTCGTTCGCGACCACAAGCTTGGGGAAGACCACCTTCCGGTTGAGCTGGTCGAGGGCGCCTTGAGCGACTTCCATGCCATGGCACGCGCCGCAGCTCGTGCTGTGCGGTCTGATCGGCGTGCCGGAGACGGCCACTATCAGCTCCGACGGGTTCCTGTAGAAAAGCTCGCCCCACGAGATGGCCGCGGTCCGTCCTTCCCTGTTCCTGACGACCACGGCTAGATCGATAGACTTCGAGAAGCCCGGGGTTTGCCTTTGCACCGTCGCGAGATCGAGGAGCGTCCTCAAGGGGACGCCCCGGTATGTGAAGACGCCCCGGAACTGTTTATCCCCTGTGAGCTCGTCGAGCCTCACGGAGACCGACTCCATGCGGCTCAGGTCCTCGATGCTAAGGTTGAGGGGCTGTCGGACAGCCCCTCCTATGGTGAATGCCTGCAGGGACCCCGCGCCGGAAAACCACGACAGGGCGAGAACCGCAAAGAGGGTCAAGACGGTTTTTCTTCTCATGATAAGGCGCCCCCGCAAGTCCCTTTTCGGGATTTCTCCTTTTTTTTGCCCTAATAGCTGTATTTCACGCCGAGGAAAAGGTTCCTGCCCGGCGCCGGGTACCCGATCTGCTCCTCGTAGTTCTTGTCGAAGAGGTTCTGGACCACGAAATAGCCCTCGAAATGGTCGTAGAAGACCCTCGAAATCCTTGCCCCCACGATGAAATAGTCTCCCGTTCTGAGTGCTTCCGTCGTTGGGCTGCCCGCGCTCGGCAACTGGTCCCACATGCGGCCCACGTAGGTAGCGGTCAAATCCGTCTGGACCTTCATCGTGGGGATGAGGTACTTCATGCTCAGGTCGACCTTGTTCGACGGAACATAGGTTACCCTCCCGGTCACCTGGCCAGTGCTCTGGTCCGTCGCGTCGGTATAGGTATAGCCGAAGCGGAAGCTAAGGTCCTTCGCCGGAAATATCTCGCCGGTCGCCTCCGCGCCCCAGATGGAAGATCTTCCCGTAGTTAAGATAAGGCGCCAGAGGGTTCGGCGCGTTGCGGTTGATCATGTCCGTCACGTCGTGGACGAAGAACGAGGCCTCTGCTTTTGCATACTGGGTAATGCCGCGGGAGGCGCCGAGCACGTAGTTGTCGCTGTGTTCCGGGCTCAGGTCGGGATTGCCGCCCTTGCTAGAATAGAGCTGGTTCAGGGTGGGAAACCGCTCCTTCCCCGCCCAGGAGCCGAAGAGCTTCGTGCTGTCTGGCAAGGTATAGGTGGCGCCGACCATAGGGTCAACCCTGTTGGCGCTGGGCGTCTGGCTCGACTTCGTTAGATCCTCGCTCGCCACGTCCCACCAGTCATAGGCCACGCCCGCCACAATGGAGAGGGGCTTTATGGGATCGAACTGGTTCTCGACGCTCACCGAGCCCGTGTAGGAGACGCTTTCCAGGTAGGGAACGCCTATCGCAGCCTGTTCCTGATGGTCGTCCCGCCGGTAGTTGAAGGCCGCCCTCAAGGTGTCGATAGGGAGCAAGTTGTACTCGGCGAGGAGCGAGCCCCCCTCCATGTTGTCCTTGTAAGTGCTCCTTGCTATTTCATGGGTCAGATCTGGATCGTAAAAGAAGTCGCCGACATCGACGTGGTTATGATAGAAGAGCTTGCCCTTGAAGGTCAGATCGTCGTTCACCTTCTGCTGTCCCGAGAGGTCCGCGCCCCAGTTGTTGTAGGCAGGCCAGGTCCAGAGCTGCGAAAACGCCGGCGGGCTGGGGAAGACCATAACGCTGTTGTCGAGAAGAGAGGCAGGGGCCCCGAAATTGCTGCTGATATAATGCATGTTGAGATAGTATTGGGAGCCGGGCGCCGGCTCGATGCCGACCTTGGCCCAGACGCTGTCCATGTTAAAATAGGAGTTGTTGCGGACACCGCCGTCTTCGAGCACATATGTTTTATTGCCCCCCGGCCTGTAATCGACTTTCGTCGTAGTGGGCTGAAAGCCGTTGGACATGTACCACCCGTCCGACTGCTGGTGGTCATAGCCGAACCAGTAGCTGAATATGCCCGTCTTCATGCCGTGGGAGACGGCGCCCTCGAACTCCCGGTAGTCACCGATCTCCGCCTTCGCGTCGAGGGACGGCCTCTCCGTCGGCTTCTTGGTGATGATGTTGATGACGCCTGCCATGCCGTTCGGCCCGTATAATACCGACGAGACGCCTTTTTGCACGACGATCTTGTCTATCATGAACACCGGAATGGTGTTCAGGTTGAGAAATCCGTAGCTCGTCTCGTAGTAGGGGACCCCGTCGATCAGGACCAGGGTCTCCGTCTGGTTGAGACCTTGCAGGGAGATCGAGGGGCTGTTCTTTGCGCCCGTCGTCACCGTGATGCCGGGGACATGGCTCAGGGCTTCAGCCACGTTCTGGCTGTGGGTCGCCTCAATCTCCTCCTGGGTTATTATGGTCTCCTCGGTTACCTGCTCCGATGTGGGCAGCTTCTCTCCCTTCACATAGAGCTCGCCCAAATCGAAGGCTTCGTAGTTCTTCTGCAGGCCCGACGCCCCCGGCTGAGCCTCGGTCCCCACGCCGGCCGGCCCCTGCGCAACCTGCGCCCGAACAGCGGGACATAGCGAAACAACGATTAATAATGCCAAAATAATGCCGAATAACCGCTTCATACCTTCCTCCCTTTCCTTATTTTCCATTCCTCCTCCTACGTGACCCGTTTTGGCGGAAATCATCCGCAATTCCCGGTAAAACGGCGGAACCTTCGCTGTCGTTCTGATGAGGAAACCCACAACCCTCTATATGTATCCGATGCAGTTAATTAGCACCGGTTTGACCCTCCGTGTCAAGACGAATATTACAAAAAATGCCAAAGTATTCCCAATTACGACTATCGGTTACTCGGTCGAAACGCGCGTTTCCGGCTCTTTTCGCTGCGCTTGTTCGGCTCGGAGTCCGCAATACGCTATATACCATTAGATATAAAGCTCAGTCAAGTGTTTTTTCCCCGGCTCGCAAACCATCTCTCCATGCGACAAAAGACCGTTCCGCTTCAAAGGTCCGCAAACGTAGGCAAGCATGCCTTGCGGTCGACGCCCTCGCCCACATAGAGGACTTTCACCTCGACGCTATAGGTCTGCCGCATTTTTGCGTCGGTCACGACCTCGTCGGGCGGGCCCTTGTGCATGATCTGGGCGCTGTCCAGGATGGCCGCCTCCGTGGCAACGATAAAGGCCAGGTCCGGAAAATGGGAGGCCATAACGATCCCCAGGCCGTTTTGACGCAGCGACTTCACTACCCGGAGGATCATGACCTGGTTGCCCATGTCGAGATGGGACGTGGGCTCGTCGAGCACGAGGACCCGGGGCTCCTGTGCGAGGGCCCTGGCAATCAGGGCAAGCTGCCACTCCCCGCCGCTTAAGGTTGTGCATGGCCGGTCGGCAAGGTCGAGGATGCCGGTGGTCTCCATGGCCCGGTACGCGATCTTCCTGTCTCTCGTACCCGGCGAGGAAAAGACATTCAGATGGGGCGCCCGGCCCATGATCACGATGTCGCGCACGAGAAATGGAAAGCCCGGCGACTGGTTTTGGGGCACATAGCCTATGCTCTTCGCGACCTCAGAGGGGCGCATGGCGGCGATGTCGCTGCCGTCGAGGAGCACCGCGCCTTGCCACCCCTGCAGCACGTTGCTCACGCACTTGAGGAGCGTCGATTTTCCTGTCCCGTTCCGCCCGAGGAGGCAGAGGAGCTCGCCGGGCCGGACGGAAAATGACACGTCCCGGAAGATGGCGTCGGCCATGCTGTTCGTGTAGGTGAAGGCAAGATCGCGGACTTCGACCAGGGGCGCCATCTACCACCCCGACCGGCTCTTTCTGAGCAGATAGGCGAAGATCGGGGCGCCCACCAGGGCCGTAAGTATGCCGATCGGGATCTCCGTTTCCATGGCGGTGCGAGCTATCGTATCCACCGCCACGAGATAGGAGGCGCCGATGAGCGTTGCCACGGGGAGGAGCCGCTTGTTGTCGGGACCGACTAGGATGCGTCCTATATGCGGGATCACAAGGCCGATCCAACCGATGATGCCGCAGATGGAGACGCTTGCCGCCGAGATCAGGGTCGCGCAGATAATGATCGTGGCCCGGATTCGCGCGGTATCGACGCCCAAGGCCCTGGCGTCTTCGTCACCCATCGCAAGGAGGTTGATCCTCCAGCGTATCGAAAGGAGCGTCGCGATGCCGACGACGATCATGGGACCGACGACGATCAGGTCCTTCCCTGAGGCGTTGTTGAGCGAGCCGAGGAGCCAGAAGACGATGGAGGGCATGTTGTTGACCGGATCGGCGATATATTTGAGCAGGGACGTAAAGGCCGAGAAGAAGGCGGCCACGATGATGCCCGCGAGCACGAGCATCAGCACCGGCGTTGTCCTGTAGACGCGGCTAAGGCCGTAGGTCATGAGCACCGCGAGCAAGCCGAAGGCGAAGGAAAGGCCCTGGATCGCGGCTATATTGCCGAAGAAAAGGATGGCCAATGCAGCCCCGAGCCGGCGCCCGCGGATACGCCCAGGATGTGGTCGGAGACGAGGGGGTTGCGGAAGAGGCCCTGAAACGCGGCCCCGGACGCCGACAGGCCCGCGCCGACCAGAAGGCCGGCCATGAGGCGGGGAAGGCGGACCTGGAAGAGCACCGATTCGAGGGTGGGCTCCAGGTGCGCCTAACGGGGAGGAAGGGGGAGACAAGAATACGCACGATCTGGGCCGGACCAATCCTCAGCTGCCCGAGCATCAGGGAGACCGTCGAGACGGCGACGAGCAGGAGCAGGAGCAGGAGGAGCAGCCTCCCCTGGTCGATCCCGATCCTTTTCTCCCGTTCCGTCATCGTCGGCAATCACCTTCTTCCCGGCGCGCTGAAGGCCGTGCCGAAGGCGCCGCTGAGCAGGTCGTGCGCCTGGGCGTCGCTCAGGTCGAAGGACATGCATTCCTCGTAGAACCTCTTTACTTCCCTGACGAGGTCCACGTCCCTGAAATACTCGGGATAGGCGATTTTCGCAAGCCATAGCGGGTAAAGCACCGCGGCCTCCGCGGTGGGCCGGTCCCAGATAAACACGCCGACAGGCTGTTTGAACACCTGCCTGTTGCGGATTGCCTTGACGTTCTTCCACCTCGGGTCTCCATAAAGGTCTTCCGCCTTTCCGAAATCGACGACCAGGATATCGGGGTCCCAGCCGAGCACCCGTTCCATGGACATCTCGGACAGACCCATATGGAGCCCTTCCTTGGCGCCCGCGGTGTTGATCGCGGCTGCTGCATCGATGCAGCCCGCCGTCAGGATGCGCTCGTGCATAAACGTGTCGCCGCCGAGCGTCACCAGGCGGCTTTGGCTGTAACCGTTGAAGACCTTCTTCCGCTTGTCCGCCGGGATAGGGCCGGTCCTCGACCTGAGAAACGCAATGTTCTTGTCGAGGTAGGCGATGTACCGCTCGGCCCGGCTTTCTTTCCCGAAAACCGTCGCGTAAAAGCGCACCTCCCGCCTGAGAGAGTCGTAGTCTTCGTCCATGGTGCTTTCCGTGTAGGCAACTGGTATCTGGGTCTTCTTCTCGACGATGGCGCCATCGAGCGTGCCAGCGATAACGAGTTGCGGGTCTGCCATGATCAGCTCTTCGACATTGATCTGGCCGCTTGTGCTTCTCGGCCCGGGCAGGTTTTTCAAGGTGGGGTCGAAGGCGCATGCGAGCTGCTGACCCCTTCAGGCTGTTCGTGACCGCGCAGATCTGGCTTCTCGCGCCCAAAAGGTAGATCATCTGACCGGTAGGCCCGCCGAAGAGAGCTACTCTCGTAAGGGGGTCGGGCGCCTGTATTCGCCTGCCCCGTTCGTCCGTGATCCAGCGGGTCTTTGCTCCCGGCGCCTTGCCCGCCTGCGCCGGTAACCTCGCAGGGAGCATAGCTGCCAAGAGACAAAGAATGAGCCAGAGGGCTCGCGATTTTATGCGCCTATTCATCCGGACCTCCTTGCGAGAAACCGATAGACGAGGATTACCGCAGAAGCGGCCTTACCGATCCAGACCGGCAGTGCTTGCGTTTGAAGATATTCTTGACACAAAAGCGAGCAACGTGTCAAGAATGATTTGAAATAACAAGTAGTAAAAGGTAATTGCGAGTAATATTAGCACGCAAAATGGCCGTCCTTTGCAACGAACCGATAATTCTTTACATTGCTCCAGCCTTTGAGGTAAGAAGAAAGACGCAATGCGCGTTTTGAAGGGATGCCATGGAAACGACCCGGTTGCGTCGTATTTACAATAAGCTGCAAAGATTCCTGACGGACCCGGAAGGGCTTTTCCTCGTCCAGTCGATCGAGACGCAAACGCTCCTCGTATGCAGGAACGACGATGTTGTAAGGCGATACGACTCCTCTACCTCCCGTTTTGGCGAGGGCGTCAGGGAGAACTCCTTCAAAACGCCCCCCGGCATCCACCGCATCAGAGAGAAAATCGGCTCCGGGGCGCCTGCGGGCCGCATCTTCAAAGAACGAAGGGATACGGGCGTCGACTGGGATCGACGTCCCACTGAAGATAATCTCATACTCACCCGAATCTTAAGGCTGGAAGGTCTGGAGGAGGGCGTAAACAAGGGGCCGGGGGTGGATTCCTATGAGCGCTGCATTTACATTCACGGCACGAACCGGGAGGATCTCGTCGGCGTCCCTTTGTCCCACGGCTGTCTCTGCCTGCGGAACTCGGATGTCCTTGGCCTCTTTGACGTCGTCGTTGAGGGCACGCTCGTCTACATCGAGCCCCGGCCGATGATTATCGGCAAAGGCCTGTGCCGGAGCGTACATTTTACGGGCATTTTCGGCAGCGGCATGAGCGCCCTCGCGCAATATCTGCGCTTTCAGGGGATCGAGGTCTCCGGCTCCGATCGTCTGCTCGGCAGCGAGCATACCGCCCCCATGCGCCAATCTCTCGAAGGACTCGGGTGCGCTCTTTTTCATCAGGATGGATCAGGCGTCGGCCCGGATACGGATGTAGTCTGCGTTTCAACGGCGATAGAAGAATCGAACGGCGACATCGCCGCTGCTTCTGCCCGTGGTCTTCCCATCGTGCATCGCTCCGATTTGCTTGCCGCTATCATCGCCTCGAAAAGGACGATCGCAATCGCCGGCACCAGCGGCAAGTCGACGGTGACGGCAATGATATTCGAATTCCTGTCCGCATGCGGGAAATCGCCCTCCCTTATCAGCGGCGCGCCCTTGCGTAGACTCGAGAAACAGGGGCTGATCGGCAACGCCTTCAGCGGGGGGTCCGATCTCCTCGTCGTAGAGGCGGACGAGAGCGATGGAACGCTGGTCAAGTACGCCCCCGAGGTCGCGGTAATTCTTAATGTCTCCAAGGACCATAAGACTGTCGATGAAATAAAGGCGCTTTTTGAAACCTTTGCGTCAAACGCTCTATGGACGGCGTCAAACGCGGACGATCCGGTCCTGCTTTCCCTGCCGGCAACGGTGCGCTTCGGCCGAAACGCTTCGGCCTCGTGGCAGCCTGATCATGAGCGTCTCCTGCCGACATCGGTGAAGCTTGTTCGCGGCGGCATCGAATACTGTTTGCCCCTTCCGGGCGCCCACAACCTCGAAAACCTGCGGGCAGCCCTTTGCGTCTGTGAGCATTTCGCATGCGACGGGCTCGCCGTCGCCGGCGCCGTAAGAACGTTTGAGGGCGTGTGCCGGCGCTTCGCCATGACCCGGACGGAGAGGAACGTGTATGTAATCGATGATTTTGCTCACAATCCCGCGAAGATCGCAGCAGCCGTCAGCGCCAGCCGGGGCCTCTCAAAGCGGGTCGTCGCCGTGTATCAGCCGCACGGGTACGGTCCGACGCGGTTCCTGAAAGAGGAATACATTGCAACCTTTCGAGCCGTCTTTCGGCGGGGCGACTCGCTCTATCTCTTGCCGATCTATTATGCCGGAGGGACTGCTCTGAAAAATATTTGTTCCGAAGACATTATAGAAGGCCTCGGTCAGGCGCCGTTCACCGCTAATGCGATAAGCAGCCGCGACGACCTGCTGGCCAGACTGAAAATAGACGTGGGACCGGGCGATTGCATCCTCGTCATGGGGCGTCGGGATCCGTCGCTGTCGTCCCTGACAAAGAACATTATAGAGATGTTCGCCTAATCCTGCCTGCATGGCCGCAAGTTTCTGATTACATTATAAGAATAAGTTTTGCACGGTTTTAGTGAAAGGGCGGCACGCGGACGAGTCCGTCTATCAAGAACTGCTCCGTCAGGGGAGTTGAGGGAGGCGATTATGAAACTTAGAGACGCGCTGCTGTGCATTGATTGTGATGAGCTGTTCACCATCAGCGAGGGGTCTGTCTGCAATCCCCGGTGCCCGAACTGCGCTTCGTCGGTTTTTGCCCCCTTGTCTGCCTGGATCGAGACATGGGCGGGTCGTGAGAACCAGAGGCGCGAGACGGACGGCGTCGTGCGCGACGGCGCCTCCGCAAGAAGACCAAGGATGGAGATCATCCACTCAAGGCCTGCCGCTGCCTGATCCTCGATCGCGGGTGCCGGGGTGGGTCTTCGGCAAGCCCACGACGGGCCTGCCGCATCCCTTCCGGCGCCCGCGATCGCTTCCTTGACCGGTTCCCTCGTAACGGAATCCCGGCCTTTCCTTATGGTTTGAGGGCCGTTCTATTTTTGTTGCTGCGGGCACACGCCGTCTACAGGCGGGTCGCTACGGGGACCGCTCCCTCCGTCCTTAATCGGACCTAACCCTTCCTTTGCCTTCCGGCAGGGTGGGCGCGGGCAGGCGCCAATGCTCTTTACATTTCCTTGCAATGAGCGCTATTAGGACATCGGGAGGGGACGCAAATGGGACAATCCGGAGGAATTCTCTCCATTTTGACTCATTTGTTGACTTTCCAGCGGTTTTCGAGTAGTATTGATGTCTCAAATTTTACGGGAAAAATGAGGAGATGGGTATGTATGCCATCATAGAGAGGGGCGGTAAACAGTACCGGATAGCGGAGGGAACGAAGCTGAGGATCGAGAAGAGTCCGGGGAATGCCGACGATCAAGTGCTGTTGGACCACGTGTTGGCGGTCAAGGACGGGGAGCGCATGCTGGTCGGCGACCCCTATGTCCCGGGGGCTCATGCGATGGGCAGGATAACGGCGCAGGGCAGGGCGAAAAAGGTCGTAATTTTCAGGTACAAACGGAGGAAGGACACCAAGAAGAAGAGGAGCTGCCGGCAGGAGTACACGGAGCTCGTCATAGAAAAGATAGAGGTGGAGGCGGCGCATGGCGCATAAAAAGGCCGGAGGGAGCTCAAGGAACGGCAGGGACTCGAGCGGCCAGAGGCTCGGCGTGAAAATTTTCGGAGGCCAGCTTGCAAAGGCGGGAAGCATTATCGTGAGACAGCGCGGGACAAAGATATATCCGGGGACGAACGTGGGAATAGGGCGGGACAACACGTTGTTTGCGCTCGTTGACGGTCATGTCGCCTTCGAGGCCAAGGGAGAGAAAAAGAAGGTGAGCGTTCATCCTGTGGAATGAAATTCGTTGATGAGGCAACTCTTTCTGTAAAAGCAGGAGATGGCGGTCGGGGATGCGTCAGTTTTAGAAGAGAACCATTTGTGCCAAGGGGCGGACCCAACGGGGGCGACGGAGGCAAAGGGGGTGACGTCGCCATAGTGGGCAAGGGACGGCTCATCAGCCTTCTCGATTTCACCTACAAGCGACTATACAAAGCAGAAAGTGGAAAAGGCGGCGGCGGCCGGAACAGGGCAGGCAGGAACGGGGCCGACCTTATGATCTGCGTGCCCGTGGGCACGGAGGTGCGCGATCAAAACGGCATTCTTCTAGCGGATATCGTCGAAGAGGGGCAGACCTACGTGGCCGCCCACGGCGGACGCGGGGGGCGGGGGAATGCCCGTTTCGCGACCCCCGTCCACCAGACGCCCAGCGAATTCGAGGAAGGAGAAAAAGGGGAAGAGCGGCCGGCGCTCAAACTCGAATTGAAGCTGCTGGCGCGCATAGGCATTATCGGTTTGCCGAATGCGGGCAAGTCGACGCTCCTTTCCCGCCTCACGGCCGCGAGTCCTGAAGTGGGGGACTACCCTTTCACGACGCTGACCCCATCTCTGGGCGTGCTCGTAGAAGGGGACAGGCGGCTCGTGCTTGCCGACATTCCCGGCATCATAGAAGGAGCGTCCAAGGGCAAGGGCCTGGGGCTCGCGTTCCTCCGCCATATCGAGAGGACGCGCATGCTCCTTTGGGTCATCGACGCCTCATCCCCTCACGTCTCCCGCGACTACGCGACCCTTTCCACCGAACTGCGCTCCTATAAGAAGGAGCTTGTCAGCCGGGAACGCATCGTGGCGCTCAATAAGATCGATCTCGTGGACCCGGAGACGCTCGCCGGGCAGAAGGCGTTTTTCCGCGAGGCAGGGGAGACGGCGATAGCGGTGAGCGCGGTCGCAGGCGACGGCCTCGACAGGCTGAAGAAGCTGCTGGCGGAAAGGGACGGAGACGGCGCAGATGACTGATATCCGCAGGGTAGTGCTTAAAGTGGGCACCTCGGTGCTTTTAGACGATGACGGCAAGATCTGCAGGGCCAGGGCTCTCGATTTTGCCCGCCAGATAAAAGCCGTGAGGGAGAGGTCCGTGGAGGTGATCGTGGTCTCCAGCGGCGCCATAGCCTGCGGCATGGAAGCTTTGGGCCTGAAGAGGAAGCCCAGGGAGATGGCGAGGAGGCAGGCTCTTGCGTCGGTGGGACAGATCGTGCTCATGCGCCTTTATATGGACGCTCTCGCCGAAGCCGGCCTTATAGCAAGCCAAATACTCTTGACCCACGAGGACACGAAGTCGAGAAGCAGGTGTCTCAACCTCATGAACACGATCGACGCCCTCCTCGCCATGGGCGTCGTGCCTGTCGTCAACGAGAACGACACCCTCTCGTTCAAGGAGATCATGTTCGGCGACAACGACAACCTCTCGGCCCTCATCGCGCAGATCGGCAACGCCGACCTGCTCCTGCTCCTGTCCGACGTCGAAGGCCTCTGCGAGAAGGACCCGAAGCAATATCCGGGCGCCGCCGTGATCGCCACGGTTAAGAAGATCGACGACCGCATCGAGGCCTTGGCTCGCGGGACGAGGAGCGAAAAGAGCGTCGGCGGCATGAGGAGCAAGCTGGAGGCAGCCAAGAAGGCGGGGAATTACGGCATACCCACGAGGCTCGTGGGGGGCAGCGTAAGGGACGTCGTGGAGCGGGTGATCGCAGGCGAGGAGTTGGGCACCCTCTTTATAGCCCGCAGGCGCCTGACAAGGAAGAAATGCTGGATCGCCTTCGCCTTCAAGTCAAAGGGAAGGATCGGCATTGACGCGGGCGCGGAGGAGGCGCTCCTCCATCGTGGAAAAAGCCTCCTTCCTTCCGGAATCGTGCAGGTTGAGGGAGATTTTTCGAGGGGAGAATGCGTCGAGGTGGCCGCGGCGCGCGTCGGGGTGATCGCCCGGGGCATAGTCAACTACTCGTCTTCGGATATACGCAAGATAAAGGGCGCGAAAAGTGTTGAGATAGAAAAGAAGCTCGGCTATAAATATACGGAAGAGGTAATCCATAGGGACAACATGGTGGTCTTATGAACCCGATTGACGTAGCGAGAGAGGCTCGCGGAGCAACGGATGCGGCGGCCCATCTCACCGCCGAAACAAAGAACAGAGTCCTCGCGACGCTCGAAGGGCTGCTTTACGAGCGGCGGGACTTCCTTGTCGAGGAAAACAGGAAGGACCTCGAAAAAGCGCGCAGCGAGCTGATGCCCGCAAGTCTCATCGATCGGTTGAAACTGGATGAGAAGGTCGTCGATGAAATGGCCGCGGGATTAAGGGACGTGATCCAACTGCCTGATCCCGTAGGCGAGATTGTGAAGACCTGGACGCGGCCATCGGGCCTGCTCGTTGGCAGGATGCGCATCCCTGTGGGCGTGATCGCCATAATTTACGAATCCCGGCCGAATGTGACCGTCGACGCCTTTGCGCTCTGCTTAAAGAGCGGCAACGTGGTGATCCTGAAAGGCGGGAAGGAAGCGCTGCATTCGAACCGAGCACTTTTCAGCCTCATTCGCGAGGCGCTCATCGGGTGCGGCGCGCCGGCGCAAAGCGCGCAGCTCATAGAAACGAGCGACCGGGAGTATCTCTATGAATTATTGGCGCTGAGTGATTATATTGATCTGGTTATTCCTCGGGGCGGAGAGGCGCTGATCAGAAGCGTCGCGGAACATTCGAGGGCGCCGGTGCTCAAGCACTACAAGGGAGTATGCGCCATCTTTGTGGACGAAGGGGCGGATGAAGAGATGGCCCTCAAGGTTTGCATGAATGCGAAAATCCAGAAGCCGGCTACCTGCAATGCCATGGAGAACCTTCTTGTGCACGAGGCCATAGCCCCGCGCTTTTTGCCCGACATAGTAGCCTCCTTGCAGGAGGCGGGGGTGTCGGTAAAAGGGTGCGAAAAAACCCGCCGGATAGTCGCCGGCCTGCAAGAGGCCACGGAGCGGGACTGGTCGGAGGAGTACCTCGACCTGGTGCTTTCGGTAAAGGTAGTGGCCGATATGGACGAGGCGATAGCCCATATACGGACTTACGGCTCGCAGCATACGGACGCCATTGTGACCCGCGATTACAACCGCGCGTGGCGGTTCCTGAAAGAGGTCAATTCATCCCTTGTCCTGGTGAACGCGTCCACCAGACTGAACGACGGTTTCCAGTTGGGGCTCGGCGCGGAAATGGGCATAAGCACCACAAGACTGCACGCCTTCGGCCCTATGGGGCTGGAGGAACTTACCGTGACGAAGTTTATCGCCTTTGGCGACGGGCAGCAGAGGAGCTGATGGCCGTAGGGGTATTCGGGGGGACTTTTGACCCGGTGCATGTTGCCCACTTGAGGGCCGCCGAGGAGGCGCGCGAGGTGTTTTCCATGGAGAGGGTCTATTTTGTCCCCGCGCGCATCCAGCCTTTTAAACAGTTGGGGAGAGGGGCGGCAGTCGGCGACAGAATCCGCATGCTGGAGATGGCTACCCGGGGCAACCGTTTTTTCCGGACGTCGCAGGTGGAGATCAGGAGGGGGGGCGTCTCTTATTCGATCGACACGGTGAAGCATTTTGCCCGCAGGTTCGGAGAGATCTATTTTCTTATGGGCATGGATGCCTTCTCAGACATAGGCTTGTGGAAAGCCCACGAGGAGTTGTTCCGGTACGCCGATTTCGTCGTGACGGTGAGGCCGGGCAACGGCCGGTCCGGACTCCCGAAGAGCCTCTCGGGGAAGGCGCGGCAGCTTGATGCCTCGACTTTCGAGCATGCGTCGGGCAGGAAAATCCATTTTCTTCACATTGCGCAGCTAGATATCTCGTCAACGCAGATAAGGGGGTCGCGAGCATGGGGAAATCGATAAAATATCTGGTGCCCCAACCGGTCGAACGATATATCATCGAGAAAGGATTGTACAGGAATTAAGTGGAAACAAAGGACAAGGCGGATGCGGCCGCGAGGTCGGCGCTCGAAAAGAAGGCGAGGGACGTGGTGACACTCCACCTCGCCGGACTCACCGATATTGCGGATTATTTCGTGCTTGCGAGCGGCGGGAGCGAGCGGCACGTGAGGACGATATCCGAGGCCGTAGAACACGGCATGAAGGAAAAAGGGGTAGCGCCCTTCTCTACGGAAGGCCATGAAGAGGGGCGCTGGGTCATTATAGATTACGGAGACGTGGTTATTCACGTGTTTCTGGAATCGGTCAGGGAACTGTACGATCTGGAGAACCTGTGGATAGAAGCGAAGAGATACATGGTGGAATAGAAACAGAAATCAACAGGGGCGGGGTGCGACATGGAGAAAAAAGCGCTTGAATACTTCAGGAAAAAACTGCTGAAAGAGCGCGAGGCAATCCTGAACAAATCAAAAAAATTAAAAGAAGATTCGTATACGCTCGGCACGGACGGCATCCAGGATATGGCGGACGCGGCCAGCAACGCCTATAATGCCGACATTCTAATGAGCCTGAGCGATAACGAGAGGAACATGGTCAGAGAGATCGACTCGGCCCTCGACAAGATCGGATCCGGGACTTACGGGATATGTGAGGAGTGCGAGGAGCCGATCAATGAGAAACGGCTTGAAGCAAACCCCGTGGCGCGATACTGCATAAGCTGCAAGAGGATGATCGAGGAAAAGGGCGCTTAAACCGGATGAAGTATAAGATCGCATTTTTGTTCCTTCTCCTTTTCTTTGTTGCTTACGTGCTGCTGTCCAGCCTTAATGGCGCCATAGTGCGGGTAGATGCCGGCTTCGGCGTGCTCCCCGAGACGTCCGTCGCCAACTATATCGCCGCCGCCTTCTTGCTGGGCGTTGTCGTTTCCCTCATTGCAGGTTTTTTCACCGATGTGCACAGGGGCCTGGCAAAGTGGCGCGGCAAAAGGAAGGAGAGGCTCAGGACCGAGGCGAAAGACCTTGTCGAGAAGGGGAAACTATACGAGAGGAAAGGCGAACCGGAGAAGGCGGAGGAGTATTTCAACCGCGCCATAAAGTCAATGCCCGATATGGAAGAGCCCTACCTGCTTTTCGCCGGGATGTACGCGGCGAGAGGCGCGGAGGATAAAGCGATCGAGGTTCTGGACCGAGCCGAAGGATTTCTTGGCAAGAAAGAAGCGATGCTGCTGGAAAAAGCACGGATTCACCGCGGCATGCGGGACCTCGACGCCGTCGAGCGGGACCTGCTGGAGGTGCTGAAAGTCAGAGATTCGAGCCTGGAGGCCGGGTGCGGTTTAAGGGACCTCTACATCGGCCGGAAGGCATGGGCCAAGGCTTTGGAGATGGAGGAGAAGGTGCGAAAGCAGGTAAGGATGCCCGAAGAGGAACAGCGATTCATCGGGCTCCGGTACGAGAGCGCAAAGGAGCGCTTCCTGAGGCAGGATCCGAAGCTCCACGAGCAAGTGCTGAAGGACCTGAGGGAGATCGCCAAGGACGACAAACGCTTCATCCCCGCCTATACGCTAATCGCAGAAGTCTACAAGAAGATGGGCAAGCTGAACGACGCGGGCAGGGTGTACGGCCGCGGCTTTGCAAAGACGGGCCATGTCGTCTTCCTTCGTCAGATGGAAGACCTCTATATCGACAGGGGGGAGCCGGGCGTCATATTGAAGATTTACCGCCGTCTCCTCGATGTGGCGCCCAGAAACCAGTTGCTCATGTTCTTTTACGCGCGGCTCTGCCTGAAGCTGGAAATGATCGACGAAGCGATCGACCTTTTGAAGACGTTGCTTGCAGACGAGAAGGAATTCAGGGGACTTCACCGGGCGATGGCGGAGGCGTACATTCACCGGGGCGAATTCGAGGACGCAGTCAAGGAGTTCGCGAGGGCTTTTCCCATGAGCCAGGCCTATCTCCCCTTCTACTGCGCAACGTGTCTGGCCGTCAAAGAGGAATGGGCCGATTTCTGCGAAATATGTTCGAGCTGGAACACAATTAATATCCGTCAGGAAGGTCTCTTTTTCCGGGAGGCAGAGGACCTGCGGGCCCTTTACGAGGCAAACTGGGAGGCGACATGATGGGCGACCTCATTCTAAGAAACGACAATAAGATTATCTTTCTTATCCTTGACGGGCTTGGGGATATTCCCGACCCGGCGCACTCTCTTGCAACCCCCCTTGAGAGCGCAAAGAAGCCCAACATTGACCGTCTCGCGGTGGAGAGAGGCGTGCTCGGCCGCACCATCCCGGTGGGGATCGGCGTGACGCCGGGCAGCGGTCCCGGCCATTTGAGCCTCTTCGGCTATGACCCTTTGCGCTGCGAGATAGGCAGGGGCATCTTAGAAGCGCTCGGACTCGACATGGACCTTGAGCCGAGCGATGTAGCCGCCAGGGGCAATTTTTGCACCGTTAAGGACGGCATTGTTGCAGACCGGAGGGCGGGCAGGATAGACACCTCCGTCGGGAAGCGGCTGGTCGAGGGCCTTTCGCAGGCCGTCCCGTCGGTGGAAGGGGTGCGGGTGCTGATAAAGGCAGGGGTTTCTCACAGGTTCGGGGTCGTCTTCAGAGGAGAGGGTCTGTCCGATGCATTGGAGGACGCGGACCCGCACAGGGAGGGGAAGCCTTTCGAATGGGCGGCCCCGCAGACGACCGCGGCAGAGAGGACCGCCAGGGTCGTCAATGCATTCATAAGAAAAGCGATGGACGTGCTGAAGGAAGAGCCAGCGGCCAACGGGGTCCTCCTCAGGGGCTTTTCGAAGCGCCCAGACATCCCCCGGTTCCCGGAAAAATATCGGATGGACGCGCTTGCCATTACCACCTATCCCATGTATCGGGGGATTGCGAAGGTGTTAGGCATGAGTGTGGAAAAGGTCCCCGCGGACTATAAAGAGATGGTCGCTATCCTCAAGGAGTATTACGACCGGTACCAGTTTTTTTTCCTGCACGTTAAAGAGACGGATGTGGCCGGGGAAGACGGTAATTTCAGGGAGAAGACAAGGGCGATAGAGTTCGTAGACAGGATCATTCCCGACATCTATGCGCTCAAGCCGAAGGTGCTCGTCGTCGCCGGCGACCATTCGACCCCCTGTCTCCTCAAAGGCCACAGCTGGCACCCCGTGCCCCTTTTGATAGTCGCGGACACGGGCGAGACTGACGGCGTCTCCTTCAACGAAAAGGAGTGTCTGAAGGGCAGCATAGGGACGATCTACGCGAAAGAGCTGATGACCCTTGCCATGGCCTACGGCTTGAAGCTTGACAAGTATGGCGCCTGATGCCGAGCCGGCCTCGAAGCCCCATCTTTGTCGGCGCCTCGTCGCTGGGCTCGCCGCGCTCGTTCGCCGGCAAAGCCGGCGGCGCCTCCCCCTCCAAAAAAGGAGGGGGCCGGGTGCAGAAGTACGCCTGTCTCGACGGATCAAAGCCGATCGGGCGGCTTCCGGGCGGCGACTCTTAATGCGACTCGGCATGGGCCTCGCAAAGTCCGTAGTGGAGCTTATCTATCCTGTCCATTGCGGAGGATGCGGCAGGGAAGGGGAGGCGCTCTGCCCCGCTTGCAGGCGCTCTTTTATCGCCCTCGACAGCGCTTTCGTTTGTCCCCGTTGCGGCAGATGGACTGGCAGCGACGCGGTATGCGGCGGATGCATCGTCTATCCCCCCCGTTTCGCGCGCGGGTTTTACGTCTTTTCCTTCGAGGGACCGCTGAGGGAGGCCGTTCATGCATTCAAGTTCGGGGGCAGGATCGACGTGGGAAGGGCCCTGATGCGGATGAGCCGGGAAAAAATCGCTTCCTTCGCGGATGCCTTCGACGTGGTGATCCCGCTCCCGGTCACAGAAAAGAGGCTTAAAAAGCGCGGCTTCAACCAGGCGTTCATCATGGCGGAAGAGATATCGCGCGTCACCGGCGCCCCCATCGACTACAAGACTCTCGTGAAGATGAAGGAGACCAAAGACCAGTACATGCTGTCGAAAGAAGAGAGGAAGCAGAACATACGGGGGGGTTTCTTCCTGAACGACGGCCGGCGCCTCGCGGGCAGACGGTTGTTGCTCGTGGATGACCTTTATACCACGGGCAATACCGCGGCTGAGGCCTGCCGGATGCTGCTGCGGACAAAAGCGAAGGAGGTCCTCTTCTTCGCCCTTGCACGAACGCCCTGATGAAAAAAGCATTGCTCATCACTTTCGCGGCGCTTTTCGTCCTTGCCGGGATGACGCTTGCAGCCCGGCTTTATCTGCCGACCGTCGCGTGTCGCATTCTGGGCAAAGCCGTGGACGGCACGGTGGAGGCATCCGGCTCGAGCATTTCACTCTGCGACGGACGGCTCGTGCTGAAGCTTAAAGGGTTGCGGATAAAGGGCAGGATCGAAGGCGTCGTGGGTACATGCGAGGTGCGAGCGGCGCCGTGGAAAGGCGTTTACCTCGAGTACTTCGCCATTTCGGATTTCGCGATCAGGATCGGAAGCCAGAGGGGTCATATAGGTCTTTATCCCGTGCCGGTAGAGCTGGCGGAGATCCGGAGGGGCACGGTCGAGTATGAAGGTCGCACTTACGTGCTCCGCGAGATGAGAGTGACCAACTTCAACACCGGCGGCAAGCTGGAATTCAGCATAGACGGAGGGATCGAGGGACTGGGGAACCTGAAGACCAGGGGCGAAGGAATCTTTGGGGAAAAGCGGTCGGACCTGAAAGGCGAATACTCGCTGACAGGGGTAGAAATAGCACGGGTCTTGAAAGACTACGAGGGTCTGGCCGACTCCCAAGGTGTCTTTACATACCGGGACGGCGTGCTCGTGATGGACGGCGAGGTGCAGGCGCCATACTTCTCGATGCTGGAAGACTTCCTGAGGCGACGGCTCGTCTCGGAGAGGAATGTCTGCCGCATCCATCTGAAGAGGGCCGGCGAAGAAACGGACGTCGCTTTGTCCGGCCTTTCCTTCAAAGGCGCGCCAGTTTCGTTGACGTTCTCGGCTGCCCGGAAGAAGCTCTCCTATCTTGAGTTGAAGACCGGCTTCATCGCGATTCCCGACCTGATGGAATATATCGATCCGGCTTCTTTCGCGGAAGGGGATTGGGGCCCTCTCTCTTTTATCAAGAACGGGAACTTAGCCGTCGACAGTTTCGTATTCAGGAGGGGAAAGCCTATTGCGGCGGATCTGGAGGTGCGCGATGTCGAGGCGGAGGTCGGGAAAGTCGCGTTCCGTGGGTTGAGCGGCTCACTCGCCATCCGTGACAAGGCCCTGGTCTTATCGGGCTTCGAGGGGAAACTGGGGCAGGGGCGGCTATTTGGGGTAACGGGTCTCGTTCCGCTGACGCGCAGCCGGGATGTACGCCTGAAGGGGCAATATGCGCTGGACCTCAGGGAGCTGGCAGGTCTCGCCGGGACCGAGGGCATAGAGGTCCTCGCCGGGACCGCCGAAGGAGACATCGAACTGCGCGGAAGGCAGGCCAGTGGTTTCAACGTCGAAGGCGCGGGGACTCTTCGGGACGGCAGATTCATTTGGAAGCGCCTCGCCCTCGAGGCGTCGGGCAGCTACGCGTTCAAGGATCGACGCGTAACCTTCGCCCCCCTCGTGATAAGAGGGGCCGCAACGAGGCTCCTCGTGAGGGGGAGCGTAGAAATAGCGCAGGCAAACCTGCAGGTGCGGGGAATAATAGACAGCCGCCAGATAGAGGTCCTGCTGGGCCGCCCATATCATCTGCAAGGGCCAGTCGGCGTCGACGGTGTGGCGGGGCTCAAAGACGGCGCCTTCCAGGCGGCAGGGCGTCTGGCGATGACAGACCTTTCATTCGAGATACCCCGGGTGATGAAAAAAGGACGCGGGGTAGAGAGCCTCGGCCTTCGTGTCGCTCCACGGAAAAAAGGGCGGAGAGCTTACGGTGGACAACCTCGATTACACCCTTGGCCCTCTCAATGCTGTATTTAGCGCAACGGTCGCGGAGGAAGGATCTCCCGCCTGCATCTGGCGCTGGATGTTCCAAGGATCGAAGAGCTGTCGAGGCTCTTTTTTTTTGACGATCGCGAGACACGGGGAGACCTGAAGGCCGACGTTCACGTGGAGGACCTGCCGTACCCCGTAACCAAGCTCCCCCTGATGCGGGGATACCTGACATTTCGCGGAAGCATCCTGCGCCCTTCGGCGCTTGCTTTGCCGCTCACGGGCATCGACCTTGCCGCAACCTTTGAGGGGGACCGGTTTACCATCGACTTGTCCGGCCTGCGCGTTGGGACAAGCGCGCTCTCAAAGGCGCATCTTATTGTGGCGGGTCTCGACTCGCCCCACTTCACCCTTGGGGTCGATATGGATTCTTTTGACCCGGTCGATTTTGAAGGGATCTACGACAATCGGTTCAGGATGCCCGTAATTGTCTCAGGGAGTCTCGCCGACAGGACGACGGGGGAGTTTCTGCTGCGATCGGACAGGGTGCGCCTGCGCGGCGTGATCCTCAAAGGCCTGGAGATGAAAGGCGCCTTCGGGGGCCGGATGCTGACGGTGACCCGGGGAGGGGCGGAACTGGGAAAGGGCAAGCTCGTTTTTCAGGGAGACGCCTATCTCGGGTCCGCCTCCAGGATAAACCTGATGGGGCGCCTGTCCGACGTGTCCGCTTGTGAGGTTTTTGCGTTTTTGGGGGAAAAACAGGACGTCTTCGAAGGGACCGGATCGATTTCTGCAAACCTCGCGTTCACCGGCAGGGACAGCGGTCAGCTTGCGAGAAGCGCGAGCGGCGCCGTGCATCTGGAAAGCCGGGATGGGGTCATCAGAAAATGGAACATCCTTTCCAAGATACTGGCCCTCACCAACGTATCCGACCTTCTTCGGGGACGGGTGGACCTGACGCGGGAAGGTCTCGTCTACAAGCGACTCGCGGCTTCCTTAGAGGGTCGCAACGGCGTCTTTCACACCGACGACTTCCTGATAGACAGTCCTTCTATGCTTATTACGGGCGCAGGCGACATCGATGCGGCGGGAAAGGAGATCGACGGCGAGATGACGCTGTCGCCGCTCGTGACCATGGACAGGATCATCAACCTGATCCCCCTTTTGCGCGACACCTTTCGCGAGAAAAAGAGCGGCTTTCTCTTTTTTGTTTACAGAATCAAAGGGCCCCTGGACGACCCGGAGATAGAATCGAGCTATGTCCGGAGCGTAGAGGAGAGGATTGTCTACCTGTTACGCAACGTCATTAAGCTCCCCAAAGCGCTCTGGGACCAACTTCGCAAGGAGTTGCAGCGATGAAAATCGGCATTATAGGGGCCGGGAGAGCCGGCGTCGCCCTCGGATATGTATTGAGAACGAAGGGTCTTGAAGTGGTCGTCGTCGCTTCGAGGCGGCAGGCTTCCCTCGAAACCGCAAAGACGTATATCGGCCCTGACTGCTTCTACACCCTCGACAACAACCTGGCCGTGCAGATGGCCGACATCGTAGCCGTGACTACTCAGGACAGGGAGATAAAGGATGTGGCCGCGCAGATCGCCGCGGTTCCGGGAAGGCTCGACGGGAAGCTGTTTTTTCATACGAGCGGCGCCCATGCGGCGTCCGAGCTCTCGGCCCTGGAAGGGAAGGGGGCCCTGCTTGGCTCACTGCATCCTCTTCAGACGTTTCCCGATATAGATGCGGGCATCAGGGACCTGCCGTCCGCCTACATTTTTATCGAAGGCGACGAGAAGGCGCTTCCTGCTCTCACGGAGATCGCGTCGTCCATAGGCGTCGACGTCGTCGTGATAGAAAGTTCACACAAGATGCTTTATCACGTCTCGGCAGTTTTTGTCTGCAATCTGCTCGCCGCGCTCCTCTATGCCGGGGAGGGCGTCATGGGCCGCATCGGAATCGGACTCAAACCCTTCTATCCGATCATCAGGGCAACCCTTCGGAACATCGAGGCCAAGGGGCCGCTCCTCTCGCTCACGGGACCGGTGGCGCGGGGCGACGTGGGCACTGTCTTGTCCCACCTGGAAGCCATCCGGGACATGCCGCTGCACGGGAGAATCTACGAGAGCCTCTCCCTGGCGGCGCTGGAAATGGCGCGGAAGAGGGGGACGGCGACGGAGGAGCAAATCGTGGCGATCAAGCGGCTGTTAGAAGGGGAATAGTCGGCGGTCAGCCTCCCTCGCAAAGGACCCGCATAGACAATGCATGAGAAAGCAACGCCCTTCCCCATAATTCCATTGGAGATATGACGCCCCATGAATTTGCAGGACAGAACGGCCAGAAGGTGGCCTGAATGAAATGGTATGCCGGATGCGGCGCATGCCACCAGAAATAACATGGGAATCAGCAACAGTGATCTAAACCACCACCGGCTGAAGCCGGTGGTGGTTTAGATCACTCGGTACTCGATAGTCGACGTCTTCTTTTTGGGCTTGACCACGAACGGAGAGAATTGATATAAGTGTTCAAAGGAGGCGCACATGACCAACGGATTTTTTAGCGAACGCATCGAAACGATGGCGCCCGCAGAGTTACGGGCGATTCAGGAGCACAAATTCAAGAAGCAACTGGATTACGTATGGCAGAAGTCGGTTTTCTATCAGAAGAAATTCAAGGAGGCCGGCCTGGCGAGAGGCGACGTAAAGGGGCTGGACCACCTTTCCAAACTGCCTTTTACGGAAAAGGATGAGCTTAGGAAGAGCCAGGAGGACCATGCCCCGCTTGGATGGCATGTTGCTGCTCCGATGGAGGATATAATACGCATCCATTCTTCTTCGGGTACAACGGGGGTTCCTACGTTTATCGGCATCACCAGGCATGACCATCAGGTATGGACCGAGATTACCTCGCGGTCCTTCTATGTACAGGGGCTTCGGAAAGAAGATATCGTGATCCACGCGGCCGGTCTCACATTCTTCGTGGGCGGCCTGCCATGCAAGGATGCCATAGAGAACATAGGAAGCACGTTTGTGCCAATAGGGACGGGCGCGTCCGAGCGTGTAGTTATTACCGCGAAACTGCTGGGCGCTACCGCGCTTCACTGCACCCCCTCGTACGCCATTTATCTCGCGGAATTCGTCAGAAAGAAATACGGCATGGATCCTGCCGATCTTGGTTTCAGGAAATGCGTGCTCGGGGCAGAGCCGGGGGGTGGAATTCCTTCCATAAGAAACCGGCTGCAAGAGGAATTCAGGGGCAGGGTTACAGAGGGTTTGGGCAACTCAGACGCTGCACCCGTCATCTTCGGCGAATGTCCCGAACAGCAAGGCATGCATTTCAATGCCCAGGAGTTCATCGTATGTGAACTAATCGATCCGGATACAGGCGTTGTGCTCGACATGAAAGACGAGGCAGAAGGGGAACTTGTCTACACGCTTATCGATAGAGAAGCGCATCCGGTCGTAAGGTTCAGAACGCGCGACAGGATCAGGGTGTGGACAGGCGCCTGCGGATGTGGACGAACAAGTTTCCGGGTCCGCTGTTTGGGCAGGACAGACGACATGCTGATCGTGCTGGGCGTCAATGTCTTCCCGTCCGCCGTCAAAGATGTCGTCGCGGCCGCCCAGCCCAGGACAAACGGCGAAATGGTCGTGCTGCTCGACCAACCGGGACCAAACATACAGCCGCCCATACGGGTCCAGGTAGAGTATACCGACAAAGCGGGAGATGTTGGTCAGCTGAAGAAAGAGTTGGAGGGCAAGCTCCATGACCGCCTGCTTTCTCGCTTTGAGGTGGAGATGGTTCCCGATGGGACCCTGCCCCGTTATGAAATGAAGGCGAAGCTGGTAAGGAAGTTATGGGAAGGTCGGCCGGATCAGACTGCCTGAGAGAAAGAAACTTAGAACTTCTGTCGCCGGGGAGCGACGAGTGAAAAGTGAAAAGGGCAGGGCGATGAGAAAGCAGAAATCGATGCGATGCACCGCGAGGTCCGCTAAGATCCAGCCCTTTTATGTCATGGAGCTTTTGGAGAAAGCCCAGGCGATGGAGGCGCGCGGCGAGAAGGTGATACACATGGAGATAGGGGAGCCGGATTTCATAACCCCCCTCTCTATAAGAGAAGCGGGCGTGAGGAGCATGGAAGAGGGGCGCACCTTTTACACGCATAGCCTCGGTTTGCCTGAATTAAGGGAACGCATCGCAGCCTACTACGCCGAATCACAAGGCGTGAGCGTGCCGGCCGACAGGATCATCGTGACGAGCGGCACGTCGGGCGCCTTTTTTCTGCTGTGCTCGGCGCTTCTCGGTCCGGGAAGGAATTTCCTTGTCTCCGATCCCGGATACCCTTGTTACCGGAATTTCGGCACCCTTTTCAGCGCGCGCGTCCTCCCGCTGCCGGTTTCCGCCGCATCGCGGTTCGAGATCACGGCCGGCCAGGTGGAAGAGGCCGGTCGTCTACCGCACCTCTTGTTGCTGTGCAGTCCTGCCAACCCGACCGGGACTGTCTATGCGGCCGAATCCCTGGCGCGTCTTAATGACGCCGTGTCGAAGAAGGGCGGCCTGATGGCTGTGGACGAGATATACTCCGGTCTCATCTATGACCGGCGCTATCTTTCGTCCCTCGCGATATCGGACGAGGTCGTCGTGATCGACGGTTTTTCAAAGACTTACGCCATGACCGGCTGGAGGCTCGGATGGATGGTCGCGCCCCGGTCGCTCGTGCGGCCCATGCAGAGGGTGGCGCAAAACGTATTCATTTCGCCCCCCACGATCGCCCAGTATGCAGCCCTTGCCGCGTTCGACGCGGCGACTGAAATCGAGGCGATGAAGGAAACGTATCGCGAAAGACGGAATTTTTTGTTCCCCCGGCTGCAGCAGCTTGGCTTTGAGCTGCCCGCGTGGCCCGAAGGAGCCTTCTATATTTACGCAGGCATCGAGCGGTGGCGGATTGACAGCATGGCGTTCGTGGAGCGGGCGCTCGCCGAGGCAAGAGTCGCGATTACTCCGGGGTACGATTTCGGGGCCTACCGTGCGGGCAGCCATGTGCGGTTCTCATTCGCGAACAGCATCGAAAACCTGAAAGAGGGATGCGAGCGACTGGGCGCGTGGCTGGGCGGTTTATAGTCTTTTCTTCACGAAGCTGCATGGACGACCGCCGTCGCGATGCAGGTCCTCTCGCGCAATCCGGCCGCTTTTAGCGGCGGGAGACTCCGGCCGTCGAATTTTTGGCTCGGGTTGACAAGGGCAGCCCGTATAGTATAAATAAATGCAGGGAGAACAACGTGCGGCGCATCGTCGTTGCGTCGCGCGAAATACTCGAAAAGCAGAGGCAATTTTGATGATTTCCAAAAGAGCAAGGTCCTTGAAACCGTCGCCGACGCTCGCGATTGCGGCGAAAGAAAAGGCGCTCAGGGCGCAGGGCCTCGATATCGTGGGTTTTGGGGCGGGCGAGCCCCGATTTCGATACGCCTAACCACATCAAGAAGGCCGCGATAGACGCCATCATGGACGGCTGGACCAAATACACGCCCGCTGCCGGTCTGGAGGAGCTGAAGGACGCCGTCATTGCGAAGTTCAAGAGAGACAGCAACCTGGAGTACAATCGGGAAGAGGTTATCGTGACGTGCGGCGGCAAACATGCGCTTTACAATCTTTTTCAGGCTGTCTTCCAGGAAGGCGACGAGGTCGTCGTGCCTACGCCCTATTGGGTCTCTTATCCCGTCATGGTCGAACTCGCCGGGGCGACGCCGGTCTTCGTGGAGACGCACGAAGAAGAGGAGTACCAGTTGACGGCGGAGATGGTCAAAGCTCACATTACCGAGAAGACCAGAGGCATCATCCTTAATTACCCGTCCAACCCGTGCGGGTCTGTCTATGCGTTGCGGAACCTGGAGGAGATAGGCAAGCTGGCCGTCGAGCACGGCTTGTATGTGATCTCCGATGAGATTTACGAGAAGCTCGTTTACGACGGCCACGAGCACACAAGCATTGCGTCTCTCGGAGGGCCTATCAAAGAAGCGACCGTCATCGCCCACGGCGTTTCCAAGACTTACTCGATGACAGGTTGGAGGATCGGCTTCGCCGCCGGGCCGAAAGAGGTAATTCAGGCAATGAGCAATATCCAGAGCCAGAGCACATCCAACCCCGCCTCGATATCGCAGAAGGCGGCGGTCGCGGCCCTGAACGGCCCGCAGGATTTCGTCAGCCTAATGGTCAGGGAATTCGTGAAGAGGAGGGACCTCTTCGTGGCGGGCTTGAGGGGCATTGAAGGGGTGAGCTGCTTCAACCCCAAGGGCGCCTTCTACGTGTTTCCCTCCTTTAAAGGTCTAGTGGGCAGCACGTATAAGGGGAAAAAGGTAAGATCGATAGCCCAGTGGACCGATATTCTTCTTGAGGATTTCCACGTGGCCGTGGTGCCGGGCAGCGAGTTCGGCAAAGAGGGACATCTGAGGCTTTCTTTCGCGACTTCGATGGAGGTCATCGAGAAAGGGCTGGAGAGGATCCGCAAGGCTGTCGACTCGCTCGACTAGGGCCTGCGCCTATGAGTCTCGCTCCAGGCGCCGTCCTCACTTACGGTCGATTGGGCGCGCGGCGGCATTCCTCGAGTACGTTCCGGAGACGGACCTTGGGATGATGGCGCCCCTCGTAGTGCGGCGTCTTTTTCCCGTATTGGATCGCTTCTTTCGGGCGCCTTATTTAATCCTGCCATGGCAAAAGACCCTATATCCGTGACGAAGGAAGAAAAGAATAGGCCAGCCGAATAGAGAAGTTTTATAATACAGAAAGAAACCGCGAAGAAGACGAAGGAGGCGGCTCATGCTGATCGGCGTCCCCCGGGAAATCAAGGTTGAAGAAAAGCGCGTCGCTCTCGTGCCCGGCGGCGCCGAGGCCCTCGCCGCCCACGGCCACAGGGTCCTCGTCGAGACGGGCGCAGGTCTGGGAAGCGGCTTCGATGACGTGGAATACGCGCAGGCAGGGGCGGAGATCGCCCCCGACGCGCCGAGCGTGTACAGCCGCTCCGACATGGTCCTGAAGGTGAAGGAGCCCCTTCCCGATGAATGCGAGATGCTGAGAGAAGGCCAGATCCTGTTTACCTACCTCCACCTTGCCGCCGCCGAGGGTCTCACGCTCAGCCTGCTCCGGAAAAAAGCGATTGCCATCGCCTATGAAACGGTAGAAACGGACGAGGGTCTTCTCCCCCTACTGCGGCCGATGAGTGAGATCGCAGGCCGGATGGCGCCGATGGAAGGCGCCAAATATCTTGAGGAGACGTTCGGCGGTCGGGGCGTGCTGCTTAGCGGCGTGCCCGGCGTCCCCCCCGCGAACGTCGTCATCTTCGGCGCGGGTACGGTGGGGTCCCAGGCGGCCCGCATTGCCTTGGGCATGGGCGCTTCCGTCACTGTCCTCGACATCGCGCCGCAAAAGCTCCGAGTGATGGACGACGCCTACCTCGGACGGGTCGTCACCATGATCGCGGACAATTACAATCTCAGGTTGGCTCTTGCCTTTGCGGACCTCCTTGTGGGGGCTGTCCTGATCCCAGGCGCGAAAGCCCCGCGTCTGATCACGAGATCGATGCTCAAAACCATGAAAACAGGGGCGGTATTGGTCGACGTGGCTATCGACCAGGGGGGCTGCGCAGAGACGTCAAGGCCGACGACGCACGATGATCCAATTTACCTCGAGGAAGGGGTTGTCCACTACGCTGTGGCGAACATGCCGGGGGCCGTCCCGAGGACCGCGACGAGAGCGCTTACGCTCAACACCCTGCCCTACGTGCTCGCCATAGCGCAAAAAGGCTGGCAAAAGGCGGTAAAAGAGGATAGGGCCCTTTGCAGAGGAGTGAATCTCGCATACGGAAGGGTCGTCCACAGGGCGGTAGCGGAGGCTTTCAATCTCCCCCACGGCCCGCTCGAAGAGTTACTTGGTTAAGCGCGCAGTCAATGCAGCTCAGCGCTGACTACTCTTTTCCACTCGCAACTTTTTATCACAGGCGGCTCAGCGTAGCGCGCTGACCCGTGAGAACTAAACTCACGAGTCCGCGAAACACCTCAGCCGCTTCGCCCTCGTCGGATGCCTCAGCTTCCGCAACGCCTTCGTCTCTATCTGCCGTATCCTTTCCCTCGTCACCTCGAACGCCTGGCCCACCTCTTCGAGGGTGTGGTCGCATTTTTCCCCAATGCCGAACCTCATCCTTATCACCTTTTCCTCTTTCGGCGTAAGGGTCGAGAGCGTCCTGTCAAGGTGCTCCGAGAGGTCGCGGAATATGATTGAATCCTGGGGTATGGCTGCGTTCTTGTCTTCTATAAGATCCGAGAGGCGAGTATCCTCATCGTCGCTCACCGGCGTTTCGAGCGATATGGGCTCTCTTGTGACGCGAAGGACCTTTCTGATCTTGTCTGGAGAAAACCCGATCCGCTCGGCTATCTCGTCAGGAAGCGGCTCTCGTCCCAGATCTTGAGCGAGTTGGCGCGAGACCCTGACGATCTTGTTGATCGTCTCGATCATGTGGACGGGGATCCTTATAGTTCTGGCCTGATCCGCAATCGCTCTGGTGATCGCTTGCCTTATCCACCACGTCGCGTAGGTGCTGAATTTGTAGCCCCTTTTGTACTCGAACTTTTCTACCGCCCTCATGAGGCCGATATTTCCCTCCTGTACGAGATCGAGGAGAGACAAGCCCCGGTTCACGTATTTCTTCGCAATACTGACAACCAGCCTCAAATTCGTTTTTGTCAGCTCGTTCCCGGCTGCGCGGCATGCTTGGTCGGCTTTCTCGATGCGCCGGAAGAACTGCTTTATTTCTGACATCCGGGTGCCTGCCTCCTTTTCGATCCTCTCTGTCCTTTTATACAGAATCGCCGCGTCCCTGCTTGTCGCCTCGGAGCTTCGCGCCTGTATCAGCCGCTGGAACTCCCTCTCCACTTTTTCGATCTTTTCGACGGAAGACCGGGTCCTGGACTTCATCCGTTCCACCAGTTTTCTGCCGAACCTTATTTCGCCGGCGATCTGCTTCATCTCAGCCCGGCAAAGCTCTTTTTCTTCCTCACCTTCGGCCGTCTCCGACCGATCATAGATCTGTTTCAGGGCCTCCAGCAGGCGGACGATCCTTTCCTTGTGGGCTTTTTCCTCGCCCGGACCTTCCTCGTCTTCCACATCGGCCGCTATCTCCGAAGCGCTCAATTGCGATATCCCGAGACCGGAATAGAGGTTCAATAGCTCCCTCACCGTCCCCGGGTAGGACAAAAGGATTTCCCTGACTTCATCCCTGGCTTCCTCGATGCGCGACGCAAGCTCTTTCTCCCCCTCGCGCGTGAGAAGCCCCACGGAACCCATCTCCTTGATGTAATGCCTGATGGGGTTTGTCAAATCATCGTCGTAGACGCCCTCCAACCCAACCTGAAAAGGATACCTTTCCGTCCGGAGCAGACTCTCTTCCCCTTCCGCGCCTACATGAAAGAAATCTATGTCTCCGCAAAGATCTGCCTGATGCTCGCCGCCTGAGGACATCATCACGTAGACTGCACCTGCCTCCCGGCCTTCATCGTAGGGGAAAAACCGCCTCGCCGGGTCAAAGCCAAGCATGTTGACCCCACTCTCAATATCGTCAGACATAGTTACCTCACTTGGCGGATTCGTTCTTCATGGCTGCCAGTACGCTTTTCTTTCTTTCGAGCAGCTCTCGCAACGCCGCTTCGTCGCCCCTCTTCTCAGCCTCTGACAATTTTTCGGTAATTTCCCTCGCCTGTCCGCGGATGCGCTTTTGTTCTCTGTGACGGAGGTAGTCGGACACGACTTTCTCCGCCTCATGCTCATCGCAGTCGGCCCCCCCAAGGGCGGCTGCCGCAGCCTTCTGGCGCAACTCCGGTCTTTCGAGTACGCTCATAAAAAGACTGATATCGGGATTTGGGTGCTCTTCTTCGTATTTGAGCCACCTGGAGAGCGCTTCGCCCAGGTCTCTATCCCCTATAGATGTTTCCACCCCCTTTCCTTTCAACAGTCTCAAAAGTCCCGGCCTATTCATCACGATGCCGACGACTTTTTCCTCTATCACGCTTCCCTTTTCCTTCCCGTCTGCGGCGCCGGTCTCTCTGCGCCCGTCCTTGACGCTGTCCCAGAAGCGATATTCCTCCACTCCGGTGAGCCCGGCCAGCCGCTGCACGTACATCCTTTTGGCGACCGCGTCCCGCATGCCCTGGATGTACGGGATAACGGACCTGATAAAGGCCATCCGACCCTCAAGGGTTTCCATGCCGCGCTTCTTGACGTGGAGATCGAAAAAATAATCGAGGAGCTGCCTTTTCTCGCCCATCGCGTGCAGGAACCCGTACGCGCCGTGCTGCCGTACAAAGCTGTCTGGGTCGTGCCCTTCCGGCAGCACGGCCATGGTCCCGTTGATACCCATCTCCGCGAAAAGCGTGATGAGGCGGAGGGCGCTTTTAACGCCTGCCTCGTCGCCGTCCAGCATAAGGGTGATGTTCTCTGTGTAGTTCCGAAGGCGCGAGATTTGTTCCTCGGTGACGGAGGTGCCGAGGGTTGCCACGGCATTCTTTATCCCGGCCGCGTGGAGCGAGATCAGATCGAAGTAGCCTTCAACGACGATTGCCTCGTCTTTCTCGACGATCTCCCTTTTTGCCTTGTCGACGCCATAGAGCACGGACCGCTTGGTAAAAACGGGCGATTCCGGGGAGTTGATGTATTTCGGCAGGGCGTCTTTCGCGATGGCGCGCCCACCGAAGCCGACGACCTTTCCGCGCATGTCGCATATGGGCGCGATCACCCTGCCTCGGAATATGTCGTACACCTCGCCGCCGTCCCTCATCTTGACGATGCCCGTGCTCAGAAGCAGGTCCATGGGGATGCCGAGATGCTTTGCGAGATCCTTCCAGTAGCTTCTTCCTTCGCTGTATCCCAGCCTGAATTCGTCGATCGCGGCGGCGCTGATCTGCCGGTCGCTCAGGTATTTCATGGCAGGACCGGAGCGCTTCAAGCTTTCGTGGTAATAGTCGGCCAGTCTGGAGAGGGCGTCGATTACCGGCGTTCTTTTGGCGCTCAGCCTGCCGGCGGCCTCGATGCCTAACTGATGGGCCAGCGTCTCAAGGGCTTCCGAAAAGGTCGTTCGCTCGTATTTGGCGAGGAAGTTGACGGCGTTGCCGCCTTCATGGCAGCCGAAGCAGTAGTATATTTGCTTTTCAGTGTTTACGGTGAATGAAGGAGTTTTCTCTTTATGAAACGGGCATAACCCTACAAAATTTCTGCCGGTTCTTCTTAATTTCACGTACTGGGACACGATGTCCAGGATGTTCACCTTTTCCAGTACTTCATCAAGAACGGAACTCATACCAGCTCTACGATTGTTGCCCCTGCGTTTGCCTCGTCCTTTTTCACATCCTTTACAAAATTCGCCTCAAGGAGGTGCTCCCTGATCGCGTGCATCAGTCTGCCCGTACCGATCCCGTGGACTATTTTCAACCTTGGCGCGCCGTGGACGATTGCTCTGTCTACGAACCTGTCGACCTCAACGAGGGCCTCTTCGATCCTGAGACCCCGCACGTTGATCTCGGGCGCGGCGTTCTCGGGCACGTTCACTTCGACGCGACTATCCCCTGCGCCCCGCTCGTCCACCTCGGCCCCGTGGTTTATCTTTTCGACGTAATCTTTTCCTATCCGCATCCGCATATTGCCGACAACGACTTCGGCCATCCCTTTCTCGTACATTGCAGCAACGTAGCCCTCTTTTCCGATGGTCCTTACCCTTACCCGGTCCCCGGCTGCTATCTTGGCCTGCAAGACTGCGCGTGCAGGGGCGATTTTTCGTCTCAGGGCGGACGCTTTTTCCCGGGCCCTGCGCATCGACTCTCTGTCCATTGCGGCCAACCCCTTGCGCATCTCGTCGAGCTCCGCCTCAAGGTCAGTCACCTTCCTAAGGCAGCGCTCTTCCGCTTCTTTGAGGTAGGCGTCCCTCTTTTCTTTGAGGATTTCCAGTTTCTGCCGCATCTGCTCACGGTAACGGGCCGCCCTGGTCCGTTCGGCCCGGGCCGCCTTCGTCTCGGTTTCAAGGTCCCTGATAAGGTCGTTGAGCACAAATTCCTGTTTCCCAAGATAGGAAAAGCTTTTCTCCACAATTTCCCGCGGCATGCCGCACGTTTCGGCGACTTTGAGAGCGTTGCTGACGCCCGCGACGCCGTAAAGAAGCGTGTAGAGGGGCTTCATCGTGCGGGAATCGAAATCAGTAGCCGCATTCAGGGCGAAGGGGCGAGAGGCGCCGTATGCCTTGAGCAGATTGAGATGGGTCGTCACGACGACCCTGCAACCTTTTTCAACAAAAGCGTCGATCACGCCCATGGCCAGCGCCGAGGCCTCCTGCGGCTCGGTGCCGCCCCCGATCTCGTCGATAAGCACAAGCTCCCCGCCCGAGGAGTTCTCGTATACATTCTTGATCGCCTCGACGTGGGCCGTAAAAGTCGAAAGCTCCATGGAGATATCCTGCTCGTCCCCCATGACTGCGTAAATGCGAGGGAAAAGGGAGACCCTCGGAGTGTATTTGGCCGGGATGAACATACCGGCCTGCGCCATGAGCAACAGGAGACCCGTCGTCTTCAGCGCCACGGTCTTTCCGTCCGCGTTCGGGCCGCTGATGATGGTCGCCTGCTTCTTCTCGCCGATAAGAATGTCGATGGGCACGGCCTTTTCTTTCTTCGAGATCCGGATGAAAGGATTGATTGCCTCCCTGATCTCAATCGATCCTCCCGTCTCGATCCGGGGCCTGACGCAATTGAACGCGGAGGCGAAGAGGGCGAGACTGTGATGGAAATCCAGGTCGGCGACAACGGAGAGGGTCGCCTTTATATCCGCCGTATACGGGCGGACCGACCGCGTCAGATCGCGGAGCACCTTTTTTTCTTCTTCCTTTTCCTCCTTTTCCAGCACGCTGATCGTGTTGTTGACCTCCATGACTTCGACAGGCTCCACGAAGGAGGTTTTAAGGGAGTGTGAGTAATCGTGTACAATGCCCTGAAAGAACTGGTTGTAGTTAGGTTTGAGGGGTATTACGTATCTGCCGTTGCGGACGGCGATATACGTGTCCTGCACCACGGGGCGCACCTCGTCCCTCTCCATGATCCGGTCAAGGGATTTCTTCGCCCTTTCTTTCAGTTGGTAGAGAGCCGACCTGATACGTGACAGCTCGTAGGAGGCGCTGTCCTCGATGAACCCCTCCTCGTTTATTGTTTTCTTAATTCTTGCAATCACTTCCGACGGAGCCTTGATGCCCTCTATCACTGATTCGATATAATGACTTCTTTTTACAGCCTTCTTGATAAACGCCGCAATTCCCTTACAGCTCGACAGGAATTGTGCGACAGCGAGGAAATCGGGTATCTCCAGGGTAAATTCCGGAAGCGACAGCCCGGCGACCTGCTTCCTTACGTCGGGAATGTCGGCCAGAGGGATGGGGCCGTGCCATTTGATCATCTCAAGGACGCCATATATCCGCTCCTGGCGCTCCTCGATCTCATGGACCGTCGGAAGAGGTCTCAGACTGAGCAGCTCATTGCTGATAAAGGGGGTCGAGGAATAACTTTGCAGGACATCGAGGAGTCTTAGGTAATCTACGTATTCTAAAGTTTTATCTGCCATGAATGGCTTCACGACGGTCTTTGGGAAGACAGTCTGTTTCGCACCATTTGATTGAGTACCTTTCCATCCGCACGGGATGCAAGTTTTTCGACCAGGAACTTCATCACCCTGCCCATATCCTTCTGGTCCTTGGCCCCGAGGGTCTTTATGGCATTGTCCACTTCTTGCGCCGCTTCCTCCTCGGTCATCTGGGCGGGCACGAATTCTTTCAAGATCTGGAGCTCGTTTTCTTCCTTTTCCACGAGGTCCGGCCGCTGACCTTTCTTGAAGCTCTCGATCGATTCGGCATGTTGCTTGATCATGCTCTTCACGACCGCGTGAAACTCCTCCTCTGTCAGCGGCTTCCTCGTCTCGACCTCTTTATAACCAAGTGAAGATAATAGCATACGCAGCACGGACACCCTGAGCGCATCTTTTTCCTTGAGCGCTTTCCTGAGACTTGCGTTTATATCGTCCTTGTATGCCATTCCTCTAGTAAAGACCTTTCTCCATCATTCTTCTCATCTTCTTGAGAGGCTCTTTTTTTTGCGGCGAGAATTTTCTTTTTTCTTTTGACGCTTGGCTTTTCGTAGTGCTCTCTTCTTTTGATCTCGGACAATATCCCGGTTCTTTCGCACTGCTTCTTGAATCGCTTTAAGGCGCTTTCAAAAGATTCTCCGTCTCGTATGATGACTACCGGCATGCATTATTCCCCTCCCTCCGTATCATATCTTTGTATAAAAGTTTCATATTAAACCGCAAAAGGGGTATGAAAGTCAACATAATTGTGGTGGGAGGCGGGGCGCGAAAGAGCCCGATGACGCCAAAGGCAATGAAGCGTCGATTGAACAGGCGAAAGCCCCGGGGACCCGGGTCATCCGCCGAAGGTCGGTGCTGATTCCCGAGGGCGAAAGGCAGGCGGGGGGAGTTCTAAAATAGCGGGTGAGAGTCGGGCGCCGGGGAACCCGCGGCCCAAGGCCGTGGGTCGGAAGCGTTGGATATGGCGGCGCCTGAAAAGCGATGCGCATACGGGAGTTATTGCGGCGAATGGCCTACGAGGTCCAGCCGTGCTCGCCTATCAGCTTGACGAACCTGCAGCCGCCGTAGCTTTGCTCGTGATACCTGTCTTCTCCATCCTTCACGTAGAGGATTAGGTCCTGGACTTGTTCGTCTCCGATGGGCATGATCAGTTTTCCCCCGATTTCGAGTTGCTTCAGGAGGGGGTCGGGTGCGTCCGTGGCCGCAGCTGTAACGATAACGGCGTCGAAAGGGCTCTCCTCCCGCCATCCCAGGGTCCCATCGCCGATACGGGCAACGATGTTCGTGCACCTGAGCATGTCGAGCGCCCTTCGCGCCCTTTTTGCGAGGGCTGGCACGCGCTCTATGGTGAAGACCCGGTCGGCCAGCTCCGCCAGTATTGCTGCCTGGTAGCCTGAGCCGGTGCCGATCTCCAGGACCTTCTCTGTCCCCTTGAGATCGAGCGTCTGGGTCATCAGGGCGACCATGTAGGGTTGCGATATGGTCTGCTTCTCGCCAATGGGCAAGGGATAGTCGTCATAGGCCTGAGGCCGGAGCGCCTCATCAAGGAAGAGATGGCGAGGGACCTTCATGAACGCCTCAAGCACCCTCGGGTCCTTTATGCCCTGTTCTATGAGCGTGCGGACCATCTGTTGACGTTTGCCTGTGTACTCGTTGTCCATTATTCGGAGAGCTCCTCCGCGCGCTTTTTTGCGGCTTCCAGTGCGCGCACAAGAATGCCTTTGAAGCCCTTCTCCTCAAGGACGACAAGGCCGGCAATAGTCGTGCCCCCGGGAGAAGCGACCCTTTCTTTCAGCAGGGCAGGGTGGCCATGCTCTTTTTCGAGGAGGGCAACCGTGCCCTTAACGGTCTGCACGGCAAGATCGCGTGCTTTATCCCGAGGGAGGCCCATCTTGACGCCTCCATCGATCATGGCTTCCAGGAAGGAAAGAAAAAAAGCCGGTCCGCTGCCGCCGAGGGCCGTCACCGCGTCCATGTGCTCCTCCTCGACCTCGATTATGCGGCCCAGAGGCGCAAGCAGGGCCAAGACCCATCCCAGCTCATCCGGCGTAACCAGGGCGTTTGCAGCCAGGCCCAGGGCGCCTTCCCCCGCTGCCGCTCCGATGTTCGGCATGACCCTGACCATCTTGGCGGGCTTCTCCAGCATGGCGGCGATGCTCGACATGGCAACGCCCGCCATAATGGAGATGATGATGCGCGAATCGTCCACGGACGGCGCGATGGCGGCGATAGCGCCTTTGGCGTCCTGGGGCTTCACCGCGAGTATGACGCAACGGCATTGCGCCGCCAGATCCGCGACTCCGACCGCTGGCTCGATGCCGTAAGCGGCGGTCGCCGTCCGCATCCTTTCCGGTTTTATTTCGAATGAAAGGATGTCATCCGGGGCAAGACCCGCCCCAAGGAGGGCGCGCACGATCGATTCCCCCATGTTCCCCAAACCTATAATCCCTACTTTTTTCATGCTTAACTTCCTTATCCCATCGTAGGTTTTATTGTGAAAAAGCGGGGCCTATTATTTTCGACGCTCCGTGTTCGCTCCCTCGCTTTTTCACTTCGGATGCGCTTGTCTTTCTTCGATAATACCCTAACAGATGAGGCGTTGATTTTAAAGATAATTCTTCGGAAGCGACGCCGGCTAAGAGCCCGATGCGCCTTCCGCTGTCCTAGCCGATCACATGCAGCTTCTTTTTATCGGCCCTTGTCCTGAGCAATACCGTCGTCGCTCCCGGCCCGCCGTCCGCCATCTCCGCGCTTGCAAAGGCGACCACCCATTTCCTGTGCATTGCCCGCACGATCCATTCCTTAAGCTTCTCCTTTAGCACCGGCCCCCGAGGCGATCTCAAGCCCCTGCCGTGAATGATCTTAACGCAATGCAGCCGCGCGTGCACGGCCTCGCCCAAAAAGGCGTGGAACGCCTCGGAGGCGACCTCGGCCGAGAGACCGTGCAGGTCGAGGACCTTTTGGACGGAAAACTCTCCGTTTCGTAGCTTTTCCACGATTAAGGGGTTGACGTCGTCCGCATAGCCTTCCATGTACTCCGGAAGATTGACGACGTTGAACGGCGATGAACCTTTCAGGACTTCATCCATCGTCTCCGTCCCCGTGTCCGGGGACCAAGGCGAGGGCGCCGCCCTGGCCGGTTCCCGGACCCTTCCGTGATGGGGCGGCGCCTTCTTTACGTCTTTCATGGCATCCAGGAACGCCTTGTCGTCGTCCGGCTGCTTTTGCTCGGGTGGGGGCGTCTGCGCCTGTTCGGCGGGCTTTTGCGTTTTTGCCGCATCGGCCCGGTCCTTGAAAAAGCCGGCCAACTCATTGAAAACTTGATATATTGACCCTTTGTCCTTCATCCTTAATAATTAAAACCGATAAATAGAGCAAGTTCAAGATAAGGGGAGAGGAGCGCGCATGGGGTCCTCTCCCCTTTGACTTTTAAGAAGGAACCGGGTAGTTTCTTACGATTATGGCGGACTTGTTCATACCGTCGGTGAAAGCTGCGCCGGATTCGCCGGCAGCAGCTTACTGGTTCGTTTTCCTTCATAAGAAGTTGCTGGTCGCGACGGGTGCGGGAGGAGCGAAAGTCCCCTTCGGGAGACAGCTCGACCAGTGGGGCATCGTTGCGATGGGCCCGCAATATTTGGGCGCCCTTCGCGGCTTCCCCTGCTACGCCGTGGAAGCGACCGAAAAGACTCCTGCCCCCCGGGGCATGACATTCGTTGGATTGAGGTCCCTCTACGGCCTGCTGGATGAGGATACGTTCAAGGTTGCTTTTGCGGCTATCCACCTGATCGAATGGGACGCGACAAGTCGGTTTTGCGGCCGGTGCGGCGCGCCGACGGAGGCGCACCCGGTGGAGCGCGCCAAGCAGTGCAGTTCGTGCGGAGCCCTTGTCTACCCGCGCATATCTCCCGCCGTAATCGTCCTGGTCGAGCGGGGAGACCGGTTGCTTCTCGCAAGGGCTACCCGTTTTACTGAAGTCATATACAGCGTCCTGGCCGGTTTTGTGGAGCCAGGGGAGAGCCTCGAAGAAACCGTTTCCCGCGAGGTTGAAGAAGAGACGGGTATACGCGTCAAGGACGTCCGCTACTTCGGAAGCCAGCCGTGGCCTTTCCCCGACAGTCTCATGATCGGTTTTACCGCTTGCTACGCCTCGGGGGAGATCCGCATCGACGACAAGGAGCTCGTGGACGCCGGCTGGTACAGCGTGGACAACCTGCCGCCAATACCGGGAAAGATAAGCATTGCGAGAAAGCTGATAGACTCTTTTATCGAAAAGCGCCGGGCGGGGCGACGCATCCCCTCAGAATAGGAACTCCGGTGAGCCCGTCGTCTTCAAGCTTCATCGACGTCATTGCTTTGGTACGATGTCGCTTTCCCGGGTCTCTATGGGGAACGTCAACAAGCCGCCGTAGTAAGCGACAATGAGGACCGCGGGGCAAGCGCGACCACAAGCGCAAGGTAGACGACGCCGAGGGCAGTCATGGCCTCCGTCAGGCCGGGGACGGCCGTGCGCAATGCCGCAAGGAAGGCAACAACGACAACCGTCGCGCAGGAGAGGTGCTTCTTGATGCTGACGGGACGCATGGGCCTTGCGAGGTAATTGATCCGCCATGTCGCCAGGCCGGTGATAATGCCCAAGGGCACGAAAAAGACGGCCCCGATCAGGCAGTAATAGGCAGTCTCGTTGAAAGAGCGGTTGCTCGTCAGCGCGGAGAGGACGGAGAAGAAGCTCGCACAAACGCAAAAAACGACTGGGAAATGCACAGTTGCCGGGTGAGGATGACGCCGCAGCAGCGGCCAGCGCGCAAGCAAGCGGGCCAGCAGCGCCCACAGAAAGGGGGCGGGGATGAGCGGCGGGGGCATGGGCCGCAGCGTCCCAACCCGGGGATAGCGGTCGAGCACCTCCATACCGTGTGGGGCCGCCTCCAGGTCTGAGGTCAGGTCCTTTCCCGCCGCGTGCCTCCGCATGTGCATGCCGCCCATCCAGAGCCTGCTCCCCGACACGTCGACGATGCGGCCGCCGGCGCACACATAGGCGGGTCTGCCGTCTTTGCCGTCGAAGGAGGAGAGGGAGGTTGGGTCAAGGTCTTTATCCATAAGCCTTCGGCCCTTCGTAATCGTCTGTCGCTGACCTTATTGTCATCGTTTCCGGCTGCACTTTCAAGGAAGGCAGGGAGAATCCTTTAAGATGGGCGGAGGGCGCCGGCGTCTTATCTCCTTTTCACTTCGGGACTTCCCGGTCGCGCCGCGCCGTCCACGCGCAGGTCTCTCCCGAAACCCCCTCTTTTTGAACTACCCCCTCTATGAGGTCTCCTTTGACGCTGCCCATCAAAATGACGCTGTCGCCGTGTACGCTCTCCCGGCCGTTGCAGCGAAACCGGTTTCCCTCCAACGAGCCTTTCCGGAGAGAGAAGACTTCATCGCCGAGGCGCGCCGTGCCCGACGCCGTTTGAAATTGCTGTTGCAGCTCCAGACGCACCGAGAGCACTCGTCCTTTTGCCTGCATCGCGCCCTCCCATCTTCCGCTCACGTTTGCGGGGACAGTCCAGAGGTAGAGGTAATTCGCCCTGACCTCGGTGCGCTCGTCCGGCGCCCATCGCTCCATGTCGTGGCAGTAGGAGACTATTCTTGCGCCGGGTCTCAACTCTGAGAGAAGCTTCGGCCGCAATCGCAGGTTGACGTTAGGGAAGAGGAACAGGAAAAGCACGCTGGCCTCGCTGATATCGGCGTGAAAGAAATCGGCGTTCAGGAAACGGACCAGACCGCCTACTTGCTCCCTGAGGGCATTTTCACCACATTCCTTGATTCTCCTTGGATCGAGGTCGATGCCTACGGCGTGAGCGCCCTTCTGTCTTGCCGCGGTGATGACGCACCTTCCGTCGCCGCAGCCGAGGTCGTAGACAATGTCGGCGGCCCGGACCTTCGCCATCGCGATCATCCTGTCGACTACGTCGCTGGGGCTCGGCTCCCAGCGGACATCCAACCGCGGCGAAGCAAGGCCGAACAATTTAAAGAAGCCGGTTTCCCGTGAAGATTCTGACTCGCAACCCATATGCTGACCTCCGGACGCGGCGGGAAAGGACCATTCGACCCCCGCCCTTCAATCAAGTTTATTCCCTGCGCCTGATTTGTCAAGTCTGTCCTTCGGCGGCCGTGTACACCAGGCCAAGCGTTCCTCGTCGGCGCCTCTTGACATGGCGCGAAACATGCTTAAATAAGTCAGAACGGACGTAAGCAAGCAAAGGCCACTTGCAGTGCGTTTCATATAGGGACCGGCGTTTTGTTGCATAAACGCAAATAGACGCAAGCGTCAATTGGCGCCGCCCTTAGGTTCTCTTGCGTTGGGCCGTCCGGACATGATAAATTGATTATCCATGAACGTATGGAGGATTCAACCGAGTGGAAGATAGAGAAAGAGAAGCGATGCCGGTGGCGGAAAGGAGCCTCTCTCCCCGCCAGTTTCGACCCCTTAAAACAGTACCTTGCAGAGATATCGCGGTATCCCTTGCTCACGAGGGAGGAAGAAAAAAGCCTCGCCCAAAAGGTGCAGAAATATAACGACAAGGAGGCTGCCCGGCGGCTTATCCTGTCTAACCTCAAGCTTGTCGTCAAAATAGCCCTTGGCTACTACAATGCGTACCTGAATGTGCGCGACCTTATTCAGGAGGGAAATATCGGTCTTATGCAGGCGGTGAGGAAGTATAACCCTTACAAGGGCACCAAGTTCTCCACCTATGCATCCTTCTGGATCAGGGCCTACATCCTGAAATATATCCGCAATAACTGGAGTCTGGTAAAGGTGGGCACCACGGAGAGCCAGAAGAAGCTTTTCTATGGCCTGGAAAAGGAGAAGAAAAGGCTCGAAGCAAAAGGCATCCTGCCTGCGCCCCAGCTCGTGGCGGCTAACCTGGACGTAACCGAGGAAGATGTCGCGGATATGGAAAAAAGGCTCGCTATGACCGATGTCTCCCTCGATCAGCCCTTGTATGAGGACGGTGCGGAGACAATCATGGACACGATGAAGGGCGATGAGAATATCGAAGACGTCGTCGAGGAGAGGGAGAGGCAAAAGATCGCCGCCGGGAAGATCCTGGAGTTCAGGAAGAGGCTGAACGACAGGGAACTCTATATCTTCGAGAACCGCCTTATGACGGACGAACCGGTGACGCTGCAGGAGATCGGGGACCACTTCAATATCTCGAGGGAGAGGGCGAGGCAAATTGAAAAGGTCCTCTCCGACAAAGTCACGAAATATCTGATCGGCAGCGAGTCAGGGACGGGCGCCGCAGCGAAAAGCGCCTCGGGGCCTGCACAGGCGTCCTGATGGGGCTTTAGTAGGTCCTATTGGTCCTAGGAGACTAACCCGCTTCCAGGAGCAGAGTATGTTCGAACAGGGAGTCATCAGACCGCCCAGCGAGGCGTCAAGCCTCCTTCTTAGAGTGACGCGCAACTGCCCGTGGAACCAGTGTGTTTTCTGCCCTGCCTATAAGGGGACGAAGTTCTCCAGAAGGACGGTCGAGGAAGTAAAAAAAGACATCGACGCCATGGCGGCCCAATATAAAGGCGTTGTGCGCATCAACTCCGCGTTCCTGCAAGACGCCGACAGCCTGGTTTTGCCCGTCGACGATGTCGTCGCAATCCTTGAATATCTGAGAGAGAAATTCCCGAAGATCAACAGGGTTACCACTTATGCCCGTGCGAGGACCCTGAAGCGGAAGAGCGTCGATGATTTGCGGCGTCTGAAAGAGGCAGGACTGACCAGGGTGCACGCCGGCATGGAGAGCGGCTCGGCTGCTGTGCTGCAGCTGATCACAAAGGGACTGACGCCAGAAGAGATCGTGACCGGCGGCAGGCGCGTGATGGATGCAGGCCTCGAATTGTCGGAATATATTATGCCGGGCATCGGCGGCCGCGCATTGAGCCAGGAGCACGCGGTCGAGACGGCCCGGGTGTTGAACGAGATCCGCCCGCACTTCATCAGGGTGAGGACTTTCGCCATGCACCCTCTCTCGCCAATGCAGAAAATGGTCCGCGAGGGGACCTTCGCGCCCATGGCGGACGACGAGATAGTCGGCGAGATCAGGCTGCTCGTGACGCGCCTCGACGAAATGCACAGCTATTTCTCCTGCAATGACTTCAGCTTGAACCTTCTTATGCAGGTCGACGGCTTTCTCGACGAGAAAAAAGCGGCCATGCTGGCTGAGCTCGATGCGTTTCTCGCACTGTCAGAAAGAGAGAAGCAGGTATACATGCTTGTGCAGCGTTCCGGATATTTCCGGTACCCCCTTGACGTGGTCAACGACTCTGAAGTCCTCAGGCAGGTGCTGCCGGAGATAGAGAAGCTGGAAAAAGCCGGGGAAGATGGGTTCAACCGGTACATAGACGTTCTCAAGTCGCACCAACTGCCCCAACCTCAGACCGACGAGTGGCGCTAGGGCGTCTCGCAAAATTTAACGTCGATTGAACGGGCGGAAGCCATGTCCTTAGGCGCTCACGTCGCGGACGAACTCCAGGCGCCCAATGCTTTTTCTTTTCCGGCGGAAATCATCCGCTTTCGGCCTTATCGGCCGAACGGGCAGGGGAGTTAAGGGTGCGAGCGAAGGATGGGCGCTTCACTAAGACCTTTGCGCTTTGAACCCCGGTAAGTTCCGTGTTAGAATGGGGCGTGAAGTCGTGCCGATGGAATTAAGGTACAAGGTCGACGAGGCTCCGCCCCCCGGCGAATTCGTCCTTTACGGTCTTCAGTGGTTTGCTGTATCAATAGCAGGAATCGTCGTCATCGGGAGGGTCGTCGGGGGCTTGCGGCTGGCGGACCCCTTTGGTGAGGTTTTCTACCTCCAGAAGCTGACGTTCGTTTGCGGAAGCGTCCTTCTTACACAAGTGCTCGTGGGCCATCGCCTCCCGTTGATCGTCGGCCCTTCGTCGGTGCTGCTTGTCGGGATGATAGCCGCCGCCGCCTTCGGCCCGGCGAAAACCTATGCGTCGATCACAATAGGGGGAGGCCTCCTTTTCCTGACTGCTGTCACGGGCGTCTTCGGGCGTATGCAGAAGCTTTTCACTCCCCGGGTCGTCGCGGTAGTGCTCCTTCTGATCGCGTTTGCGCTGATGCCCGCCGTCCTGGGTCTGCTTATCTCCCCGGAACCCGTCTCGCCTCATTGGCGCATACTCTTCTCTTTCCTGCTCATCCTGTGCATGTGTGTGGGCCAGCGGTGCTTGCCTCCCCTATGGAGATCGGCTATAATCTTTCTTGCCATGATCGCGGGCACGGCTGCCTGGGCCGTTCTGTTTCCTTCGTCCGGCCTGCGCCGGCCAACCGGGGGCCTTCCGTTCTTCTCCGTTTTTTTTAGAGGCTTCACTATGAGGTTCTCCGCCGATCCGGGCGTGCTCCTTTCTTTTCTCTTTTGTTTCATGGGACTTTCCATGAACGACCTCGGCTCCATCGAGTCCGTATCCGTCCTTCTCCATCTTCCCGACACGCGGCAGAGGGTAAACCGGGGCATCAGCATGACCGGTCTTGCCAATGCGGCGTCGGGGCTGTTCGGGGTCATCGGCCCGGTTAACTTTTCCACAAGTCCCGGGGTCATACTCTCCACGGGCTGCGCCTCCAGACTCCCCCTCACTCTTACGGGGGTCCTGTTGGTCCTTCTCGCCTTTTCGCCCCTTGTTCTGGGCTTTGTGGGCGCCGTCCCCTCCGTGGTTATAGGCAGCGTTCTTGCGTATATTCTCGTATTCCAGATAGCGGCTGGCCTGTCGACGATGGGCCGGGAGGAGAAGGCCTTCCGCGTTGAAGGCGGGATAATCGTGGGTCTGCCCGTGCTTCTAGGCACAGCCGTGAGCATGCTGCCTGCGCACGTCCTCGCCGCTTTCCCTTCCGTCCTTCGGCCTCTCATCGGAAACGGGTTTGTTGTAGGCGTTTTGGCGGCTTTTATCCTTGAACACGGGATATACAGAGAGAGAAGAAGCGCATTGGGCCAGGGGAAGGAATAAGTCTTATAAATCTTGCAGGACCTATGTTTAATGGGCAGAGAATGGTGAACCATAAGGATTACTACCGGATACTCGGCGTGATGAAGACCGCCGGCAAGGCGGAAATCAAGGAGGCTTACCGCAAGCTTGCCTTCCAATATCATCCGGATAGAAATGCTGGCGAGGCGGCTGCAGTCGAAAGGATGAAGGATATAAATGAGGCGTACGCCGTTTTGTCGGAGCCTGAGAAGCGGCGCAGGTACGACCTGCTGCAGCAGCAATACGGAACCGGGGCGCATGACCGGTTCAGGCAGAGGTATTCGGAGCAGGACATTTTCAGGGGCTCGGATATCAATTTAATCTTTGAGGAGATGGCGACGGCCTTCGGGTTCAGGGGCTTCGAGGAGATTTTCTGCGACAGCCACGGCCAGTACCGCACTACGGAATTTCGTGGACCCGGCATGTTCGGCAGGGTCATTGTCTTCGGTCCCACCCCGGGCGGGGCCAGGCCGCACCGGCCGGAGGTCTTCGGGCAACCGGGCATCATCGCAAGGATGGCGAGCAAGCTCATCCGGTACGCGCTCGGGAAGGTAATGGGACAGATCGGGACCGGGGCGAAGGACGTCCATGGCACGTTAACCCTGGACGAGCGCGAGGCAACCCAGGGAGGGAAGTTCTTCTACTCGGACGAAAGAAGATCGAGGCAACTGAAGATTATCGTGCCTCCGGGCATAAGAGCGGGCCAGATGATCCGGCTGAGAGGGATGGGGGAGGGCAGGGGCGCCCCGGGGGACCTCTACCTGAGGATCGAGATTAGGCGGCCTTTGTTGAAAAAGGTAAGGGAATTCCTTAAGCTTTAGCTATGAGGGTCGCCTCTTGGAAAAAATATTCCGGGATATGCGACTTTATGGTGAAACGGCGTGATATCTATGGCTAGGGGCAGGCTGCCGGTCACGCCGGCGATCCGTTTCTTGCGCGACAGGGGCGTCGCCTTCACCGAACATCCTTACAGGTATGAGGATAAAGGGGGCACGGCCGTCTGCGCAAGGGAGCTTCATATCGACGAACACCGCGTGATCAAGACCCTGGTGATGGAAGACGAGGTGAAACGCCCACTCATCGTGCTGATGCACGGCGACATGGAGGTTTCGACCAAGGAGTTGGCAAGGCGCATGGGCTCAAAACGGGTAAGCTCGTGCGCGCACGAGACTGCGCAGAAGCATACGGGCTATCTCGTGGGTGGCATCTCTCCTTTCGGCGCCAGGAAGAATATGCCTGTCTATATGGAAGAATCCATTCTCGCTGAGCCGCTAATATATATCAATGGAGGTAGACGGGGACTGCTCGTGAGCATGGCGCCGGGAGAAATCATACGGGTTCTTGAGCCGACGTTGGTGTCGGCGGGCATCAGATAACTTCTTTTCTTCCAGTCCCTTAAGCCTTTCGAAGACCATCCGATAATAGTGTCAACAAAAATGCAGCAGAAGGATTGATCGTGCCAAGCTTGTTTGATCGTTGCATCTCTTAAACCCACGCATCCATCCCCCCTCCTGGCAGTCTCGCCCCGTGTCGGATAGGGCGAGACTGCCACTCGCCTATTTTGTTCTGGCATGTTTGCGCAAAAGTTTCATAAAATAACGCAGCAAACAGCAATGCCAGGAGAAGGAGAGTACAGCCATGAATAGACGCAATTTTTTCACATTCCTTCCGTCCGCAGTTGTCGCCCTCGCGCTTCTGTTTCCGCGGCCCGGCGTCTGCCGGCTGAATTTGCCGGAGCTCGATGGGCAGACAGTGATTGAGGGTGAAGACCATGAGACGCTCAAGGATTTCTTTGGGCATTACCCGCAAGATGGCATGCCGCAGGCGCCCAAGGGAGAGGTGAAGCAGATATTGCTCCGGGCCCTGCCTGAAGCCTATAAGAAAGGATGCGCCGACATGGTGGCCCACTGGGCGCCGGCGGCGGATGGCACTGAGGCGATGTCGGTGCGGCTGCTCCACGTGGAGGCGGGCGGCGCCGGCAAGCCCAAGCAGGCGCTCCTCGCATATGCCTGTTTTTCAGGGGCGAACGAATACGGAAGCCAGTTCATGGACGAGCGGCTGGCTGCGCTGACGGTCGAGAGGAAAGCGTCACGCCTCTCTATGATGCCCGATGACGCGGATTGTGAGGACTGCCCCGCTTTGACCCGGATACGGCCCGAAAATGAGGTCCACATAGGCGGGAAATGCGTGGTCGGGCTGAACGTTCTTAAGACAAACGAGAACCCATGCTGCACCCTGGCCCGTACGGTGAAGGAAGAGAGGGTCGATTTTTACCTGATGCAGGACAACGGGGATGCGGTAAAGCGCGCCGGTTGGGTCTTAAAAGCACGGGATCCATACATCGTGGGCGGCGGCGCGGATGACGAGAGAACAGTCTATAACGCAAGCGTCGTTTTCAAAAAAGACATGAAGGGCAACATCATCGGCGTGCTTTCTCCTTACACGCTCGTAACTAACGGCAAGCGCAGCGGGAAAGGGATGGTGCGTTATGACTGGAACAGTGAAAGAAAAGAATTTATCAAGGAATAGCGCCGGACAAGGCCGCCTCCCCAACGGAGGCGGACCGCCTTCTTTTGCAGTTTGCGAAAACGGCGGGGCAGGGGTTATTATATTGTCGTTTATGAATGAGGGGTTGTCGCCTCCCGGCTTTGTTAAGGGGAGGCTTCACCGGCTTTGCCGGTGGAGGGGGCGACGATAGCCCCAGTAATTGTTGGGAGGATCTTTATGTCCCGCACGGGTCAATGGGACGGTCGGATCGGGCATTGGGGCGTTGCGCCTGCGGTTCTGCTGCTCCTGGTCAGCCTCCTCGCTTCGGCAGAGGCAGGAAGCAGGAGGGTCCCCGCGGACTTGTGCACCGTAATAGTGCAGGTTGCAAAACAAAACATCCCGGCGGTCGTCCACATTGAGGTCATGGAGCGGCAGGAAGTGGCCAACCCGTTTTTTGAGTTTCAGAACGATCCTTTTTTCCGTCACTTTTTCGGCAACCCCGGCGGCCGGAGGAAATTCCAGCGTGAATTGAGGGGGCTGGGGACCGGCATGATCATAGACAGCCAGGGTCATATTCTAACCAATCACCACGTAGCGGGCGGGGCTACGAGAATCGAGGTCACTATCTCCGATGGACGGCAATTTCCCGCAAAGCTCGTCGGGAGCGACCCTAAAACAGACCTCGCCGTTGTGCGCATCAGCGCAAAGGAGTCCCTTCCGCACGTCTCCTTCGGAGACTCGGACAAGATGGAGGTCGGTGAATGGGTCGTCGCCATAGGGCATCCGAGGGGACTTGACCAAACCGTCACCCAGGGCATCATCAGCGCGAAACACCGGCGGGGCATCACCGACCCGACGGGTTATCAAGATTTCCTTCAGACGGATGCGGCGATAAATCCGGGGAACAGCGGAGGCCCGCTTTTGAACCTTTATGGTGAGGTGATAGGCGTCAACACCGCTATTGCCTCCCAATCAGGCGGCTCGGAAGGGATCGGCTTCGCCATTCCGAGCAATATGGCCGTTCACACGGCGACGATGTTGATTGCCCACGGCAAGGTCGAGCGAGGCTGGCTGGGCGTGGCCTTGCGCGACCTTACGCCGGAGTTGGCCAGGTCGCTTAACATGCCGGCGAACAGGGGCGCGCTCGTCGCCGAGGCGACCCAAGACGGGCCTGCGGACCGCGCGGGCTTAAAAAAGAACGATGTGATCGTCTCCTTCGAGGGTGTGGAAGTCATGGATGCCGCCGAGGTCCGCAACCTGGCCGCGGGGGCGACTGTGGGGCAAGATGTCAAAGTGACCGTGCTGCGACAGGGCAAGAAGCACGATTTTGTCGTCCGGGTTGGAAATCTTCAGGAAGGGGCCAAGCACGCTGCCGGCGTTGCCAAGTAGCGTTTGGGGGTGGAGGTGAGGGCGGTCACGGCCAAAGAGGCGGAGAAATTTGGGCTGGCCGCGAACCAGGGCGCCGTCGTCTCCTGGGTAGATCAGAAGGGACCCCTCGGCGCTGCCGGCTTTAAGGAGGGCGATATGATCCCGGAGGTGAACGGGGGGGCGATTACGAGCGTTGACGCCTTTATCGAGGCCGTGGCAGGCCTCCGGCCGCGGCAGCGCGCGACGCTACTCGCCGTCGATCATCACACGGGGAATGCGGGCACAATCCAAATCGTGGCGAGGTAGGCGCGTCTCGAGTGCTGCTCCTGCGCTTTTAATAGTGCCTATCGCCGGCCCTCTTAGCCTTTTGCCCCGCGCCCGAAAGGCGCGGAGCAACAAGTTGTCCTTGAAAAAAAGGCGGTTTTGTGTCAAAAATAGATGTTGTACGTTCGGGACGCCATCGACTCCCTTCTTTGGATGTCGGGCAGGCGTTCTTTTTAGTTTCGTGGAGGGATTATGCGCCTTGCTGCAACCGTTTTCGTGATTCTTTTCGTGCTCGGCTTCTCCTGCCTTGCGGCTGGGTCGGCTGATACGAAAGGCGAGAAGGCTGCACAGACGGCAAGCGTGGTGACGGCCGATGCCGTCTGGAATGCAGACAAACAGACGGTGCAGGAGGCGAAACAGAAGTGCACTGACACCGGCGGGCAGGGAGTTGGAGGAGTGCTTCGCGGACGCAATGCAGAGCCTCGGGGCTTCGCCGGAAGCGGCCGCGTTCACGAGGTCCTTCGGCGGGGGGGCGTTCGTACGCAGGTTCAGGGAAACGGGACGCGTCGATGTTGCCCAGGTCATCTATCCCTTCAGGGCGAACGAAAACTATGGGATCCTGCTTGTGAACGGCGATCCTCCCATCGTCGACGTGGACGACATGGCGCTGTTGCCGAAGGAGGCGATGGAACAGGACAGCAGGACTTACATAGCCATCAGGAAAAGCTATCCGAGAGTAACTATGTGGCCTGGGGAGAGGTCCCTCAAGCAGGCGCCCGTCGTCGAAACTCTGCCCGGCGGAGGCCAGTCCTTCGTCATGCCCTATACCCTCCGCAATTTTTGCCATGCGTGCGAGGTCCTGGCTCGGCGTTCTTCTCGTTTGATTTCGATAGGGGAGGAAAACTGAGCACGATCCGTTTTCTCCGCGTCGAGACACCGCCGAAAAAGCCGCCCAAGAGCGAGGCGCGTAAGGAGAGCGAAGAGATCCGTTTCGTAGTGATGGCGGAGGAGGGAAAGGAATTCACCGTAAGATTGAACTCGAACAGGACTACCGGTTACCAATGGCGGCCGGCATCTCCTCTTGACGAGCGTATCGTCAAAGTTGTGAAATGCGAATATGTGCCGTTCGAGGGGACCTTGATGGGCAGCGGCGGCGAGGAGATATGGACCTTCCTTGCTACCGGGAAGGGAAGCGCCGAAATTACGATGGAATATGTCCGTCCGTGGGAGAAGATGCATTTCCCCGTCAAAACAGCCACGATTCAGGTTTTTGTCAGCCCGGCGGAGCCACGATAAAGAGGCCGAATAGCGGCCCTTGACGCTGACTAACTTGTCCTGGGCAAGAGAAGTCGTGACATACCCGCCGTTTCCTCTTAGATTAAAGGGCAGGTAAAATAGGGCGCCTGCCGGCCCGCGGCGTCAGACGGTTGCCGGGAACGATTGACGCTCGATTTCACAGGTATTTCTTATGGCGAAAGAGAGTGCGGGCTTGCTCATGTACCGCCTCAGGAAGGGCGAAATCCAGGTGTTGCTGGTACATCCAGGCGGCCCGTACTGGACGAAAAAAGACAGGGCGGCATGGACAATCCCGAAAGGCGAGATCGAGCAGGGTGAAGACGCCCTTGCCGCTGCCGCACGGGAGTTCGAAGAAGAGACGGGGTTTCACCCGGAAGGTGCTTTCCATCCGCTGAACTCGGTCTCCCTGAAGAGTCGCAAGACTGTCTACGCGTGGGCCTTTGAGGGCGATTGCGACCCGAAGGCCCTAAAAAGCATTACCTTTGCTATGGAGTGGCCTCCTCATTTGGGCAGGGAGCAGGAGTTTCCTGAAGTGGACCGTGCCGAATGGTTCGGCCTGGAGGAAGCAAAGGAAAAAATTCAGGCCGCACAGATGGGGTTTATCGACGAATTGGAGAGGGTCGTGTCGGGAGGCGCCAAGCTTGCGGCCATTCGTCGCCTTGTTTAAAAGTTTATCCCGTACTGTTTCCCTTTATTGATGTCCTCTACAATCAGGTCCAGACCTTTTTCGTCCATCGCGAGCCTTTTTCCTTTCACCTGCTTCGCGCGCTCCCTGGCGAGGTCGATCGCCTCCTTGATCGTGTCGCCGAGGGCGATGACCGTGCCGACGGATTCGAAGCCCGGCACGCAATAGTAGTCCCGGCCCTTGCGGACCGCCATGCGGAATTTCAGCCACCGGCGCAGTTCGCCGGGGAACCCGATGTTGACCCAGGTCTCTCGCGCGTCTCCTGACTCCAGAGTCATGGCAGCAGCGTACTTGCAGGCAATGACGGGCGCAATCTTGCGGCCTGTGGCCAATCCGTAAATCACGTCAGAATAGTTCTCGAAAAGCTCTGTCTGGATGGCCGCAACCCCTGGCGCGGCAAGCCTGACGGTGGGATCAATTAAATACGGCGTGCGGGACGGCCCGATCCTGAACTCGGCTGAATAGAAAAAACGCGTCTTTGCTTTTTTGAACTCCGGCGCGAGCCCTTGATCGATCCACGCGGCGGCATCCGGCAGATCGCCCCGCGTCCTGTAAACGCGCTCGACCATCCCGGCTTTGCCCTCGTAGCCGCAACACGCCGGGAAGATCAGTTCCCCCTCCCAGGTGATTGCATCGATCCCCGGCTCCACACCTTCGAGCAGTTCCTCGCAGATGAAGATCGCGTCTTCCTTGTAAGGACCGAGCTTGTAGGCGATCCTGTCGACCGTCCATTCCGTCTGGTGTTCGTCGATGTGCTTAAAGCTCTCTTCGATGCCGCGGAACAGGTCGATCTTGATGAAATAGTCCTTATGGTCCTTGATAAACTTGCGCAGGGCCGTGACGCCTTTGACGCGGTGGGTCTCCTGGACGGGAAGGCCGTTCTCCTTTTGTCTCGTGCGGCCGTACCAACGGTTCAGCTCTAATTTTTCCGCGGCCCCCGCGCCTGCGACGGGATAGTCATGCTGCCTGAGCCACTCCACGAGGGCGGCGGACGTGGTGTCCGGAACAAAGATGAAGTCCGCTCCGTCTATATGGTCCTCGAAGCTGCTCACCCTCTCCAGGCCGTCAAGACCCTCGCCGATCTTCGCCTTGAACGGCTCTGGAAAAGCGTCGGTCCAGGGCACGAAGTACTTGACCTCCGCGCAGTCGCGCAAGAGGCGCAGGGCATTTTCAGTGAAGAGGCCGAGGTCATAGACAATCGCTTTTTTATTTGACAGATTCATGTTTCCGTCCCCCACTAGTCACATGACATACGTTTACGTGTTCTTCCTTGCCGTCGCTTGCGTCCTTCTTTGGCGCTGGATAAGCTCCCGCCGATAATCATCACTCTTCCGCCTCCGCCGCCTCTCTCTCCGCAAGCTTTTCCCTGTATGCTTTTCCGGTCCGCTGCCTGATTTGTCTTGCCTTTGCCAAGCCGTATTCGCTTGGCGGGACCTCGGACCTCAGACCCTCTTGTATTGCCGCTTCCCTTGCCGTGATCTCTTCTCCCGGCAACAACTTCGTCCACTTGCGCGCCAGAGGCAATTTGACCGCGCTTCCGTAAAGCCTCTCAGGCAATCTGGAGCGTGCAAGCGCATTCACTCCCCCTTCGATTCCGCTCAGGGCCGCCCCGCCAGCCCCTCCAATAAGCGCGTTGACGTAAGGGTTTTTATTTGTGGTTGTGGGCTGCGCGTAGCCGACCGCCGCGCCTCTCTGTACGAGGTCCGGGATAGGATCTGAAAACCCCGCGAGTACGCCCATCGCCCCTTTAAATGTCCGGCCCCGATCTGGGTAGTTCGATGCATAGTACGCAGGGACCTGGCGATTCCCCCACTTAAATGTTCCCCCCGACCGCTCTATCAGGTTCGGATTTATGCCCGCCTCGGCGAAGAGATCCCGTGGCGCCGGCTTGCCCGAATCGTCCGGCGCGATCCCCGCCTGCTTGAAGAGGTCGACCGGCATCACTGCACCCCCAGGCGTTTCTTGACCTCATCGACGGTCATACCATATTGCTTCGCGGTGTATTCCAGGTCCGCCTGCGTGTAGTTTCCCCTCCCGGACTGGCTGTCTGACCGATTCGGCATGTCCCCAAGCTTCACCTGCGCGCTCCCCTCGCCGTATTGCTGCACCAGCGCCGCGCGGTCTGCTACTCTCTTGCCCACCTGGCTCTGCGCGCCTCCCGCCCTCTGCACATTGTAGTGCCCGTCCGGCGTCCCGATCACGTCGTAGCCGCCGCCTGGCCCGTCGTAGTGGATGACACCGCCTTGGAGAGTCATCTTCGATGGATCGATCTGTTTCCAAGCCGGGTCCTGCTGCTCTAAATAAGGCTTCATCATGGCGATCCCCTGCGGCCCGAGCTGATGCACCAGCGCGGCCATCCTGTCTATCCGCGCCTGTTGCTGACCCTGCGCCTGTTGCGCGACTTGCGCCCGCCCCACGTCCATGTAATTCTCCCTGGATCCTGTCCAGGGCGTATACGGTGCAGCGCTGGTCAATGTATTTCTAGGATAGCTTTCGCCCGAGGCGAGCGCCCCTCCCGCCGCCAGGGTATTTGTCGGGCCGGCCGGCGAGTCACCGGGTCCGGCGAGGGGCCCGTTTGCAGGCTGCTGCCCGCCCTGGCCCGTCAGATAGTTGCGGCGCAAGACGTCGTATTGCCCCTCATCGATGGCGCCCTTCCGCAAGGCGTCCTGGAGCTGCATGCCCACGAGCGTGTTCCGGATCCCCCGGTTGTAGATGTCCTGATAGCCTTCCATTGCCTTAAAATAGCTCGTAGGCGCCGGCGTAGGCGTCCACATCGAGGAGAGCCCGTAATCGTCGTATGCCATGTTTCCTCCTATCCTCCGAGATTGCCGTAATCGACCCCCAGCGAGTAATTCGAGGGGTCCAGGCTGCGCCGCCGTAATTGACCCGTTCGCGGAGTTGCCGCCGAACAGGCTGTTCAGCCAGCCGCCGTACCCGCTCTGCGACTGCAGCGACGCCAGCAGCGTGTTTATTCCGCTGTTGTAGGCATTGCTCGCCCCGATCTGACCCGCGCCCAAGGCGTTCGCTCCGCTTACCCCATAGTTTCCCATATTGCTCACAGCCGCCTGCCCGGTGTTCGCCAGGCTGTTCGCTGCCGTCTGGCCCGTGCCGCTCATCGCGGCGAGCATGTTGTAGGGCATGGTGTACTGCGAATTCAGGTTCTGGCCATAGGTCGAGAGGGCCTGGTTGTAATACTGGTTCTGTAAAGCGCCCACGTCCTCCTGATTGAGGGCGGACGCCATGTTGCCGGACCCGTAGTTGCCCGCCGCCGCGTTCTGCGATGCAATCAGCTTATTGGCCCAGTTGGCAGCGTTCTGGAGGTTCGGGTCCGTCGCGGCGTTATATGAAAAAGCCGGTGGGTTCGCCAGCCCTCCTGCCGTCCCGGTAGGCGTGAAACTTGGCGTCGATGCGGCCGGGGTCCCGGTTGCCCCCCGCCGGCGCTTGCGTCCATCCCTGCGCGGCCATCTGGCCGGCAGACAGGGGCACGGAAATGTTGGAGGCCCCCCCGTAGGAGTTGATGGTCTCCGTACCCATTGGAGGCGTCGAGGAGTACTGCCCGGTCCGGCTGTCGTAGTACGTCGGGGTCCCGCTGCCGCTCGCCAGGGTGTTGACCGGGGTTGAAACCGGCGCGTTTGCCGGGGCCGAGGTCCCCGTGACAGGCAGCCCCATGCGGTAATCCAGCTCGGATAGCGCGTTCTGCCCGGACGTAAGCCACGGCTGCATGTTGGCTTGCTGTTGCAGCCATTCCTGGTACTGAAGCTGTGCCGCCTGTTGATTGGCGGCTGCTGCGGTCGACGCCGCCGATTCCTGGGCGTTGGCCGACTCGGACGCCCCAAAGAGGCCGAGGCCCCCCGAAATTGCGCCGCCTATTAGTGCTCCTGCTCCCATGTCATTCTCCTTTATGGTTGGGGGGACATTCCTCGCTTTTGAGGTGTGTGCCCCTTCTAATTTTATAGATCGGCTCGGTTCCATTGGGACCGTCGGGCAATATTTTTACAAAATAGCGTCCGAAGTCCTGATAGTGCATCCCCTCGAAGAGGCGATAAACCCCGTTGTGCATGCCGCCGTGCGTCACGAAAAGCTGCGCCCCTGCCTTCTCCGCCGCCCTTTCCGCCAACCGCACGAGACGCATGCCCTCGGCGCCCTTCCGATAATCCGGATGCAGGAAAAGCAGAGGGACGGTTCCCTGAATGCAGGCATAGTGCGCATGAGGGCCGAGAACCACGACGCAGAAAGCCTTGACCTGCCCCCGCTCGTTCCGGCCTACGGTCACACGCAGCCTTCCTGCATCTTCCAACCCTTTGTAGAGCTTCCAATCAGGATCGGCGGGAAAGCCATGAAAAGGCGCCGCTACGTTGGACATGTAAAGGTCGGACATTAAGGACATCTCTTCGATTAGACGCTCGTCAAGGCGTTCGATCCGGTAATTCAGCATCAGTGCACCACGCAGACAGTATCGGGGTCGCTGCCTGTCCGGTAAAAGTTCCCCGCTACAAGCCCCCCGGCTATTGCCGCCGCATTGTTCGCGTAGACCGGCAGCGTAGTCGATGTCCCGAGCTTTGCCAAAACGCCATTGATGGCCGTCACGATCTTCGTGAACCACTCCATGACCGGCAGGCCGTTCCAGTCCTTTTGTGGAAAAGGGAAGTTGCCTATCATAGTTCAAACCCCGAAACCCAAACGCTTATTGACCCGGAGGAACCACTCACCCAATAGTAAAGAGCCTGTGACACAACAGGAAGCCAAAACGGGATAGTGGCGCTTCCCACTGCTTCCACCGTTCCTAATCCGCTTGTCCCGCTTGCCCAAGGGGCCAAATACGACGTATAGCTGCTTGGAGCGCTGAAATAACCCCATGCGGCGATTGCAGTAGTCGGCACTGCGGCAGACATTACCACCGCGGTGGCAGTTGTGGGGTTTTGGGCGGTGACAACCTCTGTTGGAGCAATCGAAACTCTATTGGCTTGTTGATTAATAGTTATGAAAGTCCCACCCGAATTGACGTAGATTGCTCCGATGAGCTTGCTGAAGATGTAGCCTGACGGAAGCGTAGGCGATGTCCCGGATGCGGAGAGAAGGCCGCCGATTGTCGTCCCGTTTGAGATCATGTATAGGTAGTACCAGGTGTTGTTTGCCTTGGCGCCGGTATCGAGACCATTCACCGCCCCGACTACGGTTATATCGACCGTGAAGGACGCGAGAGGCGTTGCGACGCTGAGTTGATATGTTGGATGGGCCGGCGCGTTGCAGACCACGATGCCATGCAATGCGGTGTCCATTAAGGCGAAAGGGTTGGAAAGACCTGTTGCTGTTGCAGCCGTGGCTGCGGCGATGTTTGTTGGCAACGCATTGCTGCTCGCCGTAATTATGCCCGTCGAAATGGCTGACAAGCTCGAATCGAGCTGCCCGGAATCCCACGTTACCGTGACGGTCGTAGCGAGGGGACTGCCGCCGGATGAGGACGCTGTGATAGTCCCGGTAATAGCTCCCGCTGAGACGATAGCCTGAACGCGACTGTTGACCTGAAATACACTGGTTTGGTTTCC
>CAVTDX010000080.1:0-10943 GCA_963733345.1 uncultured delta proteobacterium
CAGCAACGATGCCGCCCGCTCCACGGCGGCTGCGTCAAAACCGTCGAGCAGCTCCATGCAAGAGTATAGCAGGAAAGGCATCGTGATGCCATCATGCTGTATGCGCCGCCCCCTTGACTCTTTCCACGCTTGTTTGCTATAATGACCCTAAAGGACCACAATAGAAGACTCTCTGGTAAGGAGGCTCTCAATGAACAGCGCTTTCGATTTCCTCAAGGCCGGCGGGGTTTTCTACCTCGCCACGTGCGACGGATCAAAGGCAAGGGTCCGCCCCTTCGGGTTTTCCATGAAGTGGAACGGCCGTCTCTACTTCTGCACGAACAAGACAAAAGACGTCTACAAGCAGATGGCCGCGAGCCCGGATGTCGAGATATCGACGATGGGCGCAGACAGGACGTGGCTCAGGATACGGGGCAGGATCGCATTCGACGACGGCCGCGAGACAAAAGCCCAAGCCTTCAAGGATTCCCCTGACCTCCTCAGGATTTACAAAAAAGGGGTTGACGACGAGACGTTCGTCACCTTCTACTTCACCGAGGCGGAGGCTACGCTATATTCCTTCGCGCAAGCGCCGAAGAAGCTGCCCCTGCTATAGACGCTCGTCTCATCTGAAGATCATGCAGGTGGAGGCGCCGACGGCATAGAGGCGGCCCTGCCCGTCCGTCAACCTTGCCTCGGCGAGGCCGGTTGTGGCGCCCATGTGAACGACCCACGCCTCGCACCTGAGCGGCCCCGCGTCCAACGCGATCGACCGCACGAAGTTTACCTTCAGGTCAAGGGACGTATATTTAACGCCGGCCGGCAGGAGCGAATAGACCGCGCTTCCCGTTGCGGCATCGATTAGGAGGGCGGTCACGCCTCCGTGGACACGGCCGGAGGGGTTATAGTGGCATTCCGCGGGTGTGAACTCCAAGGCTACCCGGCCCTCTTTCACCTCGGTTAACCTCAAACCGATCAGCCTGCCTATGGGGGGTTCTTCAAGAGAGCCGTCCCTCATAGCGCTCAGGAATTCTATGCCGCTCATGGTCTCGGCGCTTCGTACACACTTCGCGGGATCGGTCCGGTCGATGGTTCGGCAACGAATGTCATTGCTCATGCATGGTCCTTCGCTTCGGTTTTTTCTGCCCTTTATGAAAGACTACACCAGAAGGAATAGATACGCAACCGCTCCCCTGTTAAGGCAGCTCTGCGATAAAAGCTGCGGCCTGCATTATCGAAGTGATCGTCTGCTCCATATAGCCGCCAATCCCCGGCGCCGTGGCAACATCGCTGGCGATCTCCTTGATCCGGTCGCTTACCGCGCGAAGCGATGGAATTTGCAGTTTCAGCGCCCCGGCGGCCTCGGTGAAAAGAGCATCGTCAGTAATCGCGCGGGCCTGCATTAACTGCGTCAGCAAGGCGTCGAGAGACTTGCGTTCGACCCGGATTTGCTTAACGATCTCCGGGTCGTAGCCATGAGTCGCCTCGCCGGCTTCACTCAGATAGTCCTGGGCCATTCGGACGGCCTCCGCGGCATCGAGGAGAATCCCTTTCATGGCTTCGACAGTCTCGGTCCCGGCTTCAGCGGGCATGCCGTGTTCCTCCCTTTCATGATAGTGCTGCTTTTGCCCCCATATATTTAGTAATCGCCTTTCTTTGCATTTCAAGAAAGATTCAAGAAAAATATGCCGACCTACCCGTGCAACCCGGCAACAGTTGGAAGTGCGTGCGATAAAAGAGGGACCGGTCTCACGGCAGTCTTTCGAATCCGTCCGCAGGGTTCGGAACCGGTTCCGTTGTCTCGCTCGCTTAATCCCTGGTCATGCTCTTTTCAAGAAAAATGACGACAGAGTCACGCAACACCCTTACGGACCCGTTCAACTTAACGCTTTCGATCAGACCCATATCGCACCAGCGATACACGGTCTTGGCGGATACGCTCAGCAAGGCGGCTACTTCCGTCGGCTTCAAGATCTTCCTGTCCGGCATATCCTTTAACAATACATTCGCGGCTTCTGTCATGGTTCTCCCCCTTGACGGACTCAACATCGAGCCAATATTGAGCGTATGACGCTCCACCATTGTGAGGAGTATACAAGATAGCATCGAGCTCCATACTGTGCGGCACACTCCGAAGGCCGCAGGAAAAAGGCCCTGATCGGGCAAGCCACAACTTGACGCCAAAAATCTGTCCCATCCGGAATCGGGTTCAGGCGTCCCGATTGCAGACAACAAGGAACTGAGATGGTTTTGGCTGCCTACTGTAACTGGATAGCAATTTGTGAAAAGCATGTAAATCGGCAAAAGACGGATTTTTTTGTAGGCAATTCACCGGTTTTTCGAATCTAGATTTTTGGCTCTAGAAATGGACCGAAGCGTTTTCCGATCAGGCCTTAAGTCGAAAAACTGCAACTTGGCAATCGCGGCTACTCAATCAGCTTATTCTCTACCACATAGCGGACCAGCTCAGCATTCGTCTTAATGTTCATTTTTTCGAGAATCCTTGCCCTGTGAGAGTTTATCGTCTTCACGCTCAGGCATAGCTGCTCAGCAATGCTCTTAGGTTTCAGACCCGAAGCAATCATCGACATCACACGAAGCTCTCGACCGGACAGGGCTTCATGGCGCGGCCGCTCCGGCGGCCCGCCACTCAGGCCGAAGACCACCGTTTCCGCAAGGCGGGGGCTTACATATCTTCCTCCGGCGGCTATCTTCCTGATGGCGTCTATCAACTCCGCGGAAGCGCTCTCTTTAGTCAGATATCCTGACGCTCCTGCCCTTAATGCTTTCAATACGTAAATCTCTTCCTGGTGGACGCTCAAAATGAGCACAGCCACTTTCCGCTTTTCGCGTTTCAATTGCTCCAATACCTCGAGCCCGCTCATATAGGGAAGCGTAATATCGAGCACCAGCACATCGCACTCCCGGGCTTGAAGCAACTTAACGACCTCGTGGCCGTTCCGTGCCGACCCGACCAGTGCAATATTCGGCTCCTTCGACAGAATCTTTTCCAACCCCGTCCTGACAACCGGGTGATCGTCTGCTATCAGAACCCTTATCATTGCTTAGCGTCCTCCGGATTCCGCTGATCCCTTATTGGCAGCGGCAGTCTTACGGTTACCGTGGTCCCATTCCCGGGCCTGCCGGACAGCGCCACCTCTCCGCCGAACGGCGAAATCCGTTCTCGCATACCCAGTATGCCGAGAGAAATCGAGCTCGAAATGGCCTTCTTCTTTATCCCCTTTCCATTATCCCGTATTGTCAGCACCAACTTATCTCTCGTTTTCCCCAAGCTTATCTCGACCCTGTCGGCTTTTGAATGACGGGCGACATTTGTAAGACTCTCCTGGAAAATCCTGAATATTGCGGTACTGCAATCCTTATCGAGCAAGATGTTTCGGGCCCCTTGAATTGCACCGTGATGCCGGTTCTCTTTTGAAAGTCCGATGATTGCCATTCGATGGCCGCGACGAGGCCGAGATCATCGAGAACGCTCGGCCTCAGCTCGGAAGCTATTCTTCTCACCATATCAATAGTTGTGTCGATGAACGTGAGGATGTCGTCTATTTTGGAGATTATGGCGCGTTTATCCGATACGTCCGACAACGACTCTTCTCTGACTTCCGAGAGGTCGATTTTCATGCAGGTGAGCGACTGACCCAGTTCGTCATGGATCGTCCGGGCTACGCGCGCTCGCTCCTTCTCCCGAATGGACTGCAGGCGCGCCGTGAGAGCGCTAAGTTGGCGGTGAGACTGCTGCAACCGCTCCTCCGCGTTTTTACGCTCGGTGATGTCGCTGGCGGTTCCTACAAAGCGTTCGGTCCGGCCTTGTGCATCATAAACGGGGAAACCTCGATCAGCGATCCAGCGAAGCGAGCCATCGGAGCGAATTATCCTATATTCGCGGCTATAGCCTTCGCTGATCCTTTCAGCCATGGCGTTGGCGACTCTCTCCCTGTCTTCCGGGTGAATATTATCCATCCAGGACCTTGGATTCTCGTACAGGCCGGCACAGCTCCATCCCCATACCGACTCATAGGCGGGAGAGACGTAGATCATCTCGGATAGGTCGGGTTTCGCGACGTAGAAGACGTCGGTGGTGCTCTCGACGACTTCACGAAAAAGTTTTTCTCTTTCCTCGAGCATTTTTTGCGTCCTTTGCTGCTCGGTAACGTCCCGTACAATAGCTGCCGCCCCTGTCGATCCCCTCGGCGCCTTCTATGGGGAAATGGGACACGAGTATGTCGCGCTCGCCTAGAATGGGATAGGTAACTCGCCTGACGCACTGTGGTTCAACCTTGCCCTCAAAACACCTATCCAACATGCCTTTAATTCTCCGCTCGAACGCATCCACGCCGATCGATCTCGGCGCATGGCCGTCCGAGAACTCAGGCTTCGACAAATTTCGATATCGTAGAAGCGTGTCATTAGCGAGGACGTAGCGATAACGGCGGTCTATCACGCAGATGAGGTCCTGCGAGCCTTCAACGACTTTTTCGTATTCCTGCAGCGCCTCTATCGCCGCTTTGCGCTCGGTAATGTCTTCTCCGGAGCCGAGGATGCCGACGATCTTCCCTCCGTCGTCCTTCAACACGGCGTTGTGCCACGCTATGGTCCTCCGGTCTCCCCGCTTCGTCAGGACCGGATTCTCGTGATACTCTGCCAGATCGATCCGTCCGCCAATGAGGTTCTGCCAGAGAGCAAAGACTTCGTCTCTTGTTTCTTCCGGTATGCACGTGCTGATCCAGTGCCTGCCGGTAAGCTCCCCTTCCTCGTAGCCCAGCGTTGCGCAGCCCTTTTTATTCAGTGAGATCACGCAGCCCTTCTCGTCCAGCTCGATCAGGATCACGCCCGCTATGTCGAGGTACGTTTGAGTTTTGTTCCTGATTTCACGAGGGGCTCTTCGCGCCGCAACGGCCCGTCGCCTGGAGAAGCTCCCTTTCTCCCTGCCTCGGGACCTTGTTTTCCTCCGTCAAATGCCCGATCTCGGCCCGAAGTTGTTTCTTTGTCGCCACCGGGTGCTCCTCCATGCTGCCAATGAAAGTGCCTAACGAACGTCCCCTTCCCCCGCTACGTTTTTCGCACTTTTTATAAGGAACATAAGCCCGCCGTCAGAAGCCACGCCGCCTGAGGCGACCCTTCGCGACAGCCGCGGTCGATTGGCTCCCTCATCTGCCCTCGCAAGCCGCAGAAAGCGCCGCGGCCGCAGTCACTCTATTGAAACTAAACGGATTTTATGGTACAACCCTTGGCATGAAGAACAAGAGCATCAGTCCGTTCAATAAAGGCATTTTCATTTGGCTTTTCATCATTCTCCTTGTGCTCTTTCTATTCAATATCTACCACAAGCCAAGAAAACAGTACGAAACCATGGCGTTCAGCGATTTCGCCGAATCGGTCTCAGCGGACCAGGTGTCGTCCGTCGTCATGCAGGGGAAGAATATCAGCGGCGTCATGAAGGACGGCCGCGACTTCAAGACCTTTGCGCCCGACGACCCCGATCTCGTGAAGCTCCTTCGGCAGCACAAGGTGACGATACAGGCGAAGCCCGATGAAGACTCCGGCATATGGCAGTCGCTTTTGGTTTCCTGGTTTCCGATGCTTCTGCTGATCGGCGTCTGGATCTTCTTCATGCGGCAGATGCAGGCCGGCGGGGGGAAGGCCCTCGCCTTCGGCAAGAGCAGGGCGCGCGTGGCGACCGGAAAGGAGAACAGGGTCACTTTCCAGGACGTCGCGGGCATCGAAGAGGCGAAGGTGGAGCTGGGAGAGATCATCGAGTTCCTCAGGGACGCGAAGAGATTTACCAGATTGGGCGGAAGGATACCGAAAGGCGTGCTCCTCGTCGGGCAGCCGGGGACGGGGAAGACCCTGCTCGCCAGGGCCATCGCCGGCGAGGCGGACGTGCCTTTCTTCAGCATCAGCGGCTCCGACTTCGTGGAGATGTTTGTAGGCGTCGGCGCCTCCCGCGTGCGCGATCTGTTCAGCCAGGGCAAGAAGAACGCCCCATGCATCATCTTCATCGACGAGATAGACGCGGTGGGCAGGCACAGGGGCGCGGGGCTCGGCGGAGGACACGACGAGAGGGAACAGACGCTCAACCAGCTCCTCGTCGAGATGGACGGCTTCGAATCGAACGGCGGGGTCATCGTGGTCTCTGCGACAAACAGACCCGACGTGCTCGATCCCGCGCTGCTCAGGCCCGGCCGGTTCGACAGGCAGATCATGGTGCCCATACCCGACGTGAAGGGCCGCGAAGAGATACTGGGCGTCCACACGAAGAAGACGGTCCTTTCCGGCGCTATCGACCTTTCCGTGATAGCCCGCGGGACGCCGGGCTTTTCGGGCGCCGACCTGGCCAACCTGGTCAACGAGGCCGCGCTGATCGCCGCGAGGAGCGACAAGAAAGAGATCGAGTCCGCCGACATGGAAGAAGCCAAGGACAAGGTGCTCATGGGCGTGGAAAGGCGGAGCATGATAATCCCTTACCCTGAAAGAAGGAACGCCGCCTATCATGAGGCAGGCCACGTCCTTGTGGCAAAGATGATACCCGACTCGGATCCCATCCATAAAGTGACCATCATACCGCGCGGGAGGGCCCTCGGCCTCACGCAGCAGCTTCCCATCGACGAGAGGCACACGTATTCGAAAGAGTACCTTCTGGACAGCATCGCAATCCTCCTCGGGGAAGGGCGGCCGAAGAGATCGTTCTAAACCACCGGACGACCGGAGCGGGCAACGACATAGAGCGGGCAACGGACATCGCGAGGAAGATGATCTGCGAGTGGGGCATGAGCGACGTCATGGGCCCCCTCAATTACGGGAGAAAAGAGGAGCCGGTCTTTCTCGGCAAGGAGATACAGCGCCAGAGGGATTTTAGCGAGACCACCGCAAACGGGATAGACGCCGAGCTGAAAGCGATCGTGTCGGGCTGCTTCGAGAGGGCGAGAGGCCTCATCCTCCAGAACATCGACGCCCTGCACGCGGTCGCTGCGGCCCTGCTCGACAAGGAGGCGCTCGACGGCCAGGAAATAGACAAAATTCTCCAGGAGAAAACGGATGGCCTGGCGGAAACGGTTCAAGAATAAACCCCTCGTCATGGGCATCCTGAACGTGACGCCCGATTCTTTCTACGACGGCGGCGTATTCTTTGAGCGGAAGCGGGCCATAGATCACGCGTTGCAGATGATCGACGAGGGCGCCGACGTCATCGATATCGGCGCCGAATCGACCAGGCCTTTTTCCGAGCCGACCCCCCTTGCCGAGGAGCTGGAGAGACTCGTGCCGGTAATAGAGGCCGTCAGGAAACACTCGGACATCCCTATTTCCGTGGACACTTACAAGGCTGCCGCGGCGAAAGCGGCGCTCGAGGCCGGGGCCGACATCATCAACGATATCTCCTCTCTTGCCTTCGACCCCGATATGGCGCACGTAGCGGCTGAATCGGGCGCGCCGGTCGTGCTGATGCACATGAAGGGGACGCCCAGGGACATGCAGAAGGACCCGGTCTACCAGGACGTGGTGGGAGAGATCAAGGAGTTTTTGGCCGAAAGGATCGCCTTTGCAAAATCGGCAGGCATAGACGAGGAGGACATCGTTGTCGATCCCGGCATCGGCTTCGGGAAGCGACTGCAGGACAACCTGGCGATCATCAGGGAGCTGGGGCGGCTGAAGGAGCTTGGGAAACCGATCCTCATGGGCACGTCCATGAAGTCCTTCATCGGCCGCATCACGGGAACGGACGCACTCGTCGACAGGGTCGAGGGCACGCTCGCGAGCATGGTTATGTCGTTGTGGCACGGCGCCGACATCGTAAGGGTCCACGACGTTGCAAAGACGCGGCGGGTTGTCGCCTTCATGGAGGCGCTCATGTGGTCGCCCGCATCAGGATAGCCCCATGATTCACCTCGTGCGGTGGCAGGACGTTCTCGATATACTGATCGTCGCCTTCATCATCTACCGCATCCTGCTCTTCATTAAAGGGACCAGGGTTCTCCAGCTGATCATCGGTCTGATAGTGGTTTTTTTCGCCTTCTATGCGTCGAGGAAGCTGGAGCTCTTCACGCTCGGCTGGATCCTCAATAATTTTGTCTCTTCGATCCTTCTCGTGATAGTGGTGATCTTCCAGAACGAGATAAGGAGGGTCCTTTTCGTCCTGGGAAGAAGCCCCTTTTTCCGAAAGATCAGCTACGTGGAAGAAACGCTCTTCTACGACGAGCTGGTCAACGCATGCACAGTAATGGGCAAGAGGAGGACGGGCGCGCTCATCGTACTGGAGCGGGAGGTGGGGCTCGACGAATTCATCGAGGGCGGGATCAAGATCGATGCGGACGTGAATTCCGAACTGCTCATTAGCCTGTTTCAGCCTACGTCTCCCCTGCACGATGGGGCGGTGGTCGTCAGGGAGGGGAGGATAAGGGCGGCAAGCTGCGTCCTCCCCCTATCGACGAGGGACGACATGGATAAGGATTTCGGGACGAGACATCGGGCTGCCGTCGGCGTCACCGAGGTGTCGGACGCAGTTTCCGTGGTCGTCTCCGAAGAGTCGGGACAGGTCTCGTACGCCTGCAACGGCAACATCGTCAGGAATGCAAGCCCGGAAGCCCTGAAGCGGGCGTTGAAAGAGCTTCTCGGGGGCTTCCGGGCCTCCGACCGTCCCGCCGGGCTGGAGGCCGCGATCTCATGAAGAAAGGCGGCCGGGCCGCTGCTTTGATAAAGAAGCTTTTCCTGAGCGAGATCAAGCTGAAAAGCCTCGCCCTCGCGCTCAGCGTGATGCTATGGATTTCCATGACCTACGTGGGCGAATCGAAGATGGGCTTTTTGGTCCCCCTTTCTTTTGAGGACCTGGGCAAGGGCATGGCGGTCAGCCAGACCGATACGAAAGACGTTATGATTACCGTGAGCGGGCCCCTCTCCATGCTGAAGAATCTGAAAGCCGACGACATAAGGGTTCCCGTCAACCTTGCCCGGGCGAAAGAGGGGCGCCAGACCTTCACCATCAGGAAAGGGGACGTCATCGTGCCGGCCGGGTTGAAGGTGGAAGACGCGAACCCGGATTACGTGGTGGTGGAACTCGATAAGCTTGTGGAAAAACGCCTGCCCGTTGTAGTAAAATTGGACAGGAGATGGGCGGACTCCTATGAAGTCGTTTCCTGGCGCCCCATGTATGTCGAGGTGGAAGGGCCCAGGGAATTGCTCGAAAAAGGGACTGTTTTAGAGACCCTCCCGGTGAACGGCAATTTTACCCGGCAGCAGGAAGTCCTGGATATTCCTCTCGACGCAAAATCACTGGAGGCAAGAAGGGTGACGCCCGGCAACGTGACGGTTACCCTGAGGCGGATAGACAAATAAGGCGCGCCCCGGCTTCAATTTAAGCCGGACGACTCTCGCGGGAGAGATGAGATGCAGAAGCTGATGGTGAATATAGACCATATTGCAACACTGAGGGAGGCGCGCGGCGTCTCCTACCCTGACCCCCTGCATGCAGCATGCGGGGGTACAGGGGTAGGAGACGCCCGCGCGCTGATTATATGTATGTTCACCATCAGCTTCTGCATCTCATCTCTCCCGCGAGAGTCGTCCGGCTTAAATTGAAGCCGGGGCGCGCCTTATTTGTCTATCCGCCCTCTGGTAATTCGTCACGTTGCCGGGCGTCACCCCTCTTGCCGCTTCCAGTGATTTTGCGTCGAGAGGAATATGCAGGACTTTGCCTGCTAGGTAAATTTATTATTCGCAGGGAAGGTCTGTAAAACAGTCCCTTTTCGACAATTCCCTGGGACCAGCTCCACCTCGACAATTGCATGGGCGGGACCAGGAAACAACTTGGCAGGAGTCTACCATCTCCTGTAGAATTTTACTACAACGGGCAGGGAGGTTTCCACAAGCTTATCAAGTTGCACCACCACGTAATCCAGGGTACCGCTGCGTCTTCCACCTCTCAACCCAGCCAGCACGATAACATAGCTGCCTGATGGTGAAGGTCTCGCAGGGGGGGGATAACGGGAACCCTTATGTCGTGGGCTTCGAGATTTTTCAGACGTCTTTCGTATCGGTCTGGCTGACCGCCATGCCCTTGCCCAGGTACTCAAAAGGAAGAGGGGGACCCAAAAAGCCCATCTTCGGCTCGGCAGCATAGGTCATGGAAATCCATAGCATCACGCTGAGCGCGAGGGCGAGGCTTTTCGCTGATCTCGTCAGGAAAAGCTTCTTTAACGGGGGTGGCCGCCTTTCTTCATGAGATCGCGGCCTCCAAGCCCGGCGGGACGGTCGGACCGGAACCCCCGAGAAGCTTCTTCAACGCCCACTTTTCAGGCTTGCGGGCTTGCATTCCTGACGATGTTGCCGTTGCAGGCGTCGAGACCTGTCCCGACTCTTCGGAGACGACCACGGGACTCCGTCCGACACCTAGGTGACGCCGACGGCAGCCCAAATTCTCGTCCCGAAATCCTTATCCATGTCGTCCCTCGTCAATAGGGGGAGGACGCAGCTTGTTGCCCTTATAGCCCTCCCTGACGACCACCGGCCCATCGTGCAGGGGAGACGTAGGCAGAACAGGCTATAGAGAAGAAAAAGATTGGCGTCCACATCGATCTCTGATCCCGCCCTCGATGAATTAGTAACCGACCACCTCCCCCACTCCCGGTACGATGACGGGGCGCCCGTCTCTTGCCCATTACTGTGCATGCGTTGACCAGCTCGGTCATTGAGAGAGCGTTTCTTCGGCGTAGCTGATCTTTCGGAAAAAGGGGTTCCTTCCCAGAGAAAGGACCCTTGTTATCTCGTTCTGGAAGTTCGCCGCTAATCACGAGAAGGATCGAAAGACAGAAATTATTGAGATGCCACCAACGTGGAGCTCTCCAGCTTCCTCGACGCATCGAGAAAGACGAAGAAAAACCACTATCAAGAAACCGATAATCAGCTGAAAAAATATTGAGATTGCCCCTTTAATCAAAGAGCGGATGCAGTCA
>CAVTDX010000081.1:0-4995 GCA_963733345.1 uncultured delta proteobacterium
CCGCCGGCATTGCGGAGAGGTCGGCGCGTCGGCAAGAATCGTGCACCTCAGGGAAGACCGGAGGCACATAAAGGACAGGGATGCAGGCTGCTCAGAGAGACGGTGCGGACAAAACTGAACCTGCAGATGGCAACGGAGGCGATGATCGGGATCGCGAGGGACATCCTGCCACAAATGGCGACCCTCGTGCCGGAAAAGAGAGAAGAGCTGACTACGGAAGGCGGCCTCGATGCGGCCGGCAACAGGGAGAGAATCGAAGGGCCGTAGCGACTTGCGGGAGAAGGGCATTTCCGTGAGCCTCTTCGTGGACCCGGACGAGGCGCAGGTTGCCGCGGCCGTCTCAACGGGCGCGGAGATGATCGAGATCCACACGGGCCGTTACTGCGACGCGGCGGACCCGGCCGCCGAGCGGGTCGAACTGGCAAAGATCGTCTCGGCGGCCCGGGCGGGAAAGGCAGCCGGCCTGGGGGTAAATGCCGGGCATGGTCTGAACTATCACAACATGGATCCAATCACGCTTATCGAAGAGATCGACGAGCTGAGCATAGGGCACAGCATTATCGCACGGGCCGTCCTTGTGGGTCTTGATAGGGCGGTGAGGGACATGATCGCGCTTATGGGCGGGCGTCCGGGTTAATTTCGCGTTAAGCCGGTCGCCTGGTTGCGTCCGAGTCGAAAAATGGAGGGGGGACACCCCTCCGAAGGACAAGAGGCGAGAGGAGTTCCCCCCAACCTTTATCGACGCTCCGGCTCGGCCGCAACCAGGCGACCGTCTTATCCATCGAAATTTCCTCCGGGCGCTTGGGCGGGGAGGCTAGAAATACCGGGGTTTCCATGATTGGGATCGACATAGTCGAGGTGGCGAGGATCGAGCGGCTCAAGGAAAAATATGGCGATGCGTTTCTGGCCAGGGTCTTTACCGGCCGGGAGGCCGCCTATGCCGCCGGCAGGAGAAGGTGGGCGGAGTCGCTCGCAGGGAGGTTCGCGGCCAAGGAAGCGTTCATGAAGGCATGGGGCAGGCGGCTTCCGTGGAAAGAGATCGAAGTCTGCCCCGGGATAAGGGGCAATCCCTTTGTCTTCTTTCGGGGTGTGAGGTACGACGAGGTGAGCATCGCGCACGAGCGCAGCTTTGCGGCGGCGGTGGTGAGAATTGCAAAAGAGCAATGTTAAATGTTGAATGTTTAAAGTTGAATGGAAAAGAAATCTTATTAGACATCGGTATTGTGGGGTTAATTTTTGACTTTATTAAACATTAAACATTAAACATTCAAAATTCAAAGTTGGTTTTCCATGATAGCGCTTTCTCCTGAAAGAGCGAAAAAGTATGACGACTATGCGATCTCGGAGTGGGGCATCCCTTCGGCCGTGCTCATGGAGAATGCGGGCAGGAGCACCTACAGGCTGATGAGGGAGGCGTACCTGCGCGACCGCTGCAAGGTCGTCGTGCTGGCCGGCAGGGGGAATAACGGAGGCGACGGCTTCGTGATCGCCCGATATGCGCTCAGGGACGGCTTCCCCGTGGAGGTCTGCCTCTTGGGCCGACCGGAGGCCCTGAAAGGGGACGCGCGGCTCAACATGGAGCTCTACCTGTCGCTCGGGGGCGCGATGGCGGCAGTCGAAGACGCGGCGGCGGCGGAGAAGGCCATACAAGGGAGCGACGTGATAGTGGACGCCATATTCGGGACGGGTCTCGCAAAAGAGGTGCGGGGCCTTGAGGCGGCCGCAATCGACGAGATAAACCGGTCCGGCAAGACCGTGATCGCCGTCGATATCCCGTCGGGACTCGACGGGGCCGAAGGGCGTCCCCCTGGGGGTCGCGGTGCGGGCGACCCACACTTACACCTACGGCCACGCGAAGCTCGGGCATCTTTTTCACCCGGGCGTCTCCTACAGGGGGAAGCTCACGGTCGTAGATATTTCGCTTCCCGCGGCGGCGGCCGATCGTGCTCGGCGTCGACGCCCGCGTGGTGGACGGGGAGATGGTGCGCCGCATCTTCCGCAAGAGGCAGCCTGACGCGCACAAGGGCATGTTCGGAAGCGTGGCCGTCATTGCGGGATCTGCCGGCAAGACGGGCGCGGCGGTCATGGCGGCGACCGCGGCCCTCAAGATAGGCGCGGGCCTCGTCACCCTGGCTGTCCCGGCAAGCCTCAAGGGCATAGCGGCTGCGAAGCTGACCGAGGCGATGACATACCCCGTGGACGATCAGGGCAAAGGCTTTTTCCCCCTCTCGTCCTGCGAGGCAATACGGGAATTTGCGGCCGACAAGGACGTGGTCGTCATGGGTCCGGGTCTCGGGCAGGTCGCCGGAGACGGCGGCCCTCGTCCGAAAACTCTACGGGGCGCAGGACAAGACCTTCGTGGTCGACGCGGACGGCATAAGCTCCTTCGAGGGCCGTGCGGACCTGCTCAAGGAAGCCCGCGGCAGGGCGATCTTTACGCCCCATCCGGGCGAGTTCGGCCGATTGGTAAGGCTCAGCCCGCAGGAGGTGAACCGGGACAGGCTCGATTTGGGGCGACGGTTCGCGACGACGCACGGGGTCCATCTCGTGCTTAAGGGCGCGCCGTCCATCACTTTCTCGCCCGAGGGCGAGGCGTTTATCAACCCCACGGGCAACCCCGCCCTGTCGAAGGGGGGCAGCGGCGACGTGCTGACCGGGTTCATAGGCGGGCTTGCGGGTCAGGGCTACACGCTTACGGAGGCGGGCTTTTTCGCCGCCTACCTGCACGGCTATATCGCCGACTCGTGGGCAGGCGAGTTTACGGACATGGACCTGATGGCGCAGGACGTGATCTCCGGCGCGGGAGCGGCGATTCGGGATATCAGGAATGGAACGGATAGAGTTTACCTCGAAGAGTCCCTCTGAGACGATCGCCGTCGGCGACCACATAGGGCGGGGCGCGGCGAGGGGCGACCTTTTCCTGCTCTACGGGGAGCTGGGCGCAGGGAAGACGCAGCTCGTGAAGGGTCTGGCCAGGGGTCTGGGCGTCCCCGACTGGGAGTACGTCCTTTCCCCCTCCTTCACGCTCATGAACCTGTACGAGGGCAGGATCGACCTGTGCCACGCGGACCTCTATCGTATAGAGGCCGATGCGGTCGAGGGCCTCGATATAGAGGACTTCCTCGACAAGGGGGTCGTTGCCGTCGAATGGGCGGAGCGCTTCCCGGGTTGGTGGAAGGGGATAAGAGTCGGCATGAATGTTGTCGGGGAAGAGGAAAGGATTATCGTGCTGGAGGTAGAGGATGCTGGTCGTGCGCAAGTATGGCGGCACTTCCGTGGGGAGCCCTGAGCGGATACGGAGCGTCGCCGAAAAGGTGATCGCCGGAAGGCGGACCGGGGCCGACGTGATAGTAGTCGTTTCCGCCATGTCCGGGGAGACGGACCGGCTTCTGCGGCTGGCAGGGTCGCTCTCGGCGTGTCCGGACGAGCGGGAGCTTGACGTGCTCCTTTCCACGGGCGAGCAGGTGACCTCCGCGCTCCTCGCGCTGACAATGAAGGAGCTGGGCAGCGATGCCGTCTCGCTCCTCGGCTCACAGATCAGGATCGTCACCGATTCCACCCACGGGAAGGCGAGGATCGAGGAGATAGAGGGGGAGAAGATGACCTCGGCCCTCCGGAAGGGACAGGTCGTGGTAGTCCCCGGCTTCCAGGGCATCGACGGCGAGGGCAACATCACCACATTAGGCCGCGGCGGCTCGGATACGACGGCCGTAGCGGTAGCCGCGGCGCTCAAAGCGGACGTGTGCGAGATTTACACGGACGTCGACGGCGTCTATACGGCCGACCCGAACATTACGGCCAGGGCGCGGCGGCTCGACCGCATATCCTATGATGAGATGCTTGAGATGGCGAGTCTCGGCGCGAAGGTTCTGCAAATACGCTCGGTCGAGCTGGCCAAAAAATACAGGGTCCCCCTTCTGGTGAAGTCGTCCTTCGTCGAAGGCAAGGGGACGCTTGTCTGCGAGGAGGTCCGGGAGATGGAGCAGGTAGTCGTTGCTGGCGTGACTTACAACAAGAACGAGGCGAAGATCACCGTGAGCGAGGTCCCGGACAAGCCCGGCACGGCCTCGACGATATTCACGCCCCTTGCGGAGGCGAACATCGTGGTCGATATGATCGTCCAGAACGTGAGCCACAAGGGCTATACCGATATGACCTTTACGACCTCGAAGGCGGACGCGCGCAAGGCATACAAGCTCATGGAGAAGGTGGCGGGCGATTTGGGAGCGAAGCTCGTGGCGGTCGACGAGGACATCGCAAAGGTGTCGATCGTCGGCTCCGGAATGAGGTCCCATTCGGGCATTGCCACGAAGATGTTCGCCATCCTTGCGAATGAAGGCATCAACATCGAGATGATCAGCACGTCCGAGATCAAGATCTCCTGCGTTATTAAGGATAAGTACGGAGAGTTGGCGGTGCGGTCCCTGCATACCGGCTTCGGCCTTGACGCGGAGGAGGTCGTCGAAGAAGAGTGAGGATCGATTTCTACGATACGACCCTGCGGGACGGCGCGCAGTCGGAAGACATCGCGTTCTCCGTGAACGACAAGATCAGAGTGACCGAAAAGCTCGATGAGTTCGGCATGGATTTCATCGAGGGCGGCTGGCCGGGATCGAACCCGAGAGACCTTCAGTATTTCGAGGAGGTCAAAAAGCTCCGCCTCGATCACGCGCGGATCGTTGCATTCTCCAGCACCATAAAGGCGGGCGACCTGGCCGATCCCGAAAAAGACGCCGTCATGCGGTCACTGCTGCGGGCGGGGACGGAGCATGTCGCCATCGTCGGCAAGAGCTGGGACCTGCACGTGCGGGACGCCTTGAGGGTCAGCCTCGATACGAACCTGTCGATGATCGAGACGACCATACGCTTCCTGAAGGAGCGGGGAAGGACCGTATTCTTTGACGCGGAGCATTTCTTCGACGGCTAAAGAGCAACAGGGAGTATGCGGCAAGGGTCATCAGGGTCGCGGCCGATGCCGGAGCGGACGTAGTCGTG
>CAVTDX010000082.1:0-110359 GCA_963733345.1 uncultured delta proteobacterium
CCATGCACTCGACGGCCTCGTGCTGATCACGAACTGCGACAAGATCACCCCTGGCATGTTAATGGCCGCGGCGAGACTCAATATCCCCTCCATCATCGTCGCCGGAGGGATCATGTACGCCGGTTGGTTCCAGGGAAAGTGCGCCGACAGCATTAAGACCATCGAGGCCCTGGGCAGGGTAGCCGTCGGAGAGATGACCCTGGAGGAATTGGAAGAGCTGGAAGACGCGGGGGCGCCCGGCTGCGGCGCCTGCGGCGGCATGGGCACGGCCAGCAGCATGAACTGCCTGTCCGAGGCAATAGGCATGAGCCTGCCATGGAACGCGACCGTCCCCGCCTATCTGGCAAAGCGCAAGGTCCTGGCGCGGAAATCGGGCGAGCAGATAATGGAGCTGGTGCGCCGGAACATCCTGCCCCGGGACATCCTGACCGAGCGTGCTTTCAGGAACGGCATTGCAGTAGACATGGCGATCGGCGGGTCCACCAACACGGTGCTGCACCTGCTCGCTATCGCCCATGAGGCGGAGGTGAAGCTGGACATCAACCTCTTTGACGAGATCAGCAAGCGCACCCCGAAATTATGCCCCATAGCTCCCGGCGGCGCCTACTACATGCAGGACCTCTATCGCGCCGGAGGCATATCCGCGGTCATGACGGAGCTTACGAGGATTCACGCGCTGGACTTGAGCTGCCCGACCGTTACCGGCAAAACCATAGGCGAAAACATCGCGGGGGCCGCGGTGAAGGACCGGGAGGTTATTCATCCCGTGGAAAATCCGTGCTATTCGGAGGGCGGCATCGCCGTGCTGTGGGGCAACCTGGCGCCGGGCAGCGCCGTGGTCAAACAGGGGGCCGTTGCGCCGGAGATGCTCCGCCATACCGGACCCGCAAGGGTCTTCGACCGAGAAGAGGACGCCGTGGAAGCCGTGCTCAAGGGAAAGATCGTCAAAGGCGACATTGTGGTCATTCGCTATGAAGGGCCGAAGGGAGGGCCCGGCATGAGGGAGATGCTTGCAACCACGGCGGCCATCGTGGGGGTAGGTCTCGGCAAGGACGTGGCGCTCGTCACGGACGGCCGTTTCTCAGGCGCCACGCACGGGGCCTGCATCGGCCACGTTTCTCCCGAAGCGGCCGAGGGGGGACCCATCGCCATGGTACAGGACGGCGACGTAATCGAGATCGACATACCGAACCGCAAGCTGAACGTTCAACTGGACGATGGGGAGATCGCGAGGCGCATGAGCGCGTTGACGCTTCCGCCCCCCAAAGCGAAGCGAGGGTATCTCGCCCGTTACGCCAAGCTCGTGAAGTCCGCCAGTACGGGCGCCGTCGTGGAGTGATCCGCAAAAAAGGCCGGGCCTTTCATTAAAAGATTAGGAGGAGGCAACACGAAACCGAAGGTGTATGTAACTAGGCAGATTTTCCCGCACGCAATCGAGCTTCTCACGCAATTCTGCGAGGTAGTCATCAACGAAGCCGAAGACCCGCCCCCTCGTGAGGAACTTCTCAGGCAGGTGCGCGACAAGGACGGCATTCTTTGTTTGCCTGAAATAAGCGGCACATCTCATCTATGCGCACAAGTTCGTCGGTCTGCTCCGTAAGAAAGAGATGCACGTGAAGCTCATGATCGTCGGCGTAATACCTCCGATGGATGTGGAAGAACTCGGAAGACTGGGCGTAGATGCGGTCTTCACTCCCGGCACGAGACGGGATGCGCTGTTGAACAGGGTCAAAGAGGCTGTCTCTCAGCCTTAAGGGAATGCTGCGTCGCATGAGGGATAGCGTCTAACTATAGAGCAAATGCCCCCGATGTGGGTCCGAGGCTGCAACTCACTCGGGATGCTGAAGCAGGTCGCTCCGGAGAGGCGGGTTGCCTCTGACTTATGCCTGATTGAACTTCCAGCCCGTCTCGTGTACACTATGGGTGTTCGCCGGTTTTGCGCTCAATTATGGTTCAGGGTTTTCGATGCTCTCAGTTGCCAATCTGACAAAGACCTACGGCACGCAGGTTGTCTTCGAGGACGTCTCTTTCACGGTAGGAGAAGGGGAGCGCGTGGGTCTCGTGGGCAGGAACGGAAGCGGGAAAACCACGCTGCTCAGATTGATCGCGGGCGAGGAAGAGGCCCGACTCGGGAAGCCTCAATCTCCCGCGGAACTATACAATGAGCTACCTCTCCCAGACTTTTCTCTTCTCGAAGGGGAGCGTGCTGGGGGAGGCCTGCCTGGCGCTGCCGAGGAGCGAGGATGGGACGGACGAAACCTACAAGGTGAAGGGCGTCCTTCTCGGCCTCGGCTTCGCGGAAGGCCATTTCGAAAGGTCCCCCCTGGAGCTTTCGAGCGGCTTCCAGATACGGCTAAACCTCGCAAAGGCGCTGGTCTCTAAACCCGACCTCCTGCTGCTCGACGAGCCCACCAACTACCTGGATATCGTCTCTGTACGATGGCTAGGCCGGTTCCTGCGGGAGTGGAAAGCCGAATTGATCCTCATCACCCATGACAGGGCGTTTATGGACGGAGTGACCACCCACGTCATGGCCATCCACCGCAAAGGCATACGAAAGATCGCGGGATCGACGCAGAAGCTCTACCGGCAGATCCTCCAGGAAGAAGAGGTATACGAAAAGACGCGAATCAACGACGAGAGGAAGCGGAAGGAGCTGGAGCAGTTCATCAACCGCTTCCGGGCCCAAGCGACCAGGGCCGGCTCAGTGCAGTCGAAGATCAAGATGCTCGGCAGGACGAGGGGTCGCCAAAGGCTGGAGGAGGCGAAGGTCCTCGACTTCAGGTTCCCGGCAGCTCCCACAAGCGTTAAGTGGCTCATGGAGGTGAGGGACCTGGGCTTCTCCTACGACGGCGCGCCGCCTCTTATCGACGGCCTCGCCTTTGCCGTCGGCAGGCGCGACAGGATAGGCGTGATCGGAAAGAACGGCAAGGGGAAAACCACCCTCTTAAGCCTCCTGTCGGACGACCTGAACCCGGATCAAGGCGTGATCGTCCGTGCGGCGAGCCTCAGGTGCGGCTATTTCGGCCAGATCAATATCGACCGCCTCGACGGGGAGGCGACTGTCGAAGAGGAGATCCTTCAGGCGACGCCCGACCTAAGCCGGGGCGCCGCTCGGAACCTTTGCGGCTTGATGCTCTTCGAGAGGGATTTGGCGATGAAAAAGATCGGGGTCCTTTCGGGCGGGGAGAAGAGCCGGGCGCTCCTCGGTAAGATGCTCGCCGCGCCGGCAAACCTTCTGCTCCTCGACGAGCCGACCAACCACCTCGACATGGAATCCATCGACTCCCTCATCGAGGCGGTCGACGACTTCGAGGGGGCAGTCATTCTCGCCACCCATAGCGAGATGATCCTCCACGCCGTCGCGGAGCGGCTCATCGTCTTTGAGGGAGATAAGCCGTGGCTCTTCGAGGGGACGTACCGGGATTTTCTGGACATGTTGGGCTGGAAAGATGAGCAGACGACTGCGACCGGGACAGGCCGCATCGACGGTCGGATCGACAAGGACCGGCAGCGGGCTGAGAAGAAAGAACTGAGACGGATGCGCGCTGGCCTAATTGCCGAGCGTTCGCGCCTGCTCTCGCCTTTAGGCGAGCGGATTTCCCGGCTGGAGAAAACGATCATGGAGCTGGAGCAGCGCGTGGAGGCGGACAACCTCGCCTTAGTCCGGGCGACGCAAGCCGGACAGGGAAAAACGATCGCAGCCCTTTCCATTTCCGTCCACGACGCACGAAAAAGGATCGACGAGGCTTTCGGGGAGCTGGAAGCTGCCTCGAAGGAGCACCTGTCGAGGGCGCGAGAGTTCGAGGCGAAGCTTCAGGCTCTGGGCGCAACCGAAGCCGGCGACGCAACCGTCGAGGCAGTGCAAAATCAATAAAAGGGAGCTGCTATGAGACAATGGGTTTGCGCGGCAGCAATGCTGTTCCTGGCTGCAAGCATTTGTACGGCGGAAGAACCGGCGCTCAAGACGCAGAAAGACAAGGTCAGCTACGTCATAGGTACGTTTGTCGCGAAGGATATGAAGAAGCAGGGCATCGACCTGAATGGCGATCTCTTCGTAAAGGGGTTCATGGATGCCCTCGCCGGCGCGAAATTGGCCATAAGCGACAAGGAGGCGGAAGACGTAATGAACGTATTCAAGACCGAGATGGGCGCCAAAAAGCAAGCGGAGACGAAAAAAATCGCCGAGGAGAATAAGAAGCAGGAGGAAGCGTTCCTCGGCGAGAACAAGAAGAAAGAAGGGGTGCACACCCTGGAGAGCGGGCTGCAGTACAAGGTGATAACGGAAGGCAGCGGAAACAAGCCGACTCTCTATGACAAGGTAACGGTCAACTACCGCGGCAGCCTTATCAATGGAACGGAGTTCGACAGCTCTTACAAGCGGAACCAGCCGGCTACGTTCGCGCTCAACAGCGTAATCCCCGGTTGGTCCGAGGCGCTGCAGTCGATGAAGACGGGGTCGAAATGGCAGCTCTTTATCCCCTCGCAGTTCGCCTACGGGGCGGCAGGGGCGGGAGGCCTCATTCCGCCGAACGCTATGCTAATCTTTGAGGTCGAGCTGCTTTCCATAGGCGAGCCGGCGGCGAGGGCGCCCAAAGCGCCCCAGACGGGAAGCGCCGGCAGCGGCTCAAGCCCCAAGACGGATAACGAGGACAAAAAGCATTAACGGGTCGGGGAGAGGTGCGATAAGGGAAGAAGAGGCGAGGATGGCGGACGACCTCTCAGGGCTGAAAATAGGACCATCGCGCGGCGGCTCAGGGGCCGGGAGCGGGCGCGGGAAGAAAATATTCCTTGCCTGCCTGCTCCTCGTCGTTCTGCTAGCCTTGAGCCTCCTCTATCGCTCCGGGCTGCTTGCGCCTTCGGTGACCGTCCAGGCGGCGACGGTTAGCCGGGTCTACCCATCCCAGGCTTTCACGCTCCTCAACGCGAGCGGGTATGTCGTGGCCCAACGGAAATCGGCCATCTCGTCCAAGGTGACGGGCCGGCTCATCTGGCTCGGCGTGGAAGAGGGGAGCCGCGTGAAGGCCGGACAGATAATAGCAAGGCTGGAAAACGACGACGTGACGGCATCGCTGGCTCAGGCCGCCGCGAACCTGACCACCTCAAAATTTAACCTTGAACAAGCGAAAGCCGAGCTTGCCGACGCAACGCTTGCGATCAACAGGGCCAGAGAGCTTGTGTCGCGGGGCTATATTCCACGAGCGGACCACGATGCCGCGGTTGCCCGCTACAAGAAGGCGGAGGCAGGGGCTGCATCCGCGGAAGCCACGGTGAATGCGAACGAGGCGGCCCTCAAGGGGGCGGAGGTCGCCGTGGAGTATACGCTCGTCCGCGCCCCTTTCAACGCGGTTGTCCTGACGAAGAACGCGGACGTCGGCGACATCGTCACTCCCATCGGCGCGGCGACGAATGCGAAGGCCGCGGTGGCGACGGTAGCCGACATGGCCTCGCTTAAAGTTGAGGCCGATGTCTCGGAGGCGAACCTGGAGGCTCGTCCGCGTGGGCCAGCCCTGCGAGATCCAGCTCGACGCCCTGCCGGAGGCCCGCTTCTCCGGGCGCGTACACATGATCGTGCCGACCGCGGACAGGAGCAAGGCAACGGTGATGGTCAAGGTCGGCTTTGTCGATGAAGACCCGAGGATACTCCCGGAGATGAGCGCCAAAGTCGCCTTTCTTTCAAGGGCGCCGACGGCGGCCGAGAAAGAGGCGAGGACGGCCGTTTCCCGGTCCGCAGTGGCGGGCGCGAAGAACAGGAGCGTTATTTTCGTGATCAGACAAGGCAGGGCGGTCGAAATACCGGTGACCCTCGGAGATGTCCTCAACGATATGATAGAGGTGCGGACGGGAGTGAGCCGGGCGAGCAGGTGGCGGTCAACCCGCCGGAGCGGCTGCGCGACGGATCGCGGGTGAGCGTTGCGGTGAAATGAGCGCGGAAGCAGGGTCTGCCGTCGAAATCGTGGCCGTGAGCAAGGCGTACCGGCGTGGCGCAACGGTCGTTCCGGTTTTCTCGGACATCAGCCTTTCCATACGCGACGGCGAGTTTCTCGCCCTCATGGGACCTTCCGGCTCAGGCAAATCGACCCTGCTCAACCTTATCGCGGGCATAGACCGCGTGGATTCAGGGAGCATTAGCATCGGCGGCGTCGATATTACTTCGTTAAGCGAAACCGGGCTCGCCGCCTGGAGGGCCTCTGCAGTGGGCTTCATTTTCCAGTTCTACAACCTGATCCCGGTGCTTACCGCTTTTGAGAACGTGGAGCTGCCCCTGCTCCTAACCGGTCTTTCGCGAAAAGCGAGACGCGAGCACGCGGCCCTGGCCCTGCGCATCGTCCATCTGTCCGGCCGCATGGACCATTACCCTTCCCAACTCTCCGGTGGCGAACAGCAGCGCGTCGCCATTGCGCGAGCCGTCGTGACCGACCCCGCCATTCTCGTGGCCGACGAGCCGACGGGCGACCTCGACAAGGTTTCGGCTGAGGAGGTGCTCTCTTTGATGGACCGCCTCAACAGGGAATCGGGCAAGACCATCATCATGGTGACCCACGATCCCAGGGCGGCAGCGAAAGCCCATATCATCAGGCACCTCGAAAAGGGCATCCTCGACGATGTTTCTCCTCAAGCTGGTCCTTAAGAACGCCTTCCGCCACAAGCTCCGGGCCTGGCTGACCATCCTCTCCATCACTATCGCCATCCTCGCCTTCGGTCTCTTGAGGACGGTGATCGACGCCTGGTACGTGGGCGCGGAAGCGTCGTCTGCCAACCGCCTTATCACGAGAAACGCGGTCTCCATGACGTTCTCCCTGCCTCTCGCGTATAGGGAAAAGATCGCCCAGATGCCGGGCGTGACGCAGGTCTGCCCGGCGAACTGGTTCGGTGGCGTCTACGTGGACGAGAAGAACTTTTTTCCGAATTTCGCCGTCGAGCCCAGATCGTACTTCGCCCTCTATCCCGAATACGTCTTCTCCCCGGAGCAGCAGGAGGCCTTTTTCCGCGACCGGAAAGGCTTCGCTGCGGGGCGGAAGCTTACGGAAAGGTTCGGATGGAAGATCGGCGATACGATCACCCTCAAGGGGACGATTTTTCCCGGAAACTGGGAGTTCGTGCTTCGCGCCGTGTACCATGGCAGGGACGAGAGCGTGGACGAGCGCATATTCTTTTTTCACTGGGATTACCTCAACGAGAGTCTCAAGCAGAGCCTCTCCGTCCCGCGCCGACCAAGTAGGCGCTTACGTCGTCGGCATCGACCGTGCCGGGATCGCAGCCGACGTAGCCCTCGCCGTGGACAATACGTTCAAGAATTCCCTCGCCGAGACGCTCACCGAGACTGAAAAAGCCTTTGCCCTGTCGTTCGTCTCCATGACGGAGGCGATCGTCATGGTGATCCGCCTCGTCTCCCTGGCGGTGATCGTCATCATCGCGGCGGTGGCCGCCAACACCATGTCGATGACCGCGAGGGAGAGGATCGGCGAGTTCGCGGTGCTCAAGACGCTCGGGTTCGGAGCCAGGCGCATCGCGGGCCTCATCCTGGGGGAATCTCTCGTCGTCGCCCTGTCGGGAGGTCTTTTTGGCATACTCTTCACCTTCCCCGCCGCAGCCGTCTTCAGGAGTCTCCTGGGGAACTATTTCCCCGTGTTTCAACTCTCCGGGCGGACCCTTTGCCTCGATGGCGCCGCGGCTTTCATTGTGGGCGCCGCCGCGGCGATCATCCCCATCTGGCGGACGACTTCGATAAAGATCGCCGAAGCCCTGAGGAGGATCGGCTAATGGCCCTGCCTCTCTCCTACAGCATCAGGAACCTCTGGACGAGGAAGCTGACCACCCTGTTGACCGCATCCGGCATGGCCCTCGTCGTCTTTGTCTTTGCCGCCATCCTGATGCTCGCCCTGGGGCTCCAGAAGACCCTGGTAGAGACGGGCTCTTACGACAACGTGGTAGCCATAAGGAAGGCCTCTTCAACGGAAGTGCAAAGCGCGATCGACCGCCGGCAGGCGGCGATCGTCGAGACAGAGCCGGAAGCGGCGATAGGCGCCGACGGGAGGCGGCTGCTCGCAAAGGAGATGCTTGTCCTGGTCACGCTGCCGAGGCGCGGGAGCTCCAAGCGCTCGAACGTGCCGGTCAGGGGGATAGGGCCCGGCTCTCTGGCCTTGCGGCCGCAGGTGCGACTCGTCCAGGGGCGGCTTCCGCGCACGGGCTCGCTCGAGGTCGTCGCGGGAAAAAATGTCGCCGAGCGTTTTTCCGGCGCCGGTTTAGGCGAAACGCTCCATTTCGGCATGTATGACTGGACGATCGTCGGCATCTTCGACGCGGGCAATATGGCCTTCAACTCGGAAGTCTGGGGCGATTCGGAGCAGCTCATGCAGGCCTTCCGCAGGCCGGTCTTTTCATCCGTGATCTTCAAGCTTCGCGACCCTTCAAAGTTCGACGCGGTGAGGCAGCGGCTGGAAGGCGACCCCAGGCTCACCCTCGACGTCGAGCGGGAAACCCGCTACTACCTGAAGCAATCCGAGATGATGGCGAAATTCCTGCGCGTTCTCGGCATCTCTCTCACGATCATCTTCTCCCTCGGGGCCACGATCGGGGCGATGATTACCATGTATGCCGCCGTCGCCACGAGGACGGGAGAGATAGGCACGCTTCGGGCCCTCGGATTCACGCGCGTGAGCATTCTCGCCGCTTTCCTGTTCGAGGCGCTCTTCCTTGGCCTTGCGGGAGGCGCCGCGGGCCTGCTCCTCGCGTCCTTCATGCAGTTTTTCACCATCTCCACCATGAACTTCCAGACCTTTTCAGAGCTTGCCTTTACGTTTGTCCTGACCCCCGGCATCGTCGCATCCGGCCTCGCCTTTTCCGTGCTCATGGGTTTTGCGGGGGGAGTGCTGCCGGCGCTCCGAGCGGCCAGGATGGGGATCGTGGATGCATTGCGGACAGTGCAGTGAAGTTTGACAACGGATGCATAGGCATAGTAGAAAGTTTCATGCCGCCGATGAAGGATGGAAAGTACGATCTCGTAATGTACAACGCCGACGTGGTCACTATGGATCCCTTCCTGCCGAGGGCCCGGCTTGTCGCTATTCGTAAAGGCCGCATCGCCCGCATCTCCCGGGAAACCTATCCTGACGGGACGTCGAGAGCGACAGAGGTCGTCGATTGCAAAGGAAGGACCGTCGTCCCCGGCTTGATCGACGCCCATTGCCATCTTGCGGGCTATGCCGAGAGCCTCGTGTCGCTCGATCTATCTCCGCGGCAGAACGTCCGTTCCGTCTCAGACATAAAGAAACGCATCGCCTCGTGGTGCAGGGACCGGCCGCCGGGAACCTGGATAAGGTGCAGCGGATACAGCGAATTCTCTCTTGAGGAGAATCGACACCCGACCCGGAAAGATCTGGACGAGGCCGCCCCGCTGCACCCCGTCAGGCTTATCCATCGGTCCGGACATGCCCATGTGCTCAACAGCCTCGCCCTGAACCTTGTAGGCATCACGTTTGAAACGGGCGATCCTCCGGAGGGGCTGATCGATCGCGACCCGACGGGAGAGCCGACGGGAATCCTCTTCGGCATGGGCGCGTACCTTTCCAAGAGAATGCCTCCCCTCGACGCAGATGAGATGGAACGGGGCGTGCGTCTCGCAAATGAAAGGCTCTTGTCCTACGGCATCGCCTCGGTCCACGACGCCTCCGCCCATAACGACCTCCACCGGTTTCACGTGCTCAGGACATGGAAGAAACGCGGCCTTTTCACGCCACGGATCACAATGATGCTGGGCATCGATGGGTTCGGGGAATCCGGCGGGGAACCCGCGTTCCGGAACGACGCGCTGATCGCCGTGAGGGGCGTAAAGATCATCGTGGACGAGACCACGGGCAGGCTCCATCCATCGCAAACGCAACTGAACGATATGGTCCTTGCGATCCATTGCGCCGGTCTGCAAGTCGCCATCCATGCGATCGAGGAACCCGTCATCGAAGCCGCGTGCAATGCGATCGAATACGCGCTGCAAAGAGAGCCGCGACCGGAGCACCGGCACAGGATCGAGCACTGTTCCGTCTGCCCGCCTCATCTGCGGGAGCGCATCAGTCGCCTCGCGATCACAGTCGTCTCGCAGCCGTCGTTTCTTTACTACAGCGGCGAGCGGTACCTGAGAACGGTTCCCGATCGTCAGAAGGCCCACTTGTATCCCTTGGGCGCCCTGCTTAAAAAAGGGGTCAGAGTCGCCGCCGGCTCAGACTTTCCGATTGCCGACCCTAATCCATGGACTGCAATCTACGCGGCTGTGAGCAGAAAAGGCGAATCGGGGGACGCACTGGGCCAAGAGGAGCGGATAGGCGCGTTCGAGGCGCTGCGAATGTATACGGAATACGCGGCCGAAGCGGCCTTTGAAGAAACCGAGAAAGGATCGATAACCGTCGGCAAGGCGGCCGACCTGGTCGTCTTGAGCGCCGACCCGATGTCGATAGACGCCGAGGAATTAAAGCATATCAGGACCGTGATGACCATTGTGAACGGCAAGACGGCAGCCGGTGGAAACGATCTTTGACCGGCATCGCCCCATTTGAGGTCGCATTGCCTGATTTTAGGGCCTCGTCATCGGCGCCCGATGCATTGCCGGCCGGCCTGTGAAGATCAAGCGACATGACTCGAGGTCGCCACGTGGAAGAGACCTTTCGTCGTCAGTCTCAGCGCCGGAATGACCGGCAGCGAGAGGAACGACATCTGAAAGAAAGGGTTCTTTAGGCACACCCCCATACTCCTCGCCATATCGTCGAGCCTCCCGCTCCTTCTCAAGCAACGAATGAGCGTCGAGGTGCGAGATTATGCCGAAATAGGGCATGGGCGCGACGAGGCTCGATCCCCTGCTTGACGCCGCCATCCCGCCCCCGCATTCCCTGAGGAGGCAAAACACGTCGTAGACGTCCTCCAGGTTGTCGCCCACGATGAGAAGATTGTGGCTGTCATGCGCATAGGTCGTGCCCAAGGCACCGTTCCTCAATCGGAATCCGTGGACGAGTCCGGACCCATAGGCCGCCTCCGCCCTGTACCGGTCAAAGAGGTAGGCAAAAACCAGGTCCCTCTCATGGTCGGAGACGAGATAGCCGTCCTCCGTCCGCGCATCTACAGCAAGGTCGTCCGTAACGATCGTGCCTTCGCGGACGCCTATCGCGCGCGTCCTTTTTCCCGTTGCTGTCTTTCGCAGGTCTTCCCTGCGCAGCGGCGCTAAATTGAGTCGTGAGACCACCGGGGCCCGAGGCGTCTCCTTTACCGCGTCGATGTCGCTCCCCTCCCGGTAGACGACCTTGCCGTCTTTGACCGTTGCCCTCACCCGCATCTCCTCCGGATTGTCGAAGACCACGAGATCGGCCTTCCTTCCGGGGACAGGTGCGTTCCGGTCGCTCAGATTGAAGTAGACGGCGGGGCTCCTCGTCGCGAGCCTGAGGGCGCGAGGAAGGGGGACCTTAGATCGCACGAGCTTGCTGACGAGCCGGTCGAGGTGGCCCGACTCGCAGAGGTCCCGGCAGGAAAGATCATCCGTGCACAAGGAGAGGTTGTCCATGTTCGCGGGCCGCACAAGGGGAAGCAGCATATCGAGGTCCTGCGAGGCAGACCCCTGCCTTAAGAAAAGATGCATCCCCAGCTTCAGCTTCTCTCTGGCTTCGACCAGCGACGTGATCTCATGATCCGAATGGATCCCCGCCGACATGTAAAGGTCCAGGTCGTCCCCCGTCAATCCCGGGGCATGGCCGTCTACGGGTTTGCCGTCAAAGAGGTCGATCTTGCGCATTATGCTCTTTTGTCGCTTTATTACGGCCGAAAAGTCCATCACCTCTCCGAGGCCGATCACCCTCCTCATCCCTTTTAGTCTGCGCAGCTCCCCCGGTCCGATTTTTGCGGCGCCGCGCTCGTAGGGGCTCGACGGCACGCATGAGGGGGCCATCACGAACAAATCGAGGGGGACTTCGTCAATAATGGAGAGATACCATCGGAGCCCCGCCATGCCGCCGGCGTTGGCGATCTCGTGGAGATCCGTGACGAGAGTGGTGGCGCCGTGGGCAAGAAAAGCGCGGAAGTAGTGAGCCGGGAGGAGGTGCAGGCCCTCCACGTGCAGATGGCTCTCGATGAATCCGCACGAGACCCAGCATCCTTCCGCGTCGATGATCTCCCGCGCCCTTTTCCCCGAAAAAGCCAGGATTTTCCCATCTCTAATGGAAATATCCGTCCTTTGGGCCGTTTCTTTCAACGGGTCGACCAGAAGACCGTTTTTTATCAACAGATCGGCGAGGCTCTCGATGGAAATCGCTCCTTTGCTTGGCCCGCTTTTTAGCCGTCTTCTTACAGGTCCTTCAAAGAGTCGGCCAATTTCTCGAGAAAATATACCTATTGTATCCAACTTGCCCGATTAACGTCAAGGAAAGCGCTCGCGGAATGTTCTCGGCGCCGCCTCACGGCAGGGATGGGTCTTTGTGCACGAACCAGCCCAAAAAAGGGACTATTCCGATGTTGCTGTCAAAGCGACAACCAGGAGCGACAAGGAGAAGCGACAAAAGGCAGAATTTTGCAGATGAGCTATAGCGTAAGAAATCCGGCGGGGGAGATGCTGGTGGCGAGCATGGCCATGTTTATGTGCCGATGAGTCATCCATGATTCTCCCTGCCGGTTTTCGGGCAGAAGCCAGAAGGTTTCGATAGTCTCCGCCAGCCGTTCATACCGTCGCAAGGCTCTTATCCGTTCGTCCAGGTCGTGTTCTTCGCGAAAGGGCGCATGGTTCTTCCCGATCAGGTCCGAAAGTCTCTGAAGCGCATGCAATCCGATCGATAGACCGAGCTCGCGGAAGGCCAGACGGTCATCTGGGGGGAGCTTGATTAGGTCCTCGTCGAGGGCCTCCAGACCCACAAGGGAAGATTCCAGGAGCGCGACGAGCAGGCCGGATTGCGGGAAATATCCTGAGGTCGTCAACTGGGCTACGCGGAAGGCATCGGACAGCAGGCCGCCTATGCCAAGGGGGTCGTCGGTGGCCCAGCTCCTCCCTTTGCACATGCCGGCCATATCGGCGATCTCCGTTTCTAACTGTGCTGATCCTTCCGGATCTCCCCCGGATGTCGCCGCGAGCTGGGTGTACGTGATAAGTCCGTCCAGAGGATCATGGAGACCCATGGACCGGACGAGTGGATAGGAAAGGTCTGTGCTCATCTTCCAATACATCCGTTTCTCCCTGCCCGAAGACAGCGCATACACGAACCTGGCATGACTGATGCGCGCGAGCTCCATGGCCCACCGGTTATAGGCGAATTCCCCGGTAACCCTCGCGACGCGGTTAAGGGCGTGCATCCATTTTGTCAGGTAATGAAAATACTGGCCGTCCCTGTCCCATTCAAGGCGTTCATCGAGCGGTTCAGTCGACCTCCGCTCCCTAAGCTGTTTGCCTATTCTCAATCCCCCTGCCGTGGGATGGAGATTGGCTTCCTCTCCAGCAAGCCCGCTGATCCAGCCGACTCTGTTGTCATCCTTCCGGTATCGCCCGAGCGTCGAATGTACCTGCCCTACGAGCTGCAGCGCCAGATCCTTGAACTTCCCATCGCCAGTTTCCTCGTAAAGGCCCAGAAAATTGCAGACTGCGAAGGCATCGGTCCACAGGTACCGCTGCGGGGGGCCGGCTGGTAAGAGTCCTGTAAGCCGGGCAAAGTCGATCATGATCTCGCGGGCGTTGGATTTGCGGTCCGTCACATTCTGTCTCCCATGAACCTGAACGCGAGTATCTGAAATTGCGCTCATTCCCTTGGTTTAGTTTAGCCGCGACACTGTCTGGCGTCAACGTGTTTTTTATTCTTCCGATCCCGAGAAGGGCATATTAGTGATGTGAACGCAGCGACCGAGCGGGTCACAGGTTATTCTCGCAACGACCTCATCGGGACTGCTTTCTCAGATTACTTTACTGACCCCGAGAGTGCGAAAGAGATTCTCGCCCTCAGAGCAGATATGCCCATCATCATGTGCACAGGTTACAGCTATGTGATCGATGCCGACAAGGCGAAGGTGGCAGGCATCAGGGCCTTTGCAATGAAGCCCTTGACAAAGAGGGAGATTGCGAAAACCGTCAGAAAAGTGCTCGACGAGCAAGGTCGATAGTGGCTTTCAATCCGTAATCGATAGAGTCAAGTGAATAGCACTATACTCGATCAGTAGGTGTTTTCAGTAATGAACGCTGACGGGCAACGGCGTCGAAAACACAAATAAAGCATCCGTCTCGATCGCAAGGGTCCGCCATTGCCGCTTGAACTCTTCGCCCAAGGCTCGTTCTCAAAAGACTCGACAGCAACACGAATCGGAGGAGCGGAGCGGTAATAATTGATACAATTTGACTCAAGAGGGCCCAAAGTGGTATTTTCAAAGGGGTACGCAGTGAGACACCGTAGGTAATCCAAACTCTTAAGCGGGGATGCTTTTGGAACGCAGTGATACCCTTCTCGTATTCACCCTCTCCGGACAGCGTTGCGCTTTGGCTCTTTCAAACGTTGAAAGAATCGTCCGTATAGTCGAAATAAATCCGTTGCCCAAAGCGCCCAAATTCGTGATGGGCTTCATAAATGTCCGGGGTCGGGCCATACCTGTCGTCAACATCCGCATACTATTCAATCTGCACGAGGTCGGGATCGTCCTGAGTGATCAGATGATTATTGCCCGTACATCGCACCGGACAGTTGCGATTCTCGTGGACAATGCCGTGGGTGTAGTAGATTGCAGGAAGGAAGATATTACCGCCGCGGAAGAGCTTTTTCCTGGGATAGGGTATTTGAGAGGCGTCGTAAAACTGAAGGACGGCATTGCGTACATCTACGATCTCGACAGCTTCTTGTCCCCCGATGAGGAAGCTATGCTCGACCGGGTATTGCCTCTCAGTGCAAAGACATCAGAGGTGAATGGGCACAATGCGTAGCGCACAAAAGACATCTCCAAAACCGGATGACGGCGCACCTGCCGGCAGGGGATCGACAAACCTGGATCGTTCCCTGCTTTCCGAACTCGGCAGGTTCGTTGAAATGTATACGGGCTTACGCTTCCCGGCAGAGCGCCATTCCGACCTCGAGAGGGATATCTCTGGAGCGGCGAGAGAGTTCGGCTACCAGGATGTAGAATCGTTCGTGCGATGGCTGCTGTCATCTCCATCGTCACATGATCAGATGGAAATGTTGGCGCGTCATCTTACTATCGGAGAGACGTATTTCTTCAGAGACATGGGAAGTTTCGACGCCTTCGGCGAGCAGGTTCTTCCTGAGCTGATCCGCATCCGAAAAAGAACGGACCGGCGGCTAAAAATCTGGAGCGCCGGGTGTTCGACCGGTGAAGAAGCTTACTCTATAGCAATATTGCTCGACAAGATGGTCCCCGATTTGAAGGACTGGAATATTACTATTCTGGCAACCGACATAAATCCTGATTTTCTGAAGAAGGCCTCCGAAGGAGTATATCGCGATTGGTCTTTCCGTAAACCGCCGCAGTGGGTGAAAAAAGAGTATTTCACAAAAACAAAAGACAGATTTGAGGTCCTCAGCCGTATCAGGGAGATGGTCACCTTTTCCCATCACAATTTAGCGGCCGATCAATATCCGGCGCTTGCCAATAATACCAATACAATGGACGTCATTTTTTGCCGGAATGTATTGATGTACTTTTCCCATGAGCGGGCGCTGCAAGTCGTGCAACGCCTTTACCGATGTCTCATGGATGACGGATGGCTCGTCATCAATCCTGTCGAATCCTCTCTTGCGAAGCCCCCTTTGTTCGAACGCGTCGGGTTTCCCGGCGCGACCCTCTACAGGAAAAGGGGCAGCGCGGCGCAGAGTGCGGCGACACGGGACCCGGAGATCGCCGTCTTCGGCGAAACGGAGAAATTGAGCACGGAAAAGACCGCCAATCAGGCGAGGAGACCGCAAGAGGACGAACCGGAGAAGCGATGGAAGCATGAACAGGCGCAGACTCGCAGCGTCCCCTTTTCTGCGGCACCCTCACTCGCCGACGCTCCGGTTCAAGAAGCAGCCTCTCTATCTTCGCTGGCAAAGGCGGCTGCCGATAAGGGCGAGCTTTCCAATGCCCTGGAATTGTGCAAAAAGGCAATTGATGCAGACAAGCTGAATCCATCTCTGTACTATCTGCAGGCAACAATCCTCCAGGAAATCGGCAGGGCAAGCGAAGCCGCGACGTCGCTCAAGCGGGCGATCTACATCGATGAGGATTTTCTGCTGGCCCATTTCACTCTGGGGCGCCTGATGCACCTACAGGAAAAATACAAGGAAGCTGAAAAGTGCTTCGCGAATGCCTGCTCTCTCCTGGAGTCGTATGAAGATGAAGAGATACCGCCCGAATCGGAAGGCATCAGCGCCGGCAGATTGATGGAAGTAATTCGTACGATGAGACGGTTAGCGCCTAAGAGGTGAGCTCATGCGTGAGGACAAACTCGACTGGACCGAAATCCGTCTGCGGCTTGAGAAGACCGGCGCTGCGATAGAGAGCGGACAGTCGCCCAACCCGGAGGATATGAAAAGAATCCTTAAGGCCAGAGCGCACTTACTGGCGCGCGTGCCCGAAGAGACGAAGCATGGAGAGGTGATCGAAGTACTGGAGTTCTTACTCGCGAATGAATGTTATGCCGTTGAAACACAGTTCGTTCGCGAGGTTTGTACGATAAAGGACTACACCCCTCTTCCGGGCACGCCGCAGTTTATCCTGGGACTGATCAACGTGCGCGGACAGATCGTATCCGTCATAGATATCAAAAAGTTTTTCGATATGCCCGATAAAGGGATCAGCGACCTTAACAAGGCCGTCATCATCCATGACGATACGATGGAGTTCGGCGTCCTTGCCGATTCCGTGCTCGGCGTGCTGCGCATTTCCATGGATGAAATTCAACCTCCGCTGCCCACGCTCACGGGAATCCGTGAGCAATGCCTTGTGGGCATCACCTCGGAAGGCATAGCGATTCTGGACGCAAGAAAGCTCCTGGCAGACAAAACTATCATTCTGAACGAAGAAGCCTGACTATAAGGAGAGTTGCCTATGAAATGGTTTCGCGATCTTTTTGCGCCGGGAAAGGCAGAACAAGCCTCCTCGCCGCCAACGGACGCACTTGTCTCAGCCGCGGGTCTTGGGGGTACAAAAATACTCGAGGAGGAACTCCGGAAGGCATCGTCATACACCCGAAGCCTCCTAGAGGCGAGTCTCGACCCCTTGGTAACGATAAGCCCGGAAGGAAAGATAACGGATGTCAACGAGGCGGCGGTGAGGGTGACGGGGGTCTCACGGGAGCAGCTCATCGGGAGGGATTTCTCGAGCTACTTTACCGAGCCCGAAAAAGCCAGCGAGGGCTACCGCCAGGTCTTCAAGGAAGGCTTTGTCACGGATTACCCGCTGACGATCAGGCATGTCAGTGGAAAATTGACCTATGTCCTGTACAACGCGTCGGTCTACAAAGACGCGCAAGGGGCCGTCCTGGGCGTTTTTGCCGCTGCCCGCGACGTGACGGAACAGAGGCAGGCATCTCGATACGCCCGAAGCCTCCTTGAAGCGAGTCTGGACCCCCTGGTAACGATAAGCCCGGAGGGAAAAATAACCGATGTGAACAAGGCCACCGAGCTGGTAACGGGGCTTGCCCGCGAACGTTTAATCGGGAGCGATTTTTCCGATTATTTCACGGAGCCGGAGAAAGCGAGAGAGGGTTACCGGAAGGTGATATCCCAGGGGTTTGTAAAAGATTATCCCCTCACCGTTTGCCATATATTGGGACAGTTGACGGATGTGCTCTACAACGCTTCCGTGTACATGAGTGATTCCGGCAAAATGCTGGGTGTTTTTGCCGCGGCCCGCGATGTCACCGAACGTAAGCAGGCCGAAGACAATCTTCGCACGCTCAATCAGCAGGTACGGGAAGCAGCTAATATCCTTGCCTCCTCGGTGGGCGAAATCCTGGCATTGACAACCCAGCTAGCCTCTGTGTCGTCGGAGACGGCCGCGTCGGTAAACGAGACGACATCAACGGTTGAGGAAGTGAAACAGACGGCCCAGCTTTCGGCGGAGAAATCAAGGAGTGTTTCGGAAGGCGCCCAGAAGGCAGCATCGGTTGCCCAGCAAGGTAACGCAGCAGTGGCCAGGACGGTGGAGAGGATCAACCATATCAGAGAGTTAATGGAATCGGTCGGCAAGAGCATTGCGGAACTGAGCGAGCAGACTCAAGCTATAGGGGAGATCATGACCGTGGTCAACGACCTTGCCCAACAGTCAAACCTGCTGTCGGTCAATGCCGCGATAGAGGCAGCGAAAGCCGGCGAGCACGGGAAAGGTTTTGCGGTGGTGGCCCAGGAAATCAAGAGCCTCGCCGATCAATCGAAAGAGGCGACCGGACAGGTGCGCACCATCCTTAGCGACATACAGAAGGCGACCAGTACATCCGTCTTGGCCGCGGAACAGGTGAGCAAGGCGGTAGAGGGCAGCGTCAATCAGGCCGCCGAATCAGGCGAGGCCATCAGAAAGCTCGCCGACAGCATTGAAGAATCGGCGCATGCGGCGGCCCAGATTGCAGCGTCGAACCAGCAGCAGTTTGTCGGCATGGACCAGATTGCGCAGGCCATGGAAGATGTCAGGCAGGCGTCCGCGCAGCATGTGGCCGGGACGAAACAGGCTGAACAGGCGGCGCACAACCTGAATGAGCTTGGAGAGAAGCTCAGGGAGATGGTGGGAAAATACAAGGTGTAGTGCAAGGGTTCAGCATGGACAGTAAGGACGAGGAATTTCGGAAAAGACTCCTTTCGACGTTCAACGTTGAGGCGCAAGAACACCTCGCCGCCATGACCTCCGGTCTCATCGAAATTGAGAAGGGCGATCCGCAGAAGCAAAGCGAAATGATCGAAACCGTATTCAGGGAATCGCATAACCTGAAAGGCGCCGCCCGTTCCGTGAATCTGGCTGATGTGGTTGCCGTCTGCCAGACGGTGGAGAGCGTTTTGTCCGCCTTGAAGAGGAAAGATCTGATCCCCTCTCCGCACCTGTTGGACCTGCTTCATAAGGGAGTTGCCGTCATCGGTAGACTCGTCGGCGGGAAAGAACTCACGGCTGCAGAAAAGTCAGACGTGAGGGGATTGATCCGTGGTCTGGAGAGAGAGGTCGAGAAACCTGCTCCGGTTTCCGGACCCGCCCATGTGGCGACTCGCGACCTGCCCGCGGTGCCCAGCCCGTCGCCGGCACAAACCGCGACGATAAGGATTTCTGTCGCCAAGCTCGATGCCCTGCTCCTTCAGGTCGAGGAGATGCTCCTGGTGAAGCTTGCAACGGCTCAGCGCGCACTCGAGCTGAAGCAGATGAAAAAGACCTGTGATCTGTGGAAAAAGAAACAGGCGAAAAGGTCATACAGGACAAAGAGAAGGCAAGAGGCCAAGGGAGAGGCGAGGAGCAAGGACGACGTCGATTCATTTATAACCCCCTTTGAAACCGCATTGACAAGGGTGCTGAAGGCGGCTGAGTCCGACCATCGGTCGTTCAGCGTCATGGTGGATACGCTCCTTGCCGATACGAAGAAAACGTTGATGCTCCCCCTTTCGTCGCTGCTGGAAGTCTTTCCCGGCTTAGTGCGCAACCTGTCGCGGGAAGCAGGGAAGGAAACGGAGTTGGTCATACATGGCGAGCAAATTGAAATAGACCGGCGGATACTGCAAGAAATAAAAGACCCTCTGACCCATCTTGTGAGAAACTGCATCGACCACGGCATCGAAACGCCTGAAGAGCGGCGAAAAAAGCATAAACCGCCACGGGGAGAGATAAGGATCATCGTCTCTGCCGGGGATAGCATGATTGATATCGCGGTATCCGACGACGGGGCGGGGATCGATGCATCAAGAGTGCGGGCCCTTGCCGAAAAGGGCGGCTTTCTGTCACAGGAAGAAGCCGGTCGGCTCAGTGACGGCCAGTCGCTGCTCCTGGCTTTCAGGTCGGGGGTCACCACGAGCCCCATCGTAACGGACCTTTCCGGAAGAGGGCTCGGGCTGGCCATTGTCAAAGAAAAGGTGGAAAAACTGAACGGCAGGATTGAAATTGAGTCGCGGCCCGGCGCCGGTACAACGCTCAGAATGACCCTCCCTCTCACGCTCGCCACATTCCGTGGGGTTGTCATCAGGGTGAGCCAACACTTTTTCGTCCTTCCCTCTGCAAATATCCTGAGGGTGGCGCGAGTCAAAAAAGAGGAAATCAGGACCATCGAAAACCGTGAGTCTCTCACCTTCGAGGGGCGGGCGTTCTCGCTCGTCAGGCTCGGAGAGGTGCTGCGCGTTCCAACAGGAGAGAACGGGTCAGGGGCCGGCGGCCCCCTTCGAACAAGTGGTGGTGCTCGGCTCAGACGAGCTGCAAATGGCTTTTCTCGTAGACGAGATCCTCCACGAGCAGGAAGTATTGGTGAAACCTCTGGGCAGACAGCTTTTGCGCGTACGCCACTTTTCGGGAGCCACGATACTCGGCGGCGGGAAAGTCGTGCCGATCCTGAACGTCTCCGATCTCGTGAAGTCCGCCGTTAAGGTTTCTCCCACGCATGCCGGAGCCCCTGTGGAGGAGTCGAAGAAAAGAATATCCGTACTCGTTGCAGAGGATTCAATCACCAGCCGGACCCTGCTGAGAACCATCCTCGAATCGGCGGGCTACGACGTAAAGACAGCCGTAGACGGCATCGATGCATTCACGCACCTGTTGGCGGAAGAGTTTGACCTTCTGGTATCGGACGTAGACATGCCCAGGATGAACGGATTTGACCTCACGGCAAAGATACGGGCGAATAAGAAACTTTCGGAATTGCCCGTGGTGCTCGTGACGGCGCTCGAGTCAGGCGAAGACAAGAAGCGCGGAATAGACGTCGGCGCAAACGCATACATCGTGAAAAGCAGCTTTGACCAGAACAGCTTGCTGAAGGTGGTGAAAAGGCTTATATGATCAAAGTCCTCGTCGTGGATGATTCTACCGTGGCATGTGCATTACTATCCCACGTCTTAAGCTCGGACCCCGGCATCGGGGTAATCGACACTGCCGGCAGCGGGAGAGACGCTATAGAGTCAATAAGGCGCCACACGCCCGATATTGTCACCATGGACATCAACATGTCGGATATGAACGGTTTTGAAGCAACCCGCATTATCATGGAAACTGATCCCCTCCCTATCGTTATCGTGACGGACCGGCCCGATATACATGAACTGGAGATGTCCTTCCAGGCCATTGAAGCGGGAGCCCTTGCCGTGCTGCAGAAACCGCACGGACCCGGTCATCCGGCCTATGCGACAGACGTAAAAGAGTTAATCACCACGGTAAAGCTCATGTCAGAGATTAAGGTAGTCAAGCGCCAGAAATCGATTGCAGAAAAAAAAGGCGCTGCACGGAGAAATGCGGTGGATACTCTCTTGTCGCAACCCGCCGAAGTGAAGGTCGTCGCTATCGGTGCGTCGACAGGCGGGCCTCCGGTAATCGAAACGATTCTGTCCGGACTCCGTAAGGATTTCTCTCTGCCCGTAGTGATCGTTCAACATATGGCGCCGGGATTTACTGAGGGGCTTGCTGAATGGCTGCGGCGGAAGTCTTCCCTGTCCGTTAATGTTGCAGCGAGGAGTGAGGTGATCCGTCCGGGGCATGTGTACCTTGCGCCCGACGGGTTCCAGATGAAAGTGGATGCGAACGGAAGGCTTTTATGCACCGATGATGGTCCTGAAAACGGTCTCCGCCCTTCGATTTCGTACCTTTTTCGTTCCATCTCCAAAGTTCTCGGAAAAGCCTCCGTAGGTGTGCTGCTGACCGGCATGGGTAAAGACGGCGCCGAAGAGCTGAAAGCGATGAAAGAGAAAGGCGCCCTGACTATCGCTCAGGACGAGGAAAGTTCAGTGGTCTTCGGCATGCCCGGCGAAGCGATAAGGATCAAGGCCGCAACATATGCGTTGCCGCCTGATAGAATCGTATCGGTGCTGAACAGCTTGGGCATGCCGAAAGGAAAACAGGCTTAAAACCAAGTAAGGGATTGCATATGGACAAAGATATAAAGGGAAGAAACCATATTGAGATTCTCGTTGTTGAGGATAGTCCGACGCAGGCCCAACAATTGAAATTTATCCTCGAAAAAAGGGGCTTCAAGGTTTCGGTCGTTTCTCACGGAAAGGCAGCCCTCGCATTTCTGCAGACGCACAAGCCGGATATTGTCATCACCGACATTATCATGCCTGAGATGGACGGCTACGAACTCTGCAGACAGATAGGGTTGGACCCGAGCTTCGCAGATATACCTGTCATCCTGGTGACCGCTCTCTCCAACCCGACGAATGTCCTCCGGGGGATTGAGGTCGGCGCAAACAACTTCATCACCAAGCCTTATGACGAGGGCCATCTCGTTTCCCGTATAGAGTATCTGATCGCAACCAAGGGGTTGCGTGGAAAGTCCCCTGCCGCAAGCGGCATAAATGTAGTCTTATCAGGGCAAACGTATCACATAACCGCAGACCGTCCACAGATACTCGACCTGCTGCTTTCGACTTATGAGAATGCGAACCGCCAGAACCGCGAGCTCGTTTCGGCGCAGAAAGAATTGACGGAGCTGAACGAGCGGCTGGAAGAAACGATCCTGGAACGCGATGCTGAAATTACCGAGCGGAAGAAGATAGAAGTGGAGTTGCAACGTGCGCGTGATGAACTTGAAGACCGGGTCGAGGAGAGAACGGCCGAGGTGAAACAACTCGCAAACCTCCTCAATCTTACCCATGATACCGTCTTTGTTCGGGACACGCAAGACCGGATCACGTATTGGAACAAAGGCGCAGAAGAAACGTACGGATGGGGTCAGAAAGAGGCTTTCGGAAAGGTTCCCCACACACTGCTCCGGACGCGGTTCCCTGAGAGCATCGAGTCCATGAAAGCGTCGTTGATGAACAAAGATCGCTGGGAAGGAGAACTTGTTCAGGCAAAACGGGACGGCACGGAAATTGTGGTGGCGAGCCGCCAGGTTTTGCGCCGGGATGAGACCGGGAAGCCCCTTGATGTGCTTGAGATCAATACAGACATCACGGCTCAGAAACACGCGGAGGCCCAGCTTCGCCAAGCCCAGAAGATGGAGGCCCTCGGCACGCTCACGGGAGGGATCGCCCACGATTTCAATAATATTCTCGGGGCAATGATAGGCTTTACCGAACTGGCGCAAGAGCGCGCCCTCAAAGGGAGCCGCCAGGAGCACCACCTCCAGAGGGTTATGGAAGCAGGACTTCGTGGCAGGGATCTCGTCAAACAGATGCTCACCTTCAGCAGAAAGACAGAGCAGAAGAAGGACCTGTTGCAATTGAGCAGCATTGTCAAGGAGTCCATGAAGCTCCTTGGGGCCTCCATCCCCTCGACCATAAACATACGGGTCAAGGCCGATAGCGGCTCAGGTCTCGTCCTCGCAGAGCCCACCCAGATGCAGCAGATCCTGATGAACCTCTGTAACAACGCCGCCCATGCGATGCTGGAGAAGGGCGGGACCCTCGACGTGGAGCTTTCCGACGTTACTGTTTCCCCCTTCGAAGGGAGTCCCCACGCCATCGCACCAGGTCTCTATACGAAGCTTGTTGTCCAGGACACCGGCGCAGGCATATCTCCCGATATCATGGGAAAGTTATTCGATCCCTTTTTCACGACGAAGAAACTCGGGGAGGGGACGGGGCTCGGGCTCTCCGTTGTCGACGGCATCGTGAAGCAGCACAACGGGTACATCACCGTGATGAGCCAGCCTGGTAAGGGCTCGGTCTTTACCGTCTATCTCCCCAGGGCGGCCGAAGCCGCGCCAACAGAGACCGTGAGAGAGGATGCCATTCCCACCGGGCACGAAAAGGTACTCCTCGTAGACGACGAAGAAGCCCTCGCCGAGATGGGCCAGGAGCTTGTTGAAGGGCTAGGGTACAGGGTAACCGCCAGAACCAGCAGTATCGATGCCCTCGCGACACTCAAAGCAGACCCCACTGCCTATGACCTCATCATCACTGATCAAACCATGCCGGACATGACAGGGATGGAGCTCGCCGAAGCGGTCGCTGCTGTGAGGCGAGATATGCCGGTTATTCTGTGCACGGGGTTTAGCCATATAGTAAATGCGAACCGGGCAAGAGCGGCAGGAATCAGGGCGTTCGCCATGAAGCCTCTCACCAAGAGAGAAATCGCAGAGACCATCAGGAAAGTGCTGGACGAGTAGTCGAGGAAGGTATCCTATCCGGCTCACGCTCAGGGTTGTTATCTGTTGCGGGCTCTTGGTAATCTTCTTTTCGCGGTGATAGTAGGGGTTTGCCCGTGACGAGGGTGGTGGAAATATCCGTCCTTTGGGCCGTTTCTTTCAACGGGTCGACCAGAAGACAGTTTTTTATCAACAGATCGGCGAGGCTCTCGATAAAAATCGCTCCCTTGCTTGGCCCGCTCTTTAGCCGTCTTCTTACAGGTCCTTCAAAGAGTCGGCCAATTTCTCGAGAAAATATACCTATTGTATCCAACTTGCCCGATTAGCGTCAAGGAAAGCGCCCCCGGATCGAGGTTATAAAAGCAAACCCGGCCCCGACGCGGTTCCCCTCAAATGTCCGGAATGTCCCGAAATGTCCGCTCTTAAGAACAAATGCGGTCATTTGACACAAAATTCATTTGACTTTTGGCTATACTTTGTTTTACAATGAATGCATGCTAATTCGGAAAAGCCAAACCACGGGCGACCGTGGGACGGAAAGCTGAAGGGTCTCAGACCCGTCCACCGCGATGATCGCCAGCCAGACAGCATAGCCGCCGGATTAGATGCAAGAACCGAACAATGATAAAGCGGCGAGTCTCGACGCCGAGCAGGAAGAGCAACAAAAAAAACAAGGAAAGGAATCGACATGGGCAGGAGAAGGAACAATGCCACCGGATGCGGCAGGTCCGACTCCTCGATCGTCCGGTCTGCGCAAGCGGGCAGAGGAGGCGCTGCGGGAGAGCGAGGCGAAATATCGCTCGCTTTTCGAGAACAGCCTCGATGCCGTCCTCCTCGCCATACCGGAGACCGGCGAGATCATTGCCGCTAACCCCGCTGCCTGCTCGATGCTGGGGATGACAGAAAAGGAAGTCCGCGAGGCTGGACGGGCAGGGATCGTAGTACAGAACGCAGCGCTGGCAAAAGGGTTGGAAGAACGATCCAAGCGAAGGAAGTGGCGCGGAGAGCTGACTTTTAGACGAAAAGATGGCTCTACCTTCCCCGTGGGGGTCTCTACCGCCTTCTTCACGGGTTCTCACGGAACAACGATGTCGAGCATGAGCTTCAGGGACATCAGCAAACATAAAGAGGCAGAAAAAAAGCTCCAGGAGAGTGAAGCCATGTTGGCCCACGCCCAACAGATGGCGCATGTGGGCCATTGGAATCGCAATCTGTCTACGGGAGAACTTCGCTGGTCTGATGAAACCTACCGTATTTTCGGCCTAGAGCCGAAAGAATGCGAGGTGAATGGCTCGTTTTTTTGGAACGTGTTCACCCCGATGACCGGGCGTCTGTGGAGAGAGCCAGGCGCGACTCTACTAAAGACGTGCGGCCTTACAACGTGATATACCGCGTCGTTCGTCCCGACGGCGGCATCCGTTGGGTGCACACTCTTGGCGAATTCATCCGCACTCCCGATGGCAAGCCGATGCGGATATTCGGCACTATACTCGATATCACCGAGCGCAAGCAGATGGAGGAAGATTCGAGAAGGCCAAAAATCGAGCTCGAATTTCAGGTCAAGGAGCGGACCGAAGAGCTGCAGGAGGCTTACGAGAAGCTCCTTGCGGAAAAGACACAACGACAGCATGTGGAGGAACAGCTCCTGCAGGCCCAGAAAATGGAAGCCGTCGGCACTCTCGCCGGAGGCATTGCCCACGATTTCAACAACATGCTCGCAATTATCATGGGCAATGCCGAGCTGGCGATGGACGACCTCAACAATGGCGATCTGCCGGAGCGCGGCCTGGAGCAGATACTCAACGCGGCGAAGCGCGGCAGAGACCTTGTCAAGCAGATTCTCACGTTCAGCCGCAAGACACGGCGGGAGACGGCGTCGACGGACGTGGCGGCTGTTCTGCAGGAGACGTTCAAGCTGCTGCGCTCGACTCTCCCCACTACTATCAACATGTCCCTCGACATACAGAGCGAGTCGAGCACAATACTCGGCGACAAGGCACAGGTTCAGCAGGTGTTGATGAACCTCGCGACGAACGCCGCCCATGCAATGAGCAAAGCCGGCGGGACACTCGCCGTCAGTCTTGCCGATGCCGTCTTTCGCGCCGCTGATACACTCCCCGAACCCGATATGAAACCGGGCCGCTACCTTAAGCTGATCGTCGAAGATACCGGAACGGGGATGACGGACGAGGTGAAAAACCGTATATTCGAGCCTTTCTTCACGACAAAGAAGGCGGGTCAGGGTACGGGCATGGGTCTCTCCGTCGTTTACGGCATTGTGAAGAGCTACAGCGGCGCTCTCAACGTCGAGAGCAGACCGGGCAAGGGGGCGACTTTCACCATTTATCTGCCCAAAGCAGAAAGCCGGGCGCCAAATGCGGAAGATGCGGCGCGGGTCGTCCGGGGCAACCAGGAGCATGTGCTCTTTATAGACGACGAGCAGGCCCTCGCGGAGATCGCCGCGGCCATGCTGAAAAAACTCGGCTATAGGGTGACCGCCGTGACCGACAGCAGAGAAGCGTGGAGACTCTTCCTCGAAGATTCTCGCGCATTCGACCTCGTCATTACCGACCAGACGATGCCGGATCTCACCGGTGTAACGCTGGCGCAAAAGATGATGCGGATACGACCGGATGCTCCGGTCATACTGTGCACAGGCTACAGCGAGATGGTGTCTCCAGAAAAGGCGCGAAAGGCGGGCGTACGGGAGTTCCTCATGAAACCGCTCGTCAGGAGCGAGCTGGCCGCAGCCATGCGGCACGCGCTGGACGGGGGGCCGCGGGCAATAGATGTGAGTAACGTATCGCTTTCCCCTGGCAATTGTCAGATCTTGCAGGACGGCGGAACCCATTCTTTGTAAATGCCGTTTTCCATGTCAAGCCGTTTTTAGTCCATAGTTCGGATCGGATGGCCGAGCCGACCCCGGCGGCCTTGCGTGCTTTTTATCGGCTATCAAGGATACAGATAAGCAACATCTAGACTACAAAACCCTGTAATCAGCGTTTCTTAGGCGACCATACCCTCAAAAAGTTGTAGTGTGGTATGATATCTGTCTCATGAACCGCATCTACTTCGATCATGCATCTACCACGCCGCTCGACCCGAGGGTCCTCGGGGCGATGCGTCCTTATTTCAGCGAGCTTTTTGGAAATCCTTCCTCCATCCTCATCGAGGAAGGATCTGAGCCGCGAAAAGCCTTGGACGAGGCAAGGCTTAAGGTCGCGCGCCTCCTGGGCGCACAGGGCGATGAGGTTATTTTCACGGCTTCGGCGACTGAATCGAACAATCTCGCGATCAAGGGGCTCGCCCTCGCCAACAGAAACAGAGGGAACAGGCTCCTCTTTTCGGACATCGAGCATTATTCGATCATGAACCAGGCGGATTCCCTGAAAAGCCTCGGCTTCGAGATCGACTACGTGAGGGTGGATAATTCCGGCCTGATCGATATGGACGATCTGGCGAGAAAGGCAACGCCGGGAACGCTCCTCGCGTCGATCATGCATACAAACCTTGAAATAGGCACGATCGAGCCCGTCAGGGAAATCGGCCTTCTCCTCAAGGAAAGGAACATCCTCTTCCACTCGGACGGCGCGGGCTCGTGCGGCCGGATCCCGGTAGACGTGAAGGAACTGACCGTAGACTCGATGACCGTTTCCGCCCATCAGTTCTACGGTCCCAAGGGGGCAGCCGCGCTTTATCTGAAAAAAGGCGTCCCCCTGCGGCCGGTTACGCAGGGCGGCTTTCAGGAGAGGGGTTATTGGGCGGGGACCGAGAACGTGCCGGCCATAGTGGGTTTCGGCGAGGCGGCTCGGCTCGCCTCCGAAGAAATGACCGGAAGGGTCGAAAAGCTGAAAGCCCTTGGGCGGAGGCTCTGGGAAGGCATAGATAAGGAGATCGATTATTTGCACTTCACCGGCCATCCGGTCCGGAGGCTTCCCGGCCACGTGAGCTTCTGGATAGAGTTCGTGGAAGGCGAATCGCTTCTTTTGTGGCTCAACCTGAACGGCATCGCGTCCGCGAGCGGGAGCGCCTGCGCCTCCAACGTGCTTGCGCCGGACGAGACCGGGCTGAAGGCGTCCCATGTGCTCACGGCCGTAGGAGTGCCCCCCGAGATATGCCACGGCTCTATCTCGTTCAGCCTCGGCCCGGAGAATACGGAGGCCGAAGTCGACTTCACCCTTTCCACCCTGCCCGGCATAGTGGAAAAGTTGAGAGAGATGTCTCCCCTCTATCAGAAAACGGCGTCGCCAAAAGTTTGATGACAAGCGGCGGCAGCCGAGCGAAGCGAGCTGAGCGGGGAGGCTCTAAAGCGGTTGGGGGGACACTCCTCTCGCCCTTTGTCTTTCGGAGAGATGTCTCCCCTCTATCAGAAAACGGCGTCGCCAAAAGTTTGATGACAAGCGGCGGCAGCCGAGCGAAGCGAGCTGAGCGGGGAGGCTCCGTGAGCTTTGCTCATGGAGGGGTGCCGGGTGCCCGCGTGCGGGCGCCCAATAACTGCGCGCGAGGAGGTATTCAATGGCACAGGGTCCCTACAGCGACAAAGTCATGGACCATTTCATGCATCCGAGAAATATGGGCGAGATCGATGCGCCGAGCGGCGTGGGAGAAGTGGGAAACCCTGCCTGCGGCGATGTGATGAGGCTCTATCTCAAGATCGAGAACGACACGATCGTCGACGCCAAGTTCAAGACATTCGGGTGCGGCGCCGCAATTGCGTCGAGCAGCATGACGACGGAGATGATAAAGGGGAAATCGGTCGACGAGGCGCTGCGCATATCAAATGAGGCCGTTGCCGAGGCGCTCGGGGGATTGCCGCCCGCAAAGCAGCACTGCTCGGTCCTTGCCGAAGAGGCGCTCCAGGCTGCAATAGAAGACTACAGGAAAAAACGACAGGCAGGCGCCTGACGCGGCCGGCGGCGGCTTTCCTCTAGGCGGCGGACGCCGGCCAAGGGCCTGCAAGGACTGCCCAAGGTCAACGCGCTCCCTCATCTTATGGCAGGAAAAAATCAACGGAACGAGAGTTTGTCGGCATCACGCTTTTTTGCAGTCATGCGCGCGGAGCAATCATAATAGTTGTAAACGGCGTCCCTTTTGGATTAGACTAGGGCATGTTCGTCACCGAGGGAAGATCGAACTACGACAAGGTTTGCGAGGAGTTGCTCGACGTCGTGCGGCAAACCGGGGCCGCGGCGAATGCGCCCATGCTTCTGGGCAGCGTCGAAGAAGGGGCTGCCTGCATTCCACTCTTCGGAGAGAAGTGCTGCGTCCGGCGGGACGGCGTATACAAGGACGGGGCGAAGCTTGACACAATCGGCTCGATCCTTGTGGTGAGATATCTGCTCCAGGCAGGAGACGCCCCCATGCTGCACGCCTGGCTGCCCTACCGGGACTTAAAGGACGGGGCGCAGTTCTCAGGATTCATCAAGACCAACATAGAGGATAAGATAGCCCTAACATTCCAGGGAAGACGCGCCGCTTTAGAACAACGGCTTTCGGCCCTCGGGGCCTCGACCGGCGGACCCGACGTTCGAGGCGACATCGCCCTTGTGGTTCATCCTCTGCCAAAATTGCCGGTGCTCTGTCTCTTCTGGGACAAGGACGAGGAGTTCCCCGCGTCGTTCCAGTTTCTCTTCGACGCCTCGGCGCCAACCTATCTGGATTTGGAGGCCCTCGCGGCCGTGCTCCAGTACATCTATCTCAAATTGATTGGAGAAGCATGACAAGAGTTCTCATTGTCGACGATGAAAAGGCCATCCTGGAGAGCCTTTCCTCGGTCCTGCTCGACGAAGGATTCGCCGTCTGCACCGCCAAAGACGGCAAAGAGGGCCTGGCCATTTTCAAAAAAGAAAAACCCCGGATCGTCCTTCTCGACATATGGATGCCGGAGATGGACGGCCTCGAAGTGTTGAGCCTGATGCGGGAAGCCGACCCGGAAGCCGCGGTCATCGTCATCTCGGGCCACGGCACCATCTCCACTGCCGTTGAAGCCGTAAAAATGGGCGCGACCGATTTCCTCGAAAAGCCCCTATCCATAGAAAAGGTGCTGGAAGTAATCTCAAGGGCCCTGGCGGGCAGGGGAAACGGGAAGGAGAAGGCGGGCAACGGCGTGCGCATAGAGATCGCGAGGGGCGTCGAGGCATGCCGGCAAAAGACGATCGGCAAGAGCATCGTGGCTTACGGGATGGGTCTCTTTTCCGGCGTAAAGACCGGGATAATCCTCCTGCCCATGCCGACCGGCACGGGGATAATCTTCGAGCAGGTCCCGGAGGGCGAGCGCATGCCTGCCTTTGTCGACTATGTCTACTCCTCCGGAAACGCATCTTCCCTAAGGGGGAAGAGCTGCACCATTACGACGGTCGAGCATCTTCTCGCCGCCTGTCATATGTACGGGATCACGAACCTCCTCGTGAAGGTAAGCGACGAAGTGCCCATTTTTGACGGATCGGCGCAGGAGATTTGCAGCAAGATAGAGGAAGCCGGCGTCATCGAGCAGCGCCAGGGGATAGAGCCTCTTGTCGTCACGAGGAAGATCGTCCTCCGGAATCTGCCCGAGGGTAAGCATCTCTCGATAGAACCGGCCGGGGAGCTCGAGATCGATTTCAGGCTGGAGCAGCCGCAGCCTATCGGCGTGCAGGAGTTTGAGTTTCGGGGCGGGAAGAGCGCCTTCCTGCGGGAGATCGCCCCTGCCCGCACGTTCGGTTCCATAAAAGACTTCGAGAGACTCGAAAAAGCGGGTCTAGCGGCGGGCCGCGTCAGCAGCGTCATAAGCAACGTGATCCTCCTCAACAACGACGAAGTGATCAATACGGAATTGAGGTTCGCCGATGAGTTCGTAAGACACAAAGTCCTTGACCTGATCGGAGACCTTTACCTTATTGCCCGCCCCGTCGTAGGAAGAGTGGTCGCCCGCCAAACCGGGCACCTGGAGAATATCGCCCTGGTGAAAGAACTGAAGCGGGTTTTTTGCCGGTAGCATAGCCCGCCTTTAGGATTTGCCGGCACGCCGTCTCCCGACAAGACGCCATCGAAATACATAAGGCTACTTAATACAGGAGCATTGTATGCCTAAAGCCTTAAGTTTTTCGGCAAAACGGGGTCTGATGCCCGACTGTTTGAAAAGGCCCTCGACAACCCCATGCTCCCCAACCCCTGTCTGCTGAAAGCAGCAGAGTTCCTGCATGATGATTACACTGCCCTCCATGCCGACAATCTCTTGCAGACTCACCAACTTTCTGCTGCCGTCGCCGAGGCGGGCCAGTTGGATTACGACGTCAATGGCGGAGCTGATCTGTTTTCGCATTGCGTCGTGCGGGATGCTTAAGCCCGAGTATGCGACAAGGGTCTCCAAGCGCGACAGGGCGTCGCGGGGAGAGTTCGCGTGGATGGTGGAGAGAGAGCCATCGTGGCCCGTGTTCATCGCCTGCAGCATATCAAGGACTTCGGCGCCTCTCACTTCGCCGACTACTATGCGGTCGGGCCGCATCCTGAGGCTGTTTCTTACCAAATCCCTCTGGACGATTGCGCCTTTGCCTTCCAGGTCAGGGGGTCTCGTCTCGAGACGCACCACGAACGGCTGTTTCAGCTGAAGCTCTGCCGAGTCCTCGATAGAAATGATCCGTTCGTTCGGCGAGATAAAGCCCGAAAGCACGTTGAGCAGGGTCGTCTTCCCGGTGCCTGTCCCTCCGGAGACCAGCACGTTCAGCCTTGCCTGAACTATGGCTTTGAGAAGGTCGGCCAACGGCGCGGTCAGGGTATTGAGCGTTACGAGGTCTTGAATCCGAAGCGGATCCTTGCTGAAACGTCGGATCGACACGCTCGGGCTGTCAAGCGCCAGAGGCGGGATGATCACGTTGACCCGGGAGCCGTCGGGGAGTCTCGCATCGGCCATTGGCGACATTTCGTCGACCCGGCGGCCTACGGCTGTGAGGATAGCGTCTATGAGCGCCATCAACTCGGCTTTGCTGCCGAATCGGATATCGGTGAGCTCCAGTTTCCCATACCGCTCGACGTAGATCTTGTCGATATTGTCAATGAGGATGTCTGTGACAGTCGGGTCTGACATTACAGGCTCGAGGGGACCAAAGCCTTTTGGCCCCGCCTGGATATCAAAGGAGATCGCAGCCTCGCACGAGTGGCGGCCGTTGCCGTTGCCGTTAGAGGCGTCGTGACCCGTTATGTGCTCGCCGAGGGGGAAGGCAACGTCTTCCGGAGTTCGGCGCAAGGCGCCGCCGGCAGCCGGATCATTCAAAAAATCGAGGATGCGGGTGAAGATCTCGTAGCGAGGATCCGGGGCCCGTCCAGCATCTTCGCTTCAGACATATTTTCGTTTTCTGCGCCCATTAGCAGTTCCCCTTAGTTTGCAGCATTTTTAGGCTACCGCCGCCGTCTTCGCGTCCGGTTGTTCCGATCTCTCCAGCACTTCGATGAATAGTTCGACGATGCCAGGGTCTGAGTAGCTATACTTGCCCTTTGCGAGAACATTGACTGCCCTTTGCCGGTCCATCCGGGGTCTGTACGGTCTTTCCGAAGTGAGGGCGTCGAAAATATCGGCAACGTTGACGATGCGCGCTTCCAGAGGGATTCGGTCTTGTCGCAGGCCGCATGGATACCCTGTCCCGTCGACGTGCTCGTGATGATAAAGGGCGATATTGAAGACGGTCTCCGAAAGATGTGCGAGCCTTATCACGTCTGCCCCCCAGCCCGGGTGCTGTCTCACTACGGCCATTTGTTCTTCGGACAGACGGCCGGGCCAGTTGAGGATAGCTTCGGGGACGCCTATCTTTCCGCCGTCGTGCAGCCAGGCGCCACGCTTCACCTCCTCCCCGAATTTTGGGTCGAGCCCCATCGCTTCGACCAGCGCAACCGCATATCTTGCGACTCTCTCGCAGTGGCCTTTCGTATAGTGGTCTTTGGAGCTCGATGGTTTGAGCTATTGAGTATAGGGAGTATTCATCCGCTTTCCTCAGCGACCGGGTTAACCGATACCGGTCAATGGAGTTTAGGACCGTAGCCTTTAGCTCATCGTTGTCCCACGGCTTCGTGACGAACTTGTACACCCCTCCCCGGTTTATCGCCTCAACTGCCGCCTGCATGTCGCCGTAACCCGTAAGCATGATCCTCACACTGTCGGGCGATATGCGTTTGGCGTGTTGAAGGAATTCGGCGCCCTTCATGCCCGGCATGAGATTATCTGAAACGATGACGGATACCTCATTCCGCGTCAGCAGATCAAGGGCTTCAGGCCCGGACGTCGACATGAGAATATCGAAGTCTCTCGCGAAAAGGCGCCTAAGAGAATTGAGCACGTTCTGATCGTCGTCCAGTAAAAGCACGGTATCTTTATTCATGCCCGAGTGCCTCCAAATGAGTTATCCGCAGGAATCTTCACGGTAAACGTCGTCCCCTTTCCCTCCGCGCTTGTTGCCTCAATTTCCCCATTATGCTTCTTTACGACGTCATAGGCGATAGTCAAACCCAGCCCGGTGCCTTTGCCGATTTCTTTTGTGGTAAAGAAAGGCTCAAAAATCCTGTTCAGTTGACTTTCCGGGATGCCGCACCCGGTATCAGAGATAGCCACGTGGACATGGCCGTCATCGCGCCAGGTCCTGATCGATATTTCGCCGAAATTCTCTATAGCCTGAGAAGCGTTGACCAGCAAGTTCATAAAAACCTGGCCTAATTGCCCTTCGTTGCAATGGACGGGCGGCAGGTCGGCGTAATCCTTCTTGACCGTTGCTTTGTACTTCAGCTCATTGCCGACTATGTTGAGTGTGCCGTCCAAGACTTTATTGATATCGGCCGGCGCGTAACGGACGTCGTCGACCCTGGAGAACTTCGTCAGATCGGTGACGATTTTCTTCACCCTGTGCGCGCCTTCGAGAGACTCAACAATCAAATTCGGCGTATCGTCAAGGATATAGTCGATGTTGAGGGCCTTCCTTTCGTCAGCGACATGAGACGACGGCGAGTCGCAGTCATGCTGAGGAATCATCCCTATCGCATCGGACTGAACCTTAATGAAATCCGAGAGATCCGACATGTATTTTTGCAGGGAATCAAGGTTGCTCATAATAAAGCCCATCGGGTTGTTGATCTCGTGCGCGATGCCGGCGGCCAGTTGGCCTATGGAGGCCATCTTCTCTTGCTGCAGAATCTTTTTTTGCGACGTCTTGAGCTCGTCGTAGGCAGCCTCGAGCTCCCTGTTTTTCAGCTCGAGCTCCGACAACAGGTTCTGAAGTTTATTCTCGGTGGCTTTGCGCTCTGTTGCATCCACCATCGTGCCTATGAGCGCCCGTCGCCCTTTGTAGGTCGTGTACGAACTATATATTTCGACGTGTCTTGTCTCCCCCCCTCTCGTGGTTATTCTGAATTCATCGTTTAAGGCATCGGATTCCCCGAGGCGCCCGGCTTTCTCCATCTCCAGCACGTGCGGCAAGTCTTCGGGCAGTACGATATCCTCCGGCCCCTTGAGGTCGTCGATCTCGGCTGCCTCGTATCCGCATATCCTTGCAAATTGTGCGTTCACATACTTGAATTGACCGCGCTGAATCAGATAGACGCCGACTACCGATTTCTCTGCCAAATCCCTGAATTTGTTCTCCGATTCCCTCAAGGCCTGTTCCGCCGCCTTATGTTCCGTGACATCCCTAAGGTAGATAAGAGCCACAGGCTCGCCCCGATGGGCGACTCTGGCGACGACGGCTTCAACGTCGATCACCGTCCCATCTTTCTTGACCCCTTTGAACTCGTACCTGTCCGGGGCCGATTCGCCGCGCATCCTCATCTGATTAAATGAAGCCACCCTCTCCCTGTCGTCCGCGTGGACTATGGCGAAGTGCTCGAGATACATTACCTGCCCAAGGTGATCATAACCGAACATTTGGAGAAATTTATGGTTGACGAAGAGGAGTTCCGGTCCCTTCGCAAGGACTATTCCATCATTCGAGTTTTCGATGGCGATCCGGTACCGTTCTTCCGATTCACGAAGGGCCTCCTCCGCACGCTTGCGCCCGGTGATGTCCGTAGCCGTCAGAACAAATCCTGCCGACCGATTCTGACGATCTATGGCCGCTGCACTCAGATGGACGTGGACCATCGTTCCGTCCTTGCGCACCCATTTTGTATCGGCCGCACCGGGACTGCCCAGCCAGATCTGCTCAAGGACGACGGCCTTTAAATGGTCGAATTCCTCCCCGCTGGAATACAGCATTGCGATGTTCTTGCCTTTCATCTCATCCCGGCCGTATCCTGTTGCGGCCGCCATGGAGCTATTTGACCACTCGACTGTTCCGTCGGTCGAGCAAAGGGCAATCCCTACGGGGGACGTGGCAAACACGGATCTTAACATGCCTTCGTTTTTTTTCAAGGCTTCTTCCGCCTGCTTCCTTTCGGTTATGTCGTGGAGGAAGAGTATGTCTCCGTAGTATGTTCCGTCGCCGCCGAGGACCGGGGAGGAGTATCTTTCAAAGACCAAGCCGTTGGCGAATTCGAGTTCACTATGAATGCTTTGATGCGGCTTGTCTTGGGAAACCCCGCTCGCCCCGAGTTGCTCGCGTAACCCTACAAGATTCAGAAGAGACTCGTCCCATTCTTCATACGTGTTTCCCTCGCGGCTATCCTCAGGCAAATTCAGGAGCTCGAAGGCTTTTCGGTTGCGAAAGACCCTTTTTCTTTCCCGATCTATTAACAATATGCCGTCATGGGAGGAGTTGATGACAGCCTCCAGAAACGCCGTATTCCACTTCAAGGCCCTCTCTGTTTCCACCAGCCCCGTAACATCCCTGAAGATCTCGAATCCTTCCACGGCATGTTCCGTCCCCGCCGAAAACTGGGAAAGAATGCCTTCCGACGACCTTCCCATTGACGAGCTTGATCTCGTCTTGAAGACTCTCATGCGGATGCTGGTTAAGATGTCTTTCCCTCTCCTCCATCTGCTCCGGATACAACGCATTCGCCATAAAGTGTTTCGCCCATGCTCTTGCATCGTCCGCGTCGGTATTCTTGGGCAGGCCCAACAGTTGCTCGATTTGTTGGTTCCGAAGTATTCTCCTTCCTTCGTTGTCGACGAAGAGGACTCCGTCGTCGTTGCATTCTACCAACGCCTGAAGAAATGCGGTCTTTTGAGCCAGCTCGTTATTGAGCCTTCTTAACTTGTCGGCATCTTCTTCTACCAGGTGGCGCTGCAGGCGATCTCTCGCTTGAACAAGACCGGCGACGGCCGACTCCTTCGGATGCGGGCGTCCGAAGGATTTCTTTCTCAAATAGAAGACCGAGAGAGCGACAAGCAGGGCGGCCATGAAACCGCCGAGCAGAAAGGGCCGGGGGAAAGAGCTCAGGTTTCGCTGCACGTGAGCAATTCCCTGAAGAATCTTCATGGCAAATTGCCTGCCCGGACGAAAGGCCGTCATCTGGGACGAATAGAGAGGAAGCAGGAGGAATGTCCGGCTAGGCCGAGCGGCCAGAGACTGAATTGAGACGATCGCCCGGGCGTCCAAGATCATGCATAGGAAAGAACGCCGGCAACCCTGCGGCTTCCGCATCGGTTTTGCCTCCCATCTTCCCATTCTCCGGGTCAGCCGAGAACGACTCTCGGCGAGCCGGTTGACAAGCCCGATCCCTCTAATCCAACAAACTATTCTCGGTCGAGATGCACAAACGCTCAAAGGCCCTCCGATTTCGCCGGCGCGGCCGAAGCGGGTTGGCTCTCATCGGCCCTCGAGAGCGGATCTTCACCTTCTCCATGTTCTTCTGCGCCCGTGCGTAGTACGAAGGGTTGGCCTCTATGGCGTTTTCGAGGGCGGCGCGGGCGTTCTCGTACCGTTTATCCTTCATTTGCAGGTAGCCGATGTTGTTGTACGCGGCCGCGGCGCCGCTGCCTCTCTTAAACGCTTCGAGGGCGTCCTCGATATTTCCCAGCCTGTACAGGGCGAGGCCAAGATTGTTGCAGATCCGTTGGCTCTCCGGCTCTCTGTTGAAGGCCTTCAGAAGGGCCTGGGCCGCTTCGTCGAATTTGCCCATGAGGTAGCGGCATACCCCAAGGTCGTTGTAAACCGTGGCAGAATTCGGCTGGATCGCGAGGGCCTTCAGATACGCCTCCTCAGCCTCTGAGTGATGCTGCTCCGTGTCGCAAATGACCCCGAGCAGCACGTGGGCCTGCCAGAGTTTATCGTTCAACCCCAGGGCCTCGCCGAGGTCGGCTTTTGCGAGATCAAGCCTCCCCTGAAGAAACCGCACCGTCGCCCGGCCGAAGTGCGCGGCGGCGTTCCGCGGTTCCCTGGCCAGGATCTGCTCAAACTCCTTGAGGGCCTCTTCCGGCAAACCCCGGCTGAGAAAAAGCATGCCGATCTTGTACCGGGCCGTGGCCCTGAGCGGGTCTTTCTGGAGGCTCCTCTCGTATTCGGTGAAGGCGGCAACGGCATTCCCCTGTCTCAAGTACTGATCCCCCAACTGCTCATGGGTGTCAGCCGTTGCCTCGTACCCCGGGGGCAAAGGCTGCTCTTTCGCAAGGGGCGCCGAAGCCCTCTGCTGCTGCAGGGCGACCATCTTTTTATAGTCGCCCGACATCGCCTGGGGGCCCTGTCTTCCGGCGCAACCGTAGCACGCAATTAAAACAAGCATCACAATGAGACTCGCATCAATACGCTTTTTACCGGTCATATCAGCTCCTTCCTTCGGTGAATTTCTTCTTGTATCGAATCATGTCCGCGCCCAGGAGGAGCTTTACCTTTATCTGACGCACGTCAAGGCGGGCCACCTCCTCCTTCTTCTTCACGACGGGCACCTGGCCGGCCAGCAGGTTCGCGGCTTGAGCCTGATCCTTTTCGTAGTAGATGCACGTGCCGACTACATCGAACTTTCCGGCGTTCGTTACCCTGCTGACGCGGAAGCCCTTTTTCCTCAGATAGTCTCCTACGTCCCTCGCCATGTGGTTGATCCCATTGCCGTTTGAGACCTCGACGCACACGCCGGCAGGGATGCCCCCGGTCTGCGGCGCCTCGGCCGCCATGTTTGCTTCGCGGCTCGTCTCGCCGGCCGACCGTTGCTGTAGAAATCCTGCCACCCGCGCGACAAAGCGCTTCGTTCCGTCTTCCGCCGCCGTTGCCGTCGTCTCCTCTGACGGAGGCTGTCTTTCGGCCTCATGCAGCACCCCGGCCAGGGTAGATTCGGCCGATACGCCTTTGCCGGCCTGCTCGAACTCTTCAATGGCGAGATCGTATCGACCGGCCATGGCGTAAGCCCTGCCGAGGTTGTTGTGGATGCGGGGACTTGCGCCGTCGAGGGCCGCAGCCTTCTTGAAGGCCTCGGCCGCCGAGATATAATTGCCCTGGACCAGCAACGACTGGCCCATATTGTTATAGACGTCGGCGGCGTTAGGATCGAGTCTCAGCGCAGCGTGGTAGCACTCTGACGCGCGTCCGAACTCCTTGAGATAATCGTACGACACGCCCATTGCGCTGAAAGCCTTCGCGCTCGCCGGGTCAATGGCGATTGTCTTCTCGAGCTCTGCTAGCGCCGCACGATGTTTTCCCCTGTCCTGATAATAGCGGGCCAGGCAGTAATGGGCTTCGGGGTTGCCCTGGACGGGTCGAGCCGTCCGTGCAAAGGTCGCGTAGTTTTCCTCGCGCTCCGCTGCTTCGTTCGTGTGGCGCAAGCCGAGAAGTCCAGCGATGTGCTCCACGGACGAGCAGGAGGAAAGGGTGAGAAGAAGAGCGCCGCAGCCAATCAAAACCTTGAAGGTCTTCCTGTTCAGCATAATTCCTCCAGTCATTTTAACTACGCCCCCGTCCACATTCTCCAGATCCGCACCATGGCAGGCCCCATAAGCACCAGAAAGAGCGAGGGAAAGATGCAGAGAATGGTCGGGAAGAGCAGCTTGACAGGGAGCTTGGCTGCCAGCTCCTCCACCCGCAGCGCTCGCTTCGCCCTCATGGCATCCGAGTGAACCCGGAGGGCCTGGGCGATGCCGGTGCCAAACCTGTCGGTCTGGATCAACAGGGTCACCCAGCTGCTCACCTCGTCGAGGCCTATCCGGTCTGCCAGACTTTTCATCGCGTCCCTGCGGTCCTTGCCCGCCCGCATCTCCAGGTTGAGGAGCCGGAACTCATCGCTCAAGACTTTGCTGCTGAGCCGCATTTCGTCCCCCACCCTCTTAATCGCGGCGTCGAGTCCCATCCCCGCTTCCGCGCAGACGACAAGGAGGTCAAGGGTGTCGGGGAAACTCCGCAGGAATGCCTCCTGTCTCCGGGAAGCCTTCAGCGAGAGCCACACGTTTGGCGCGTAGAAGCCGGCCATGGTAAGCCCTATTATCAGCATCATGGCGTTGAGCGCGGCGATGTGCACCCGGAAGATCACAAAAGCGGCTACGAACCCCACGGAGAGGCAAAAGGCGCAGAACGCCTTGGCGCCGAAGAAGGTGACGAGGGCGGACCGGGACCGGAGGCCCGCCTTCAGGAACTTCTTCTGAAGGAGGGATAGCTCCTCCTTCTTCTGCGGCTTGATGAGATTGCCGAGGGATGTCGTGATGCGAGCGAGCAGCCCGGATGCCTGTCCCGACGGCAGATCACCGCCTGCCTCTCCTATGCCGGCTGTTGCAACCCCGGAAAAATCCCTTACCTTTGCCGCAAGGACCGCGTGTTTCTCCATTTCGTGCAAAAAAATGTACGCGACGAGGGCAGAAGCCGCTACCGCAAGAGAGACGCCTATCGCTATTAAAAGGACCACGATCTCCTCCTCTATACTTTTATGTCTACCGTCTTCTTTATAGCCCCCACGCCGAGAAGCATCATCATAACCGCGGCGACGATGAGCACTCGTCCCATAGGATCGGACAAAAGCGAGTCGAGATAGCTCGGGTTGAGCGCGAGCAGAGCCGCCGCGACGAGGAAAGGCAATGCGAGCAGGATGATTGCCGAGAGCTTCCCCTCCGCCGAGAGGGCTCGGATCTTTCCTAGAAGCTTGTGCCGCTCGCGTATGAGCCTCGAGATGGTTTCGAGTATCTCCGCGAGATTGCCCCCGGTCTCTCTCTGGATGATGATGGAGACCGCGAGGAACTTGAGATCGGGACAGTCAACCCGCTTCGTCAGGTTCCGCAGGGCCTGTTCCATGCCGACGCCGAAAGAGATCTGGGCGACCGTCTTGGCGAACTCGGGGCCGAGGGGGTCGGGAAATTCCTGTCCCGCCATCTCGATCCCGGTGGTCAGTGCGTGCCCGGCCTTGAGGGAGCGAGCCATCATGTCGAGGGCGTCGGGCAGTTGGGCCTCGAATCGCCTCATTCTCCGCGTCTTCATCATTCGGACAACCGGAAGGGGCGCGAGCCCGAGGGCCAATCCCAGAACCGAAAGCAGTTGGTCCCGCGAGATCATCCACAGGAGAAGAAAGCCGACGAGGGCGAGAACCGCCGAGAGGAGCGCAAAAACCCCGAGCGGATAAGAGACGCCCGCCTGAAATAGAAAATTGTCCATTTTCCTGGCCAGGGGGAAGTGCAACAGGAACCTGTTAAGCCACGGCACCTGGCTCAAGGGCCGCGACTGACCGACCAGGGAAACCTCGGCGCTCGCGCTTGAGAGGCTCCTCGAGTCCGCTTTTTGATCCGCCTGGTTTCAGCGGTCGATCTGCCCGCCAGAACCAGAAAAACCCCTTCGATGATGCAGAGCGCAACGACAGAGACTACAGCGGCTATTAAAAGATTCATCATCCCCTCCGGTGTCTGCCGAGGCCGGCCTTCGCGAGTTCGAACATATCATAGGGAATGGCGACGCCGTGGACCTTGAATTTCTCGAAAAACCTGGGCCTCACCCCCTTCATGTGAAAACTGCCCTCGACCCCGCCGTGCTCGTCGACGCCCACATGCTCGAAGCAGAAGATCTCCTGCATGGTGATCGTGTTTTCCTCCATGCCGGTGATCTCCTGAAGGGAGACGAGCTTTCTGGTGCCGTCCACCATACGGGCAACCTGAACGACTACGTCGAGGGCCGAGCTCACGTACTTCCTCAACGCCTCGTTCGGAATGTTGAGCCCCGACATGGCCATGAGGGTCTCCAGCCTGAGGAGCGCATCCCTGGGGGAATTGGCGTGGACGGTGGTGAGCGAGCCGTCGTGACCGGTGTTCATGGCCTGGAGCATGTCGAGCACCTCGCCACCTCTCACCTCGCCCACGATGATCCTGTCGGGCCGCATGCGGAGGCTGTTTCTCACGAGGTCCCGCTGGGTGATCTCGCCGGCGCCCTCGATGTTCGGGGGGCGCGTCTCGAGGCGCACCACGTGCTCCTGCTTGAGCTGAAGCTCCGCCGAATCCTCGATGGTGACGATGCGCTCGTCGTTCGGAATGAAGCGCGACAGCACGTTGAGGAGCGTCGTCTTTCCCGACCCGGTGCCGCCCGATATGAGCACGTTGAGCCTTGCCTTCACGATTCCTTTGAGGATCTCGGCGATCTCGGCGTCGACGGTGCCCAGGGTGATGAGGTCTTCCATCTCCAGGGGATCGGTCGCGAAACGCCTGATCGAGAGGATCGGGCCGTCTATTGCCAGGGGCGGGACGATTGCGTTCACCCTCGATCCGTCGGCGAGTCTGGCGTCCACCATCGGACAGGACTCGTCGATCCTGCGACCTACCGCCGAGACAATGCGGTCGATGATCTTCTTCAGATGGCTGTCGTCCTTGAACCGGGCGCCGGTGAGGTGGAGCTTCCCGGCGCGCTCTACGTAGATCTGTTTGTAGGTGTTTACCAGCACGTCGGCGACCGTCGGGTCGTGCATGAAAGGTTCTATGGGACCGAGGCCGAGCACCTCATCCTGTATTTCCCGGTAGAACTGCTCCCTCTCCTGGGCGTTTAAGGGGAAAGTAAACTCCCCCTGGGAGAAGAGGTATTCGACTGTCCTTCGTATTTCCCGCTGAAGGGTCTCCTTGTCGAGAGAATCGATCAGGGAGAGGTCGAGGAGATCGAGGAGCCGCTGGTGGACCCTCGACTTCATGTCGTTATACTCATTCGTCTGGGTAAAAACCTGTTGCATGGTCTCGCGTATTTTCATGTCGTCCTCCTCTTGTTCATGAAGCCTCTTTCAGGAACATGCCAAGAAAGGCCCCCGCTTGCCCTTTGTCCTCACCGTGCTTTCTGCCGGAAAGACTCGCCGCCAGTTCCAGGATCTTCTTTGTAACCTCCGCATTCGGCGCAGTCGCTGTCAGAGGCTCGCCGCTGTTGATGGCGCGCATGGTGTTCCGGTAGTCGTTGGGTATGCTCCATCGTATGTCATTCTTGATTGTCTCCCATACCTCGGCCGGGGAAATGATCGATTTCTGGTTGTACCGGTTCAACACCGTGATGATGTCCTCGGGCGGGTAACCGAGATCGTGGAAGGCTTCGATCAGTCTCTTGAGGCGTATTACGGCCGGGAGGCTCGGTATGGCAACGAGCAGCGCTTTATCCGATATCTCTATAGGATATCTGGATATGCTCCCCATACATTGGCCGCAGTCGATCACGAGGAAGTCGAACATGGACTGCATGAGCTCGAGCACTTTCTCGATCTCTGGCGCGGCGCCGATCTCCTCCGCCAGTCTGACCGGCGCCGGCAGCACGTGGACGCCGCTCGCGTGACGTTGAAGGAGGCTCATCAGGTACGTCGCGTCAAGCCGCGAGATGTTCCTGCCGCAACCTCCGCCCAGTTGAAGGTGGGCTTCACGTTGAGGAAGAGCGGAATTTCGCCGGAAAGGATGTTCATGTCCAGGAGGGCGACGGAATAGTTGCCGTCGAGGCGCGCCAGACCCGTCGCGAGGTTTACCGCTATCGTCGTCGTTCCGACTCCGCCCTTTGCGCCGAAGACAGTGAAAACAGCTCCTTTTTCCGCCTTTTCCTCGACTTTTTTCTCCCCATGCCTATTTCGGCTGACCCTCAGGAGCGCCCCCACCACCTCTTCCCGTTTCAGCGGCTGAGGAAAAAACTCTCCGACCCCCGCGCGGAGGGCGTGGATCAACACGTCGGGGTCCGGCTGTCGCGCGGTGAGAAAAATCTCCTCGGCCTCTCCCGAGGCGCGGGCCTGGCTTATGCGCCGGAAGTTTCTCTCCGGGTCGCTGCCCACCTCGAGGATCAAAAGGTTGCAAGGAACCGATTCAACGATGTTCCAGCCCTCTACCGAACGAATGATTTCCGCAAGCTCTTCGTTCGTACGGGAATCGACAAGCTCTAGCCGAACTGTCATGGCATCAGTTTTCATTTTCTTCCCTCTCCGTGAGTTTTCTTTCCCTGAATCTTAAATGGACCAATCCAACAATTCAAAATTGCCTTTACTGTACGAGCCGCAAACTGATGTCCTTCGCGATCTGGCTGAATATCGCCGAAAGCTGGCTCGAGTTCGGGGCCACATAGGCGAAGTTAGGCCCGCTCGATAGATTGCTTAGGAAGGTCGTATCGATGCCGCCGTCTCCCTCGAGCCCTATCGTGTAGATCATCACCCCTCTCGCCTTCAGCGAGGCGCCATTGTTCAGGGCCATCTGCTCGGCCACGTTGTGGACGTACGTCGCGAGGGTCTTGCGCGGCCCGGGATTGCCCTGGGGGATATCGCAGTAGCCCGCGGCAGTATAAGGGTCCGGCACGGGCGCGTACGTTGCCGGAGGGTAAGCGGCAAACGGCGTCGCCCAGCTCGTCGAGTAGGTGGTGGTAGCCCCTTGCGTTACTTTGCAGGTCGACTCGTTCGTCCCGAGCCCTGTCTGGACGGGGTTCACGTTGCCGAAATTCCCGGTGGTCGGGTTCGCCAGATAGGGGTAGATGTCGTACCACTGGTTCGTGCCGTTCGTACTAGTGCAAACGACGTAATTGGCCGACGCGTTCGCGTGTTTGAAGGTGCTCGTGAAGCAGGTAGGCTCGCCGTCGGTGAAGAAGACTACGAACTGCTGCTTCCAGTCCGCATTGGGCGTGCCCGTCTGGACGGGAAGCTGCGCGCCCGCGTCGGCAACCGCGTCCGCCGAGTTGGTCCCCCCGTTTGCGGAAAGCGAGTTGATGACGCTCTGTATGGCGCTTGCGAAGTTCGTCTCCAGCGGCACTTTGACGGTCGCCGCTGTCGAAAAGGTGACGAGACCCATCATGTCCTCGCTCTGGCTCGGCTCGAAAGAACTGAGAAAGTTCGTTGCAGCCGTTTTCAGGTTCGAGATCGGCGTGCCCGCCATGGAGCCCGAGCAGTCGAGGATGAGCATGATCTCGACCTCGTTCTTCTGAGCAGCGCCGGTCGACGATATCGGGATGGTCGTGACCCCGAAAAGACTGCGTGATGAGCCCGTACGAGCTGACGTTTCCCGTCACCGTCATCTGGTTGGTGGTAGCGGTTGCGGCATAGGAGGCGGCGCCGCTGCCGGAGGCAACCGTTCCCAGATATCCGGGCGCGAAGTTGGCATCTCCGAAATCCTGCGCAAGGGCAACCAGGTTGAGGTTCGGGGAGGCGATGTTCGTCGCTCCGGCGAGGGCTGCGGCGTCCACGGCCTTTGAGAGCTCGGCCCTCGTTACGTACCAGGTCGCCCACCTCGATTGCAAGGGCAACGAAGCCTAAGAGCGCCAGTGAGGAGAAGCGTGAAAGTAACGAGCACTGTACCTCTTTGATTTCCGGCTATGCCTTTTTCCATTAGGAACCTCCGGATGAGCAGAAAATGGCCCTGCTGCCGATGACGGTCCCGGCAGCCGTCAAGAGACCCGGCACGAAGCTCGCCAGGGGCGTTATCGGCGTGTACTGGTAGTAGACCTCCACCACGCTCACCCCCAGTACGTCGGCCACCTGGTTCTCCGTGTTGAATACAAGATGCTTGTATATCTCGCCGGGGAGCCCCAGGTCGGTCGCGCTTGAGCTTATCGTGCTTAACGCCGACAGGCTCCCCGTGCTCACCTGGGAGGTGATCGTCGGGTCGGGGGACGACGAGGTTGCGCCGGCCGCTATGGTCGTTATGTATATCTCTCCGGACGTCGCCATGTTGAGCGGGGATGACGAGCCCTGAAGGTACGCCAGGACATCGGTCAGCTCGCTGCCGGTTCCCGGGTTGATACCGCGCGAGGAGAGGTTTGCGCCCTCCCGGCTCAGGTCCGTTACGACGAGCCTTGCATCTACCAGCCTGCCGATGTCTATGATGCCGAAAACCATCATGCAAAGGAGCGGCAGGATAATGGCTAATTCAAGGGCTGCAACCCCCCTGGCATTTGTCAGCTTGACGCTTTTATTCATGGGCCGCCTCTCCTCTCAGTCCGAAAAAAGCTCGTTCCTATAAGTCGTCTGAGCCGTGATCGTAGAGACCCCGTTGGGGAAAAACTGCCCCACGAAGGGGGTGAAAAATGTATAGGTGTAGGTGGTCACTACCCTCATGTAATCCCCGGGGTTCCCCGCGTTCTGCTCGCCAGTCCACCCTGTCGGATCGCCATACGTAGAGGTGATCGGGAAGATGCTGATATTGAGGGCCGAAGAGGAGATGCCGGCGACGGCCGCCACGTTGTCTATCTCCTGCGCGATCGATGCCGCCCTGCTCAAGGGGCTGCCGTTCGTGCCGTTGAGCGTCCCGCCTACCATCGCAAGCCTGGCGCCTTCCACGGTGGCGAACTGCACCGTGTTCTGGACAAACATGTAATAGCCCATGTCGAATATGGCGAAGATGAGGAAGGCGAAAACCGGCAGAATCAGGGCAAACTCTATGGCGGTCGTCCCTCGGCTATTCTTCATGAAAGACCTCCTGGACCCCTTCATTGTTCATTGTCCCTGGTTGAACGTGCCCCCCTCGGCGCCGACGGGGATGATGTAAGCCGGCGCCTGTCCGGCCCGTTTTTCGAAGCCCTTGACGTAGCTCTCATAAACTTTGGCGCTTTCAGGCGCGCCCATGCCCGTCACGGGCGCCAGGTTTTGGGCCGCTTCAGGATGGAGCGTCTGGTTTGCGATCTCCATCCTGTGGGAGTCGCCGTAACCCCTTTCCATGCCGGTCTCGTTGCACGCGCACCCCGCCGTCGCAGCCAAAATTGCCGCCGGAATTATCAACCACCATAGCTTTCTCATTTGATCTCCTCCTTCCCGGGCAATATGTACCCGAAATCTCCTTCGAGGCCGCCTTTCCTCAGGCTCCCAGGAAGCCCCGCCTCCCGGCCGTCGCTGCCTTCGAGTCTCCCTTGCAGATACAACTCGAAGTCGTTAGGCTCGACGTAGGCGTCCGTCGGGAGCGTCTGCTTCGAGAGGTCGAGGGGCTTCACCAAATGGGGCGTCACGATGACGACGAGCTCGGTCTCGCTCTTTTGGAACGAGGTGCTCCGGAAGAGGGCGCCGAGGATGGGGATGTCGCCCAGGAGGGGAAATTTCTGCACATCCTCCTTCACCTCGTCGCTCAAAAGGCCCGCGATGGCGAAGCTCTGGCCGTCTGCCAGCTCCACGGTGGTCGATACCCTCCTCGTCGTGATGCTTGGTATGACGAACCCCTGAATGGTGATGGCCTGAGAGAAGTCGAGCTCCGAGACCTCCGGCGCCACGGCCATGCTGATCCTGCCGTTGCCCAGCACCGTCGGGGTGAAATTGAGCCCGACCCCGTAAGGCTTGTACTGGATTGTGATGACCGGCACGGAGGAGCCCGCCTGGGGCACCGGGATGGGGAACTCGCCGCCGGCGAGGAAGTTTGCCGATTTGCCGCTCAAGGTGATCAGCGTCGGCTCGGCCAGGACGCGCAAGAGCCCGTTGTCTTGCAGCGCGTCGATAAAATTGGTCCACGTCGCGCCGTTCGCCAGGAACCTGATCGCCCCATTCACGCTGCTCGACACGGAGAGGTCGTTGACCGGGAAATGCGTTATTGGTCGGGAAAACGTTTGGATGCCCGTCGCAATTCCGCTGCCGGGGACCCTCCTCCGCTGAGCGCGGTAAGACTGTTGAGAAGCGAAAGGCCGAATTGCTTGCCGCTCGCGCTTACCGTGCTGAAGTTGAAGCCAAGCTGCTTCGTGAGGGTCCGCGACATCTCGGAGACCCTGACTTCGAGCATTACCTGCTGGACGCCTGCGACCTCAAGAAGGTTGTTTACCTTGGGCTTCCCCTGCTTGTCTCGGGGCGCATAAGACTCGGCGAGGCTAAGGGGCCCGGGTCATATAGCCGGGGCCGGCCACTGTGCCCGAAAGGGTGATGCTCTCCCCCGCGGAAGTGACATTGATGCCCGTTTCGTCGGGCAGGACCTCGTGCAGCTTCATTTTCAGCCCCGACAAGTCGGGCGTCACTTCCACGTCGAAAATCGCGACAATCCTGTTGTCCTCTCCCCAGAAGGTGATGTTCGTCGCACCGGGCGTTTTACCCGTGACATATATCTGCGTCGGCGGCAGGACAATCGCATCCGCCGTCTCAGGCGCGGCGATGGAGATCCTCTTCACCGGCGACTTCGTCCTGAGGGTAACAGACTTGCCCGAGGTAATGGTGATGCTCCTCGCCGCCGCCCCCTGCTCGACCACGGCTACCCCTGCCGCGCCCTCGCCTGCCGATGTCCCTTTCGGCCCGTCGGATGCGTTGACGCCTTCCGGAGATTCCTGCCGTCGCCGTCCTGCCGGTGATGCCGCCGGCGACGACCATAAGCAATAGTGCCATGACTGCCAGGCTGATCACTCTGTTTTTTGCGCCCATGCTATTCCCCCTTCTCATATTTTAAGGTGCTCATCGCGGTCCCCCTGATCACCTCGACCACGAATATCGGCTTTACGGGGTCGACCGCTGCCACTTTCACCGCCGGCTTTACCACCTTTTTTGCACCGGCAGCGACTTGGCGGACAGGCGCCGGCTCCTTCGGCGACACCGACGACATGAGCCGGGTCACCGTGATCCCCGTGGTGGGGACCTCCGCGGCGTCTGCCTGGTTTCTCAGGGCGAGCTGGAGCTTGCCTTCCGTCGCGGCAAGGGCGAGCTTTTCTCCCTCGGCCGCGCTCACTTCAAGGGTGATGACGTCGACGGGCGCGGGCTTTTCGCCCTTGCCGGTCTTCTCCAACTCGACGCCGGCCGCGAGGACCAGCACGTTCTCGAGGACCGTCTTTGTGGTCGGTGTTGGGTCATTGCCCAACCTATCGAAGGTGGCGACGACATCGACCCTGTTGCCCGGGTGAATGAAGCCCGACACCCCGATGACCTTGTCCACCTTGACGGCCATGGCCCGCTCCCGGGGTCGGATGACCGCCGCGATGCCCCCGGCTTCGGCGGTCCTTGGCGCAAGCTGCGACTCGAAGATCGGCTCACCCGCCCTCACGGGGTAGAGGAGCGTCCTTCCCGCCACCTCCGAGGGCTGAGAGAAGCAACCCCGAGGCAGGCTCGACTGGAGAAAAGGAACCGTCTTCACCTGCGCCGCATCCAGCACCCTGCCCCAGGCCAGGTCGACAGCCGCGACGACCACCTGCTGGGTGGCCGCCGCCCGGTTCTGGACGGTTGTCCGCTTCTGAAGCCATCCGAAGGTAATGCTGCCGGCCAGAAGGGCCACGACTATTCCCGCTATCAGTATCGCCAAAGACGTACCCTTTTTCATTTCCTCATTCCTCCCTATTAGGCTGTCTTGAGCGCCCGCGTCCTGCCGGACGCAAACTTCCTACCATCGCCATCCCCCCTCCAGCATGACTGCAGCGATCGTCCCGACGGCAATTGCCGCTCCATAGCAGAGCCTGGGTTTCCTATCCCCTGCTGCCGGACCATCGTATCGCAGGCTGTGGAAAGAGAAGAAACCGACCAATGTCGCCATGACCGCGGTTCTTGTCGCCCTGGCGCGCGGATGAACCGAGATGACCGCAAGGGCGTACATGCCCCCCGCAAGGGCGGCGCAGAGGGCCGCGACGAATGCCGCATGCGGCCCTACCATCGCGCCCACCGAGGCCATGAGCTTGACGTCCCCGGCGCCCATGCCGCCTAAAAGATAAGGGACCATGAAAAGTCCCATTCCGAGCAAGAGCCCCTCGATGCCGAACAGGACGCCGCGGGCGCCGGCGGCGGCGGCATTGAGCGTCAGCCCGGCAACCGCGGCCGTCAGGGTGAGCCAGTTCGGTATGCGGCGGCGCCGGATGTCGGTTAGCGAAGCCGTTGCCAGCAAGCCGACGAGTACTATGATCGCTTCAGGCTTCATGACCATCTCATTGCCTCCATCCTCAACGTTGGCCCCTCCCGGTGCGCTGTTTTCCGACCCGCTGCCCCGGCAACAGCATCCGAATTCCCGGGGATTATCCGGCAGCGCCCACGTCGGTCGAAACGGTCGTAAACGGCCCCGACAGCGTTGTGCCGATAGCGACGACGGCCCCTACGATGACGAGTGCGATGAGCGCCGCGATCAACCCGTACTCGATTGCCGTCACCCCTTCCTCGCCCCTTAAGAACCTTCCCGGCCTTTCCATCTCTTTCCCCTCCTATCGGTCGATAGGCCCCACCGAAACTTCGTGTCGCGCGTTGCTTGTATGAGTTTAAACGGCAGAAAAGGGCAAGACTAAGACGTATGTCCTTTATTGTCCCCTTATGTCCCAAATCCTCTCTCTTGGCCTCTTTGGCCCTGAAATGGCGTGGTTGTCCGCGAGGACCTCAGGCAGCGCGGCCGAGCGCAGGGGCAAGCTCATGGCCCTTATGATTAAGGAGAAGTACGCAAAGGACTACGAGGTGAAGCGGCATTGCTTGTGAAAGACGTTCCGCCCTACCCACCAGACCCGATTCCTGTAACCGGCATATTCGGGAAAGTTCCTTTCCAGTATCGTTTCCTCATGGCGCGCCCTCACAATTTGCATGGCCGCCTGGATCACGGAAAGGGCCGCTATGGTCCAAGATTGAAGAATAAAGATCTGAAGAGCATACCAGTAGATATAGGTGGCGTAGAGCGGGTGTCTTGAAAAACGGTAGAGTCCTTCCGTCTGAAGCGTCTTTGCTTCGGGCAGCACGGAAATCCTCTTTCCCAGGTTGAACACCGCCGCCAGGTAAAATGGAATTGCCGCCAACGAGAAACAACCGGCCCCCGTCTTGACGGCGGCGTTTATGTGAGAGCCAGCCAGGTTCACGCCAAAGAGGTCGAGAACAATGGGAAGATTGACGACAACTAGAGTAACAAAAAAAATGGCGTTGCCGCCATCGACATCCCTGGGCTTGCTCTTCATGCCGAGCAGCAGCAACGTCAAGAGGGCCGTGTTTGAGAGCAGGTAGGGAATCGTGAAGACCAGGTAATGGCTGGCAAACTTGTACGCCAGTACGTGCTTCACAATGAAGAGCACAATCATGCACGAGGAAAAGAGAGTGGCAACGAGGCTCCTCGCAGGGCATCGGAACCACTCTATTTGTGGAAAAGATAGCCCTCGCGGCTGAAACCGTCCTTCCAGGGTTACCGCGGGTTCAACGGACATCGCCCGTGCTCCTCTGAAATGAATCTCGCGATCTGCCATCCCGACCCCAACATTCTCATTCCCTTTTGTAGCGCTGTTGCTGACCCCGAGGGGTCAGCAACAGCATCCGAATTCCCGGGGATTATCCGGCAGCGCCCACGTCGGTCGAAATGGTGGTGAATTTCGCTGACAGCGCTGTGCCAACAGCGGTGACCGCCGTTATGATGACGACTGCGATGAGCGCCGCGATCAAACCGTACTCGATTGCCGTCACCCCTTCCTCGTCCTTGAAAAACCTTCTCAGCTTCTCCATTTGTGTCACCTCCCTTTTTCATCTTGTAGTGGCTTGCTCTCCGCAAGTCCTGTTTTGAGTCTATACGACGCAAGAGAAAGAGTCTAAGACGTGAGTCCTTTATTGTCCTCTTATGTCCCAAATCGTCTTTCTTGGGCTATTTTGGGTTCGATATGGCACGCCTGTCGGGCTTGGCAGCGCGATAAGACACCGCCGCCGGACAACAGGACGCGGGCGGATAGGGCGAGGTCGGCCCGGCCGCCGGGACGCGGTATGTTGGGGCCAAGCAGCCGTGTTGCCAGTGCGACGGCGAACATCATGAGCAAGGTTTGGAGACGGAAAGAGAGCAGGCAGGCGAGCAGGGCGGGGGGATAGCAGGCGCAGCGCGGGCGTCCGTTCATGGACGCGTCCTACTTTACAGTTTTCTCAATCTATTGTCAGAGTTTTTTACATGTGCCCGGCTTGACGTCTTGCGCGCGTAAGTGGGGAAGAAAGGACGCTCTCTGCCTTTACACATTTTCAGACTGTCGGTATTTTTTACGCTCGGCCGCCTTACAATGCTTTACAAAGCAAGAGCTATCACGTTGTTAGCGCATGGCATACATGTTGCATAATAGCCTTCCACGCCGAGCAAGAATCAACGGAAAAACGCTGCAAGGCTTTGACGTTCCGAGCGCATGCGAGCTGGTATTGGCCGGCCGTTTTGCGGTTTTGAACATCGATTGGGGCAGCGTGAATACATGAATAAGGGAGGGGAGAATGGAGGTCAACGGCTTACCGCAAAAAGCGCTATTGAGACCGGACGAAGTTGCGCTGTTCCTGAGCGTCTCTCTTAAGACCATATACAGGTGGCACGATATGGGGGCAATCGAGGGAACAAAGCTGAAGAGAGTCTTGAGGATTTACCGGGATTCGGTCCTGAAGTGGGTAGAGGAGAATAGAACCGATTGAAAGCAATTAGACGTCCGAACCAAACAATTCGTTGCGCCCCCGAAATTTCGAACTTCCGGCGCAAACATGGAAAGCGGGAATCGAACGAGGCCATAAGGACGTAAAGTAAATAGAAATCCTTCCCCACGCGGCTGCCCAGCCGGCATGAACTCCATTGTTCTCCGCGGCATAGAAACCGTGACAAATATCACTTCCCGCGCTGCGCCGCCCCGAACGACGCGCAGCAAATCGTGCGTATGCGTCCGACGGATCGGACGCAATTAACAGATAATTCATCGCGCCTTTGCACGCCGTTAAATAACGAGCGGTAAAGTGATCGTGGAGCGACGCTTCCGACTTCCATTCGAAGCCGCCAAAGGAGGCCCCTGAAAACGCCACAAGATCACCCCGGCAAGATTCGAATCGACCTGCACGTTCATTCCAGATGTTCTGCGCCCCCGACCGATTGGTTTATGGAGCGATGGCGCATCGCCGAATCCTATTCCGACCCTCTCGCCATCTACGAGCGCGCCCTGGCATCCGGCATGTCGCTCGTCGCCCTTACGGACCACAACAGCATCGACGGCGCCTTGCTCTTGAAGGAGCGTTATGGCGACATGGCAATCACGGGCGTGGAGGCAACCGCCTCTTTCCCGGAGGACCGATGCAACGTGCATCTCCTCGTCTACGGGATCACGGAAAAGGAATTTGCCGACATCCAGTCTCTTCGGAACGACATCTACGAACTGAGGGCTTATCTTTTGGAAAGACGCCTCGCCCACTCCGTCGCCCATGCGACCTACTCCGTGCAGGCCGGCAAACTGACGGCGGCCCACCTCGAGAAGCTGATCGTCCTCTTCAATACCTTTGAGGTAATAAACGGCGGCAGGAACAGGTCAGACAACATAGCCTGGCGCTACATCCTCGAGCGTCTGACGCCCGATTGCCTCGACGACCTGTGCAAGAAGCACTCCCTTGAGCCATTCGACGCCGAGCCGTGGAAAAAGGGGTTCACCGCCGGGTCCGACGATCACGGAGGCATATTGATCGGGAAGACCTATACCGAAGCGGACGGATCGGGCGCGCTCGACATGCTCGACGCGCTCAAGAACAAAAGGACGTCCGTCCAGGGGCGTCACAGCGATTATCAAACCCTCGCTTTTTCCGTCTACAAGGTGGTGCACGATTTTTCCCGCAGCGCCTCTGACAGGAAGGCCCCCACGCTCCTCGGCCAACTCTCGGAGATGCTCTTCGAGGGCAAAAAGGCGGGCCTCGCCTGGAGGATGCGCATGAGGGGACTGAAAAAACAATTGAGCAAAAATGGAAACGGGATGTACGCCCCCTTGCACTGCCTTGTCGATGACCTGCAGGAGAGGCGGTCCAAAACGCTCGAAGAAGCGATCGGCCTCGTCTGCAAGCGGGTAGCCGATTTTTCGGACAGGTCTTTCACAATGGTTTTCGATTCCCTCGCGAGAGACATGGGCAAGATCGATTTTTTCAGCGTGGTGAGAAACATTCAGACGTCTCTGCCGGGGCTTTTCCTGTTGTTCCCCTTCTTCATCACCCTCAGGCACCTGAACGAGCACAAGGGCGTAATAGGCCGACTCATGTCCGCGCTGGAGATCGAGAGGACGCACGAGGGCCGCCGGGTCCTCTGGTTCACCGACACGCTGACGGACCTGAACGGCGTATCGGTGACGCTTCGCGAGGTGGGACGCCTTGCCCTGGAAAGGCATCTAGACGTCAAGATCGTCGCCTCCGTGAAGCCGGCGGACCTTCCTCCGGACCTTCCGAATGTCATCAATCTGCCTTTCGTCCACGAGTTCAGGCTGCCTTACTACGAGTCCTATTGCCTGAAGGTCCCCTCGGTGCTCAACTCGCTGAAGGAGATGTACCTCTTCGAGCCCGACCGCATCCACATATCGACGCCTGGACCGGTGGGGCTTTTGGGCCTGCTCGCGGCCAAATTGATGAACGTGAAGAGCGTCGGGTTCTACCACACCGACTTCGCCCTACAGGCGAAGGAGATTGTAGAGGACGAGTCGGTCTCCCACATGCTCGAATCTTACATGCGCTGGTTCTACGCGGCCATGGATGAAGTCATGGCGCCGACGGCGCAGTACATGAGGATCCTGGAGGCAAGGGGTTTCGATCCGAAGAAGCTGAAGCAATTTACGAGAGGGATAGACTTCGACCTTTTCAAGCCCCAGTTTTCTTCGGGGAGGGCGTTTCTCAGGAGCCGTTTCGCCATGGATGGGAAAACCACCTTGCTCTACGTCGGACGGATCTCGCAGGATAAAGGCCTCGATGTTCTCTTTGAGGCGTTCCGGCTCATTGCCGCGCTAAGGGACGATGTCCGCCTCCTGGTTGTCGGAGACGGTCCTTATCTCGGGGAACTGCGGGCGAAAGCGGCGCCAGGCCCCGTGACCTTCGCGGGAAGGATGGTCCACGAGGAGCTGCCCGCCGTCTATGGGGGATCGCACCTCTTCGTTTTTCCGAGCGCCACCGACACGTTCGGCAAAGTGGTGCTCGAAGCGCAGGCGTGCGGCCTCCCCGCCATCGTCTCCGACGCAGGCGGGCCCGGGAGCTCATCCTCCGGGGCAGGACGGGCTTTGTCGCGAGGGCGGGCGACGTCTCCGATTGGAAGAGCAAGATCGATCGGATGCTTGACATGATTGCCCTCTCCCCCGGGTCCTATGGAAAAATGAGAGAAGAAGCGCGAAGGTGGGCCGTGGAGAGCTTCGACTGGGACGACGCCCTCGGCTCGATATTCGAGGCGGCGCCCGCCGGGGAGGTCCCGGCCGAGAAGAAGATCGCCTGATGAGACACGGCATTTTCCAAAAAAGGGCGGTCCCGAAGGCGAACGCGATGAAACTCAGCTTTGTCGTTCCTGCTTACAACGAAGAAGCATGCCTGTCGCTGTGTCTCGATTCCATCCTGAGACAGGCAGAAGGCAATGGCCGTGAAGTGGAAGTCCTGGTCGTGAACAACGCGAGCACCGACAGGACCAGGGAGATCGCCCTTTCCTACCCTTCCGTCGCCGTCGTCGACGAGCCGCGAAAAGGCATAGTGCGGGCGAGGCAGGCGGGGTATCGGGCAGCATCGGGCGATCTCATCGCCAATATCGACGCGGACAATATGCTCCCCCCCGGATGGGTCGACCGGGTGTTCGAGGAATTTTCGAAAAACGAACGTCTGGTCGCCCTGTCCGGCCCCATTGTCTATTACGACCTCCCTCGCCTGCGTAATATCGAGACGCAGTTCTTCTACGGCCTCGGCTACCTTATCTATCTCCTCAGTCATTTCGTCTTCAGGAGAGGCGGCATGCTCCAGGGAGGGAATTTTGTCCTCAGGAAATCGGCCCTGGACCTGATCGGCGGCTTCGACACGGATATCGATTTCTACGGCGAGGATACGGACGTCGCACGGCGCATGCAGGAGGCGGGAAGGATAAAGTTTACTTTCCGACTCCCCATAAACAGCTCCGGGCGGCGCATGGCGAAGGAGGGCTTTTTCAGGACCGGCTTTCGCTACGCCCTCAATTATTTCTGGATCCTGCTTTTCAAGAGGCCCTTCCACACGACGTCGACCGATGTGAGGATGGCGGAAGCCGGGGGTGCTTAGAGACGCAAGCCGGCGTCAGCTGTTCCGGGCTTCCCGCTCCTCGCCCGCAAGATTTTCCAGCAGGAGCATTCTCTGCACCCTGGCCCGCAGATCGAGGAACTCTTCGTCCCCGTATATGCCCTCTATTCCTTCTTTAAGAACTTGAATGGCCTCGGCTGCGTTGTCGCCATAGCCGAATACTGAGAGTCCTTCGGCGTGCGCTGCAAAACCGGGATCGGCAGGTTCCACTGTGGCGATAAGGGGCGTCTTGAGCCGCCTGTCAAACAGGCGGCGAATTTCGACGCTGCGCGCAATAGATCCTTCGATTTTACGTTGTCTCTTCACGATGACGCCCGTTATTCTTATCGGCTGTCCCCTTTGTCGACTTAACCCCGGCGACCTTTTTTCTTTGCCGCCCCTTGTGAGGCAATCCCGACCGCAATCCGCTGTTTTTAGCCGGAGACATAGTCTACTCGCTCCTCACGAAGCCCTTTACTTCCCCGCCGTTTGGTAGTCTAATAAATAGAAGGCGCTAAGGACGAATTGCAGATTTTCCGCTCTTGGCGGGCCCGGATGACGGAGGTGAAAAAGACGATGGAAAAAGTGAAAAACGCCTTCATTGCGACCAGGCCGTGGTCTTTTGCGATGTCTCTCATCTCCGTGGCTCTCGGCACGCTGATCGCCGCAGAGGACGGCCCGGTGCTCTGGTCTTTTTTTATCCTTGCGTGCGTCGGCGTAGTCTGCTTCCACGCAACGGCGAACGTGCTGAACGACTATTTCGACACCCGTTATCAGGTGGACCAGCCTGATTCTCCCACGGCGCTTTACCGCCCGCAGCCGATCCTGTCGGGGATGTTCACCCCCGGCGGCCTCCTCCTCGAAGGGGCGGTCCTTGCCGCCGCCACCGCGGCGATCGGCTTGGCTCTCGCGTTCGAGCGCTCCATAACGGTGCTCTGGATCGGCCTGGCCGGCCTGTTCGCCAGCGTGTTTTATACGGCAGGACCGATCAGGTTCAAGTACAAGGCGTGGGGAGAGCTGGCGGTATTTTTGATGTGGGGCCCCTTTATGTTCGAAGGGGCGTATGTAGTCCAGCGTCAGGTACTGTCGCTCAAGACGCTTGTCGTCTCCATCCCGTTCGGCGTGCTGGTTGCGCTCGTCCTGTTCGCCAACAACATCCGGGATATTGCGTACGACTCCCGCCGGCCCATACTGACCTTAGGCATACTCCTCGGCCCTCTGCGGTCGCTCCATCTCTACGCGGCGCTGATAGCGGCGGCCTACTTCTACGTCATCGCGATGGTCCTGACAGGAACGGTCAGCCCGTGGGCCCTGCTCGTCCTGCTCTCGCTCCCCAAGGCTGCCGGTCTCGTTCGCACATTTGCCAGAAAAGTCCCTGATGCGGCCGATGCGAACACGGCCCAGCTCAACACTATCTTCGGCCTTCTCCTGATCGCCGGCCTTCTGCTCCATCGAGTGGTCTCGATGTGATCCCGGGCGCGGTTTTTCTGGCTTTCGCCTGCTGGGGCCTCGCCTTCGGTTGGCCGGCCAGCAACTTCTGGGTCAAGATCGGTCTCTCGGTCCTCTGCGTCTGCTCATATTCACTGCTCTGGCAGCGGCCGGTTATGCGCGCACGCCCGGAATCCTTCATCCTCGGCGTTCTTGCCGCCGCCGCCCTGTACCTCGTCTTCTTCATCGGCAACGCCCTTGCCCCTTACGTCGTCCGCGACGCGCCCGTCCAGACCGCCGGGATTTACGCCCTCGGCAAGGGCGCCGGCAGCTTGCGCATCCTGCTTCTTCTGCTCTTCGTCACGGGACCCGGCGAAGAGATCTTCTGGCGGGGTTTCCTCCAGTCGGCCATGATGACCCGCCTTGGAAACGTCCCCGGCTTCCTGGCAGCGACCGCGCTCTATGCAGGGGTCCACATCGTCTCCCGCAATCTGGTGCTCGTCCTCGCCGCGCTGGTCGCCGGGGCCTTCTGGGGCGCCCTTTACCTGTGGCGGCGGGACCTCACCCTGCTCATAGTCTCCCACTCGCTCTGGTCGGCGGTAATATTCACCGTGGCGCCTATCGAATAGCGTTTAACCTCCGATGCAGCTCCTTCCTTAATTTCTCTTTTTCATTGCACGGCGCCTCTCCCAAATGGTAAAATTACTCCATTCTCAACCGATCTCGTGTATGCGCTCGATTGTGAGCAAATGATTTTGCGAGAGGGAATCGAATTTCCAAGACAGCGGCAAAAATAAGGAGGACATCATGATAAGGCTGATGGTTGTCCCGGCTCTCATGGGATTGATATTTGCTTCTCTTGCCTCCGCGGCCGACAAGGATAAGTTTGTCGGCGCGTGGAGACTTATTTCGATAGAAGACCCCTCGCCGACGGCAAGCAAGCCGGACCAGAACCCGACCGGATACATCATGTATGATGCGACCGGCCACATGTCTGTACAGATCGTGAGGCAGCAGGATCGACCTAGGTTTGCTTCCGGCAAGCTGGAGCAGGGGACGCCGGAAGAGATAAAAGCCGCATTTGTGGGGTACGGGGCCTACTATGGAACCTATGAGGTGAAAGAGGACCAGAAACTTGTCATTCACCACCTGGAAGGCGCACTGTTCCCGAATGAAATAGGCGCCGACAACATACGCTACTACGAGTTCATGGGCGACAGGGTCCGTCTCATAATACCGGATATCGTGAACGGGAAGGTGCAACCCAAATCGCCAAACGCGCGCTCCCTGGTCTGGGAACGGCTGAAGTAGAGCGAACAGCCCTCCTCCTCTTCCGGGGACGGCGCGTCCGTGTCGGCCGGCAGGGGCAGGGCGCAACGCTTAGTGCGCCTTAGGAGAGGGGATGGCTTTAAGGGAGACGAATGGCGACAGAACAAGCACAAATCAACCTGGGCGACGTACAAAAGACCCTGCTGTTGCCGCTCTGGGGTCGTGCCAAAGAACCAAAGAAACGGAAACCGCTGTTAGTCGATGAAGCAGCGATAAGAATTATTGAACGGATCGATTTTGACTTCATAAAGGGATTTATGATTCGTCTGATCGACAGATATCCGGGAAGCGAAATTTTGTTTGACGTCAGCTCGCCTCTCGGGGTCAAAGTCGCCAACAAGAAAGTGATTGGAGGGGAGGTTGCGGCGGAAGCGGGAAGACCGGGTTGCTGAATCCCCGGGGGACCTCGGACACGAAAGGGGGAAGTGCATGGCTGAAAAGATTCTGGTGACCGGCGGTTCAGGGTTCCTCGGCCGGGAGCTGGTCAAGGATCTCTTGTCCCAGGGCTGCGAGGTGGTCGTATTCGACGTGAAGCCGCTCGATTTGCGTCCTTTCGGTCCATGTCCCCTCAGCTTCATCCAGGGAGATATCGCCAACCTCTCCCAGGTCCTCAATGCGGTGAAGAATGAGAGAGTCGATGCCATTATCCATCTCGCCGCCCTTTTGTCCGTGCCTTCCGAGAAAAATCCATGGGCATCGATCTCGGTAAATGCCCTCGGCGCATACCACATCCTCGAGGCGGCGCGTCTCTTTGACGTTAAAAAAGTCCTCCTTACAAGCAGTGTGGGGGTCTATATCAACCCCGGAAACAGAGTCGACGTGGTGACCGAAGAGACTGCCCAGCGTCCGAGCCAGATCTACGGGGTCACCAAGACCTTTCAGGAACTGCTTGCCTTCTACTACAACAGAAAATTCGGCCTTGACACACGGGGCATCAGGCTTCCCATCCTCATAGGACCGAACGTGGAATCACCGGGTTTCGGCCAGTTCAATAGCCTGATGATTGAATCTGCCATTCTTGGGAAGCCGTTTGAGATCAACGTTCCTGAGGACTCCACCGTTCCTGTGCTCTATGTGAAAGACGCCGTTCGCAGTCTTGCCATGCTATACCGGGCATCCGCAGAGAGACTGGTCACGAGGTTCTACAACATCGGGCAGATAACGCCGCCGCCTTCCACGGCTGATATCGTGAACATGGTAAAAAGGTTTTTCCCGGAGGCGAACCTATCTTTCAAACCGGACCCCCTGGCTACAGAGGTAGTCCGTAGCACGCCACGGGAAATCCGTTGCGACGAAGCACAGAAAGAGTGGGGGTGGCACGCGGCGTATTCTCTCGAGGACGTGATGAAGGAGTTCATCGCGGCCTTCGACGGCGATAAAAAGTCGCATCCGGAAGCGCCTCCCGCGAGCGTGGTTGCGTAGGGCGCCGAGGAGCATCCCCCTCCCGCCGTCAGTTTCTGAAGCCAGGAAATTCCGACTATCTCCACTTCTGCTCCGGCGGCGGCGTCTCCCACGCGTCCTCGAGACCGAGGAGGATCAGTTTTTTGTTGCGAACCTGCGTGATCCACACCGGGAGCAACAACTGGTGGTTATTGTTGTATGTCTTCATCCCGCCCCACCTGGCCTTTCCAAGTACGGTATTCATTTCGCCGAGGTTCTCGATTGCCGCTGCCACTTATGACTTCCCCCTGCATTTTTGTCTTCTTAATTCCATCCGGCGCCATATGCATGTAAGCGCCTTCTCGCAGCCATCCCCGGTTCTTAAGCCGTTCCGACCCCTCTGCGAGCGACAAAAAGCGACTCGCCCGCGTAGCCGCCTCCCATCTGCTCCCTCCTTACCGGGTGCTTCATGATCGGTCATGTACTGCCCTGTTGGGATTGTATCATTGACCGGATCGGAAGACCACAAAAAAAGCGACACCCGAAAGGGCATCGCTCTCTCCAGCCTTGCCGGAGGCTGCAGCCCTTCCACTGCCTGCAACAGGCTGCCTCAAACAGGCCCGATAGCGAGGCGGCGGCGAGCGGAAAACGGAAAACGACGAGGGATAAGCGACGCGTTGACACGGACGCACGCCGGCGCGTATAGTTATCGAGATGGGGGACGGAAACGACCGGCGGGCCGGCCGTGCGTCCGAGGGCTTTTCTTTGGTTGGGGGGACACTCCTCTCGCCCCTTGTCTTTCGGAGGGGTGTCCCCCCTCCAGATTTATCGAGGGGGAGCTGAAAGCCCCAATGACTGCGGCGGCGGCGAGACCCCAATAGCGGCAAGCCTCAATAATGGAGAGAGGACATGGACCTGGCCGACATAATCAAAGAACGAAAGAGCATACGCGCCTTCAAGAGCGATCCTGTGCCCAGACAAAAGGTGGAGGAAGTGCTCGCTCTCGCCGTGCGGGCGCCTTCCGCGATCAACCTGCAACCCTGGGAAATGACGGTGGTGATGGGCGAAGAGCGCGACAGATTGAGCAGAAGGCTGCTCAAGGCGTACAGGGAAAAGCAGATCTCGTGCAGTCCCGGAAACGTGAAGCCTCTGCCGGGGGTGTTTACCGCCAGGGGCGTGGCCTCCTTCAAGGGGATGAAGCCCTACCTCGATGAGATAGGGTTAGATTTCGACACGTACATCAGTGAGGGAAGCTGCAATTTCTACGGGGCGCCGGTCGCGGTCGTCATGTGCCTCGACGACTCTTTTTCACACGCCCGCCTTGTCGACATAGGCCTCTGCCTGGGCTATCTCGTGCTCGCCGCCCATCATCTGGGCCTGTGGACCTGTCCCATAGGTTTCATAGCCGCCTACAAGGACGAGGTCAAGGAGATGCTTAATATACCCGACGACAAAGACGTGGTCGTCTCGGCGGCGCTCGGGTATCCTGACTGGGAACACCCCATCAACCGCTTTACTTCACCGAGGGATGGGCTGGACACGATGGTCCGTTGGATAGAGTGAGGGCTAAAAGGGCGTTCCTACCCCTTCTTCTCCTCCTGAAGGTGCCTTTGCAGCAGCTCCCCGAAACTGCCGAGAATAGACGACGCGTGATCGTCGTCCTTTTGCTGGGTCCTGTATTGCTTGAATTCGTCCTGCTCCGCCCTTTCGGAAACGGCATTCCGGCTGAGGGAGATCTTCCGGCTCTGTTTATCCGATCCTATGACGATCACCTGCATCTTCATGCCCGCCGGGAACATGCGGCTGTGATTCGTGCCTTTGGGGGTGCCCATCTCCGAGTTCGGAACCAGCCCGCTGGCGCCGCCTTCGAGCTTCACGAAAATGCCGTAAGGCATCACCCGCTCGACCGATCCCTCCACCACATCTCCCACTTCCGGAAGGACGACTTCCTCCTTCGGCTGTTCCAGGCTGAGGGATATTTTCTTGTTGGCTTCGTCAACGGCTAACACGACCGGCGCCACCCACTGCCCCACCTCGACCACTTCCTTCGGATGGTTGATGTGTCTTCCCGCCCCCAAATTGGAGATGTGAACAAGGCCGTCGACGCCCGGCTCCAGGTTTACGAAGGCGCCAAACGGCGCAAGCCGGACAATGACGCCCTTTACCCTGGCGTGAGGCTGATATCTCTCCGACACGCCCTGCCACGGATCGTCCTTCAGGGCCTTGAGGCTGAGGGTCAGCCGGTTTTTCTTCCAGTCGAGGGCTATTACTTTGAGCGTCACTTCCTGGCCGACAGATAGCACATCCGCCGGTCTTTCACCCCTGTCCCAACTGATCTCGCTTGCGGGAACAAGGCCGTCCACGCCGCCCAGGTCCACAAAGGCGCCGAAACCCTGGATGGACCGGACCACGCCCCTCGCCTCCATGCCCACGCTCAGCGTCTCCTTGAAACGCTCGGCTTGGGCCTGCCGTTCTTCCTCCAGGAGGGCGCGCCGGGAAAGAACCACGTTCCGCCCGTCATTCTCGAATTCCACTACCTTGAAGGAAAAGGTTTGCCCTATGTACTGCTCGCTGTCCCTGCTCGCCTTGAGGTCCATCTGGGAAAACGGGCAGAAGCATCTGACGCCGCCCACCCCCGCCTCATAGCCGCCCTTTACCGCGCCCTTCACCTTTCCCGTTACGGGGAGGCCTGCATGATAGGCATCGCGGATTCCGGCCACGTCGAGCGTCGAATAACCGCGAATGCGCGTGGTGAGGCGCTTGACCCCGTTTTGTACGGACAGGAAAAAGGCTTCCACCCGGTCGCCTTCGGCCACGGCGGTCGTTCCGTCCTCTCTCAGAAATTCCGACAGGTTGATCGCGCCTTCGCTCTTTCCGCCCAGGTCGACGTAAACCAAGTCTCCGGAAACGCTTATGACCGTCGTACTTATCTTCTGACCGGGCGCAAGCCTTCCGGGCATCTTGCTCTCTTTCTCAAGAAGAGCGCCGAAATCTTCCTCAGGCCGGACGTCTTCCTCTTCCGCCCCATCGATTTTGTCCATCGCCGTTGTTTCTTCAGACATATTTCCCCGTCCTCGCTTTCAAGACTTTATATTGTGAACCTGCAAGTTGGATTCAGCCAGGGAGATAGTTTACTACCTAATGCCCCGCATGTCTATAGGTCCAAGAGATGCGCGACCGATGGCGGCTGCCTCACCCGATGGGCCACTCGCCCCTCTCTTTCAACACTTCCCGATAGACGGCCAGGGCTTCGTTCACCTTAGGCATACCGCCATAAGGGGCAAGCTGAAAGAACACCTCGGCGAGCTTTTTCGGGTCGCACCCTACGTTCAGCGCAGCGTTCACGTGCAGCCGCAGCTCTTCGGCGGCGCCGAGGGCCGCCAGCATAGCGCATGCGGCCATCTGCCTCTCCGGCAGCGAGAGGACGCTCCTCGAGTAGAGATTACCGGTAATGAACATGGAAAGGTCGTTCGCCAGATCGCGGTCGAACTCCTTCCACATACGGTAAGGCGGGTCCATTTTGATGCCTTTTCCGAAGAGCTTTTCTGCGGTCTCCCTGGTTCTTTTCCTGATCTCGTCATCCATCTCTTCTCCAGTCTCCTATGGTTCTTTTTTTTGTCGGCGCCTGCTCATGCCAGCCTTTGCACTCTTCTATCATCTTCCGCAAAAAGGTGTCAACAACAAAAGCGGCGGGCGAGCAACCCGCCGCTTGACAACCGTCCCGCTTTATAGAACAATAGAACCTGTATCTTGTATACAGACGTGCCCGCGTCGATCCGGAGGTGAAAAGCGAGATGGATCTGATACGATTGGACAATGGGCTGAAATGCATCCTCGATAAGAGGGAGGGCGCCGGCGTCGTCGCAATGCAGGTGTGGGTCAAGGTGGGCAGCGGCAGCGAAGCCGACCGCGTCGCCGGCATTACGCACTTTATCGAACACCTCATATTCAAGGGCACCGACGCGGGCGTTTGCTACGAGATCGCCCCGAAGATCGAGGCCATGGGGGGGAACATAAACGCCTTCACGTCCCACGACGCAACCTGTTACCACATTGTCATGCCCAAACACTCCTTTGAAGCCGGTTTCAAGCTTCTGGCAGACTCGGTCCGCAGCCCCGCCTTTCCGCAAGATGAATTGGAGAAGGAGAAGAAGGTCATCATCGAAGAGATAAAAATGGGCGAGGACGATCCCCAGCGGAAGCTCTTCACGGAGCTTTTTCGGGTCAGCTATCCCGGTCATCCTTATGGCCGGCCTATCATAGGCTGGCGGGAATCGGTCTCGGCGATAGGCCGCTCCGATATCCTCTCGTATTTCAGGGAACACTACACGCCCGCGAACATGGCGGTCGTGCTGGTGGGGGATTACGACGAAGACGGAGTGCGGGAATTGCTCAAAGAGCGTCTGGCCGGGGAAGCGGCGCAGGCGCAGGCGCACCAAGCGGCGCAGGCAGCGGTGAGCGGCCCGGGCGCGGAAGACCGGATAACGGTCCTGGAAAAAGATATCGCGGAGAGCTATCTCGCCTTTTCTTACCCTATCGGTCCATTCCTGCACCGCGACACGCCCGCCCTCGACGTCCTTGCAAGGGTCCTCGCGGACGGGGAAAGCTCGCGCCTGAAGGCGAGCCTCAAATATGAGAAGGGGCTGGCGACGGATGCGGACTCCTACGTCTTTACGCCCAGGGAAAACGGCCTTTTCGTGCTCCTGGCGACGTTCGAAGGACGCGACTGGGAAAGGGTGGCGGCCGCTATCGACGACGAACTCGGACGCATCTCGTCGGAAGGCGTTGCCCCGTGGGAAATTGAAAAAGCGAAGAACCTCGTCAGGGCCTCATATATTTACGGCGCAGAGTCGGTTCAAGGGAAGGCGCGCCTGGTAGGCAACTTCGAGACCCTTGCGGACGACCCGGAGTATGCCGACAAGTATTTGCAGGCCGTTGGCGCCGTGACCGCCCAGGACGTGGCGGGGGTCGTCGCCGCGCGTCTCCTGCATGGGGAAAGGCGCACGGCGGCGCTCCTGCCCCGGAAGACCTCCAATCCCTTCTCCTTCCAGCTCGACAACGGTCTACGGTGCATCTATAACAGAAAGGCGACAACCCCCAGCTTTTCCTTCATGATCGGTTTTGTAGGGGGTCTCAAGGAAGAAAGACAGGGACAGAATGGGAGCTTCAACCTCCTGGCCAGGATGCTGCTGCGGGGGACGAAAGACCTCGACGCCCAGGGCATCGCGCGGAAAATAGACGTCCTGGCGGGGAGCATCAGCCCCGTGAGCGGGAGAAACGTGTTCGGTCTCTCCGGGCGGTTTCTCTCCAAAGATTTTGCCGAAGCCCTCGGTCTCTTGAAAAACCTCGTCGTCTCCGCCGTCTTCAAAGAAGAGGAGCTGAAGAAGGCGAAGGAAGAAGTCCTTTCCGAAATACGCAGGCGCGACGACGATCCCGTGCAATATGTTTTCATGGAAATGAACGCATTATTATACGAGGACCACCCCTACGCCAGGGACCAGATGGGATCGGCTCGCGATGTGGCGGATATGACCCTTCAGGACATAGAGGGACTCTACGGCAATTACATCGGGCCCGGCAAAGCGGTGCTCGCCCTGTCGGGCGATCTTGAGCCGAAGACGGTCGAAGAGTCGGTGCGCTCGCTCTTTTCCGATTGGAAGGGCCGCAGCCGGGAGCCGACCACATTGGCCTACAGCCTCAACTCGGCCAGGCAGCGGGCGGTAGAGCGCCAAATGCATCAGACGCACCTGATCTTTGCCTTCATCGGCCCGGGCCTGATCGACATCGACAGATATCCCGTGGAGGTGATGGCTGCCGCCCTGTCCGGCATGGGCGGAAGGATCCATAGGAGACTGAGGGAAGAAAACCCTTACGCCTACGCCCTCACCTTCTTTAATCAGGAGGCCTACGAGGTGGGCGCCATCGGCATTTACATCGGCACCGACCGCGCTTACGCGGAGGATGTCGAGCGGATCGCAATGGCGGAGATCGAGCAGATACGGGATGCGGGTCTCACCGAAGAAGAAGCGGCCGATGCAAAACGCTCCATGATAGGGAGTCATTATATACGTATGCAGACAAACAGCGCCATTGCCTCGAACATGTGTCTCGACGCCATATACGGCCTGCAGCCGGGTTTTTTCAAGGTGTGGCCTGAAAAGGTGGAAAGAGTCTCCATCGGAGAGGTAAATGCAGCAGCCAGGAAGTACCTCCTGCCGGAACGGATGGTGAAGCTCCGGGTCGGGCCGTAAAGGGCGACTTTGCGCTAAACTATCTCTTCCCTTCCGAAACGCCAAAGCAGCAGGGCGCCGAGTATGAGGCAATAGAGCAGGATATTGAAAAGAGGGTAGATTGACCGGAGCCCCTGGAAACCTTCGCCGTCGATGAAAGAAGATGCGAAACGCTGCATTCCGAAGACCTTTGGCCAGACGTAATTGAGGATTTCGCCAGGCGAAACGGTCGGTGTCGCCCGTCTGCCCGCCCAAAAGGTCGTCGTTTGGGCAATCTGGCTGCCGCTCAGCGCGTTGATCCCGTCAATCGCGAGGCCGACGGCGGCGGTCCCTGCGATAAAAAGAAAAGCGACTATTTCGGGCATGAGGAGCGATAGCAGCAAGACGGCGACGACGACGAAAAGCAGATTGAGAGAGCACAGGAGCGACGCAGCAATGTATCCGGGCATAATTATCTTCACCGATATGGCAGCGATCAGGAAGACGGCGGCCTGGAGGAGGAGCATGAAGACGGCCGACAAGACCCACAAGCCGGCCGCCTTGCCAAGCACGTACTGCCGCCTGGTAATCGGTTTGGATAGGATTAGCGATTGCATCCCCCCGTCCCGGTCGCGCCTGAACGCGCGCATGGAGAACAAGGCCGCAAGAAGCATCGCGACAACTGCAACGGCATGAAAGACCGCTTTCGACACTGCGTCCGCAATCGTCGCGGCATCGAGCGCCTGGCCGTTGACCACATAATTCCCTTGATAACAGCCGCGAACAAGAAAGACGAATGCGACGCAGACGACGAACATGACGACGAAGCTTCTCTGGCGGATCTCGTCGAGAAGGGTATGCTTCGCAATCTTCGCAATCGGTCGTTTCGCCATCCTCACGTCAACCCCTTACAAGCCTCACAAACAAGTCTTCCAGCGTTTCGCGGTCTTTGACGATGGAGGCGATGCTGTCCTTGACCAGGAGTCTGCCGCGGTTGATGATGGCTACTGTATCGCATATCTTCTCAACTTCCGATAGAAAGTGTGAATTAAGGAAGACGGTCATTCCCTCAGCCTTTAGAGACTCCAGGAGCAGGCGGATTTCTCTGATGCCGATGGGATCCAGGCCGGAGACCGGCTCGTCTAGAATGAGCAGCTTCGGACGCCCCATGAGGGCCCCGCCGAGCGCGAACCGTTGAACCATGCCCTTCGAATAGGTGTTCGCCTTGGCGTGCTCCCTGCCTTCCATGCCGATAAGCTCGACAATGCGCCTGCACTCCTCTTTGGCTTCGGAGGGGTCCAGGTCCAGCAAGTCGGCGCATCGATGCAGGTACTGCCGCCCGGAAAGGTACGGCGGGATACGGTGGTTCTCCGCCACATAGCCCACTGCCCGACGACTGCCGGCATCGGTGCTCGGAAGGCCGTTTATCGACAGGCTTCCCGATCCCGGCCGCGTAAAGTCGAGGAGCATCCTGACGATAGTGGTCTTCCCTGCGCCGTTGGGTCCGAGGAGAGCAGAATATTCACCGGCCTTCACGGAGAAGGAGACATCGTCCACGGCCAGGAGGGGACCGTACCGCTTGGTTGCGCCTTTCAGCTCTATCATGGGCGCTCTCCCGTCAATCCTTTTTCATACGCCTCGTCACGCGCCCGTCAGAAGTAGAAGCCCACGCTCAGGACATTCGCGTCTACCGATATGTTGGGCGACGACGTCCCGCCGTTCGAATAGTGCCGGAGCCTGTCCTCTATGAAGAAAAGGGCCCCAGCGGTAGCCTACGCCTGCTTCGAGCGTGAAATCCAGATGGGTCCCCTGCTCTTTGAAGTGCTCCGTCGTATAGACCATGCCCGTTCCTGCGGTGAAAAAGAAGCCCTTCTTTTCCGTCCCGTAGAGGCGATATCTGAAGCCGGCGTAAAAGCCCGCGTCAGCCCCCTGGCTCGGCCTATTCACGTAGGAGGCAAAGGGCTCGATGAAGACCGCGAGCCGCGGGTAGTCCCTGAATGCCCTCTCCAGGAGGTAGGTGAGCTGGGAGAAATCGTAATACCTCCCCCCTTCGATCTTGCCGAAGTGCAGGTTCGGGTTGAGCGCTGCGACCCCGTACCCGACAGAAACGGCCTGGTCCTCTGGCCCATGCCGGCGCAGCCGGGCAGATTGCCAGAAGCAAGCCGATCAGGAACAGACGCTTCATGCCGTTCCTTTTGTTCCGCACACTCGCGGAATGTCTGTCTTGCGAAACAAATAGGCTTCGGCCTTTCGGCGCCGTCAAGGATCGGCCCGTCGACCGCCATGCGGCGCGATATGCTATTGCCGATAGGGCGCCCGCAGCTCATATGCGTCCGAGAGCATCGCTATGACGGATAAGAGCAAAAGAAACTGCCTCCAATTCATTGTGCGGCGCCCTCCTTCCCCGGCGGCGGCGTCGGGACTACCTGCACCCACCCGCCGGGGCAGCTCGCCACGTACGGGTAATAGCCTTCCGGATCCCGGCAGTAGTACCAGTAGGATTGCTGAGGCTGACCGGGGACGGGAAGCGTAGCGGAAGGATAGGCCGGATAGGGATAGTCGTACGGGTAGTAGTAGGGGTAGGGATAGCCGTAATAAGGGTAGGCGTAAGGATACCCCCACCAGGGACCGAACCCGTACCAGCCCCGGTGAAAGCCGCCGTGAAAGCCGCCGTGCCTGCCGTCCCGTGCATAGAGCGCGCCTGAAGAGAGGCCCAAGAAGAGCAGAACGCCGATAAGAACGATGATGACTGTCTTCTTCATCTTTCAACCCTCCCGTTCAAAATGTAAGTGTCGGGAATCCCTGTTTCAACATCGGCCGTGACGGCGGCCGGCGGCGGCGAGACGGGGCAAGGGGCGAGTCGAAAGTGAAAAGGGAGAGGGGAGGAGGAAACGCGAAATTCGGAACGCGGAAACGGCCGATCGGCCGAGCGCCTATCCGGCGCTTTCTTCTTGAAATGCCAGATTTTGCCTGATTGGGCGAACCTCGCACATTACGAGCGGAAATGTCGAGACCCGCGCTTAACTTGCGGTGTATGTCATTTCGCTGCGCTTTCCCTTTGCGCCGTCTTGCGGCGGGACGTCGGAATGTGGAGACCAGCAAGCTTGCTTTCCCGGCGCCAATTGCCGGCGGCCAGCGGGAGCCAGAACAAAATGGGTATCGCGTACTGCCCTATGTCGCAAAGGAACACGTCCAGTTGCAGCAAAGAGGTGAAATGAAAGGCGGACATCAATGCGTTATTGACCCTGTGAAAAAGATGGAGGAGAAAAAGGAGCGCCAGTTGCCCGGCCTGAGAACCTCAAGCTATTGTTTCGCAGGCGCGTCGCGCCCTTGGGGACAAGGGGGCGTCAATCTCGAAACCAAGAAAAGAAACTCCCATCAAGGACCTTTCTGTTCTATGAGAGGGCCATTGAGAAATTGCATGGCGTGCCGCTCCTGGAGAAGCCTCGCATCAGGCGATGAGCACGACCTTCGCCTTTGCCGATCGAATGGCATCTTTCAGCGCGAATCCTGACTGCTTTGCGAGTGGATCTTCTTCAGTTCGGCGTCGATAGCCTGCCGAAAGCCCTCGGGGCTCCACTCGTTGAACGCTTTCCCGTTGATGAAAATGGTAGGTGTTCCCTGAACGCCTGCTCGAACCCCGTCGTTCGTATCCTTGTCAATGAAAGATGTGAGGGAGGGGTCTTCGAGGTCTTTGTCAAACTGCTCCGCGTTCAAGCCAAGTTCGCCCGCGATCGCCTTCACTTTGACGTCGCCCAAATCCTTATGGTTGGCGAACAGTTTTTCATGCATCTCCCAGAACTTGCCCTGTTTTCCTGCGGCCAGGGCGGCTGTGGCCGCCTTCTTCGCGTAACCGTGCATCGCGAGAGGAAAGTGTTTGATGACGAGCTTCACGTCCTTCGGGTAGGTCTCCGACACCTGCCGGAGCAGGGGTTCAAGCCCCGCGCAGTACGGTCACTGATAGTCTTCGAAGACGACGATGGCGACCGGCGCGTCCTGCAGCCCTTTGAAGGGCGAACCGGCCACGTCGATTCTATAGCTCCGCTCAAGGAGAACAACCTGGAGCGCTTTCTTTGTGCTGCTTGAAATGACGAGGGTGTCCGGCCTCGGCAAAGACGCTATTCTATCGAAGTTCTTATCCACGGAAATCCGGTCGGTGATCTCGCCGTCGACAAAGGAATAGATGGCAACCTCTCCGGGTGTGAGAATGTACAGCCATTTTCCATCGAGGGAGGGAGCGATGTCGAGCGGCGTCTTTTTAAGGTCCAAGTCCTTGATAATCTTCCACTCCACATTGGCCCGGGCACTGTGTGGAAATGAAATCCAAGCCGCTAACGCGAAAAAAGCACAGGCGAGGAATGTAGCCGTTTTCTTCAACTTAGGTTCCTTTCTCCATTGATATAGTCTCATATAACGTGGAGATACTCAAATGAAAATCAGCAATCGTTACAGGCAAACCGTGCTCTTATTCAGGTTAAGCCTCGCGGATGGGTCGGAAACGCCCATGGGCTCTTTCCTGGGCGGCCGACTCTCTGTCTTGAAGTGTTCACTTGAAGCATATCCGAGACCCGCTGGTTTTCCGTCCCGCCCTTACGAGTGGTTTGGCTTTGTCAAACTTCCCTGATTGTATATCATCTTATATAACGATAGTCAAGATGAAAAGGAGAAACACACAGGTTTTGAAAAAATAAATTCCTCTCGCTTTCGGATGGTATTCCTCACTCGCCCGAGAAACCCGAAGGCGCGAAAAGCGTCCGGCCGCCCGCGCTTAGGGCGTATGGACGGTAATCCGGTGGCTGAGCAGGTCGATCTGGCGTATCCTTCCCTCTACCACTTTCTCTTCGCCGAAAAGATTGACGAGCTTAAGGGTCGCCCCTTCCGGCGTGATGCTCACGACGTCCTGCAGCACAAGCTCCTCTTTGCCCTCACGAACGAGATAGACCGCGGTCTGACACATAGGATTGCCTCCGGTCTCTACAGCATCTCTTAATTAGACCATGATTCGCGACAGGTCTCAAGCGCCTGCGTCCTACTCCAGTTTGTACTTTCTGATTTTCGACAGGAGGCTGATCCGCGATATGCCGAGTATTTGGGAGGCCTTCGTCCTGTTGCCCTCCATGTAGGCAAGAACCTTCCTGATGTGCTCATTTTCAACCTCTTCAAGACTCTTGAGCGACACATCGCCGAAGCCGTTCTCGAGAAAATAGTTCGGGAGAGACTTTTTTCTCAGCTCTCCGGTCGATTCGATGATGACGCCGCTGTTGACGATATTCATTAATTCCCGCACATTCCCCGGGTAGCCGTAGTGGGTGAGGAGCTTCATGGCCCCTTCCGATATCTTCTGGATCTTCTTGCCGTTGGTCTTGCAGAAGATTGAAAGAAAGTGGTTCGCGAGAAGCGACGCGTCGCCCTTCCTCTCGCGCAGAGGCGGGAGGTAGACCGAATTCATGTTGAGGCGGTAAAAAAGGTCTTTTCTGAAATTGCCTTTCTTTATCTCTTCATGGAGGTTTTTGTTTGTCGCCGCCACGATCCTTACGTCGACTTTCAGGTTCTTTGTCGAGCCGAGGCGGAAGAATTCGCCTTCCTGAAGGACCCTGAGCAGCTTTACCTGTATGGGCAGGGCAAGCTCGCCGATCTCATCCAGAAAGAGGGTCCCCTTGTCCGCCTCCTCCACGAGCCCCCTTTTGTTCGTGGCGGCGCCGGTGAAGGCGCCCTGGCTATGACCGAAGAACTCGGATGCAAAGAGCTCGTTCGCAAAAGCGCCGGCGTTCACCGCAATGAAATTATGCGTTCTTCTCTTGCTGATCTGATGGATGGCGCGAGCTATCAATTCCTTGCCTGTCCCGCTCTCGCCCCAGATGAGCACGCTGTTGTCCGTCTGGGCCATTTTTTCCACCACGGAAAAGACCCTGTACATTTTCTCATTCTGGGTGATGATGTCTTTGAACTCGTCTTTGAACTTCAAGTCTTCGACGGAAACGGCGTCTTCCCGGTCGCTCGTCTTCTGGCGGTTCCTGTGCTCCAGAGCGGTGTTGATCAGCCTGAGGAGACGCTCGTTGTCGACGGGCTTCGTGAGATATTCCATTGCCCCAAGCTTTACGGCCGCGACCGCCAGCTCTACGTCTTCCACCCCGGTCAGGACGATGGTCTCGATGTCGATATTCTTTTCCTGGATATGCTTCAGGATGTCGAGGCCCGTGACATCAGGCATGTCCATGTCGAGGAGGAGCAGGTCGTAGGCGTTGTTCTTCAGCTCGGCGTAAGCCTTCGTGCTGTTGCTGAGGGTCGCGACGTCGAAAGAGCCCGACTGGAGCAAAAATATCTTCAGATAATTTAGGACTGCCTGGTCGTCGTCGATTACCAGGATCCTGTTCATGGTCCCTCCGCGCCCGCCGCCGGCAGGTAGATGCAGAAGGTCGTCCCCGCCCCCACATCGCTCACAACCCCTATTCTGCCTTGGTGCTCTTTGACGATGCCGTATGCAATGGAAAGGCCGAGGCCGGTGCCGCCCTGGCGCCTCTTCGTGGTAAAAAAGGGATCGAAAATCTGACTTATCGTCTTCTCGTCCATGCCTTTTCCATTGTCTTTGATCCTGATTTGGACTTCTTTGCCGTCAGACCGCGTCGTTACCTTGATGGTCCCCCGGGGTTTCTCGATGGCTTGCGAGGCATTGATCAGGATATTGAGGATCACCTGCTGCAATTTCTGGGCGTTCCCCATGACCGAGGGCAGGCCCTCCTGAAAGTCGACCTTCACGTCGGCAGTGCGCCTGATCTGATTATCCACGAGCCTCAGACAGCTTTCCGCGACCAGGTTCAGATTGACTATTTCATTGAGGAAACCCTCATCCCGTTTGCCGAACTTCCGCAGTCCGTCGACAATCCCCTTTATCCGGTTGGCGCCCTCGACCATGTCGTCGATCAGGACAGGGATATTTTGTCTGAATACATCGTAGCCGAGGCGCGCTATCTTGAGGTCCGCATTGGCCCTGTGATAATCGTCGAGGATGGGAAAAATATCCTTCATGGCTTCCTGGACGATAAGCAGGTTGCCGCGGATAAAGGTGTTGGGATTGTTGATCTCGTGACCTATTCCGGAGACGAGTTGTCCGAGAGAAGCCAGCTTGTCCGCCTGCAGCAACTGACGCTCCATGTTCTTTTCTTTCGTGATGACCCTGGAGATCTCAAGGGCGCCGGTGGCTCTGCACTCCCCATCGAAGATAGGGTACGCCTGGAGCAGGTAGTACTCATCCTCCAGAACCTTCTCGTGAGAGATCGAGGTGCGCTCCTGGAAAACCCTTTCCATAAGGCAGTCCTGGCAGCGCTCTTCCTGACAGAACACCTTCCTGTAACACTTTCCTCTGTTGCCGACCTCCTTCTTGTTGGACATGAGGAGGTTGAAATCAAGGTCGATCACGATCACCGTGTCGGTGATGGCCTTGAAGAGGGTCTGGAGCCTGGTCTTATGCTCTCTCAGCTTATCGGTCATGGCAATCAGCTCCTGGTTCTTCTTCACCAGGAGGTTCTTCTGGTTTTCCAGGTCATGCGTCCTTTCGCGGACGCTCTTCTCAAGGTTCTCGTTCTGCTGGATCAGTTGTTTTTCCAATTCCTTCCGTACGCGGATGTCCTTGTAGACCGACTCGACGAGGCGTTCTCCGTTCAGATCGGTGAACACATAGGAGACAAGGACCGGAATGGGATTGTTCGACCGGTCGAGAAGATTCAATTCGATGTCGTCAACCATCCCGTCGTCGAGGAGCTTCTGATATATGACGGCCCTGATTTCGGGGTTCTCATAGAGCCTGTCCCTGACGAAGTTTAGCCCTGCCGAGCCATCGGCCGGGTAGTCGAGGAGGTCGTAAAAGGCGCGGTTCGCCCTGACGATGTCCCCGTTCAACCGCGCAACCAGAAGCGGCGTCGGCGCCTTCTCGAAAAGCTCGCCGTCTTCCTGCGGGCGCCTCCCCCCGCCGGAACCTTCCGGCACACCTGCGCGGCGCTCCAGCTCTGCCTGCATTTCACGACGCTCCACGGCCCTCGATATCATGCCCCCCACTTCCCTTACAAGCTCTTCCTCTTCTTTGAGAGATTTCGCGTTATCCATGAAATAGACGGCAACCATCCCCCTCTTATTCCGGTTTACTACGAGGTCCGAGTTGTAATGTGGGGAAGCATCCCCGGCAGGATGCGGACCGCTCGAATACTCTATCCCGTCGAGAGTGATGGATGCCGTGCTCGCGTCCGGGTGCAGAAGGCCCTGTCTCAGGTGCCCGGCGCTGTTGCGCAACGTCTGTTCCAGCGGCTTGTCCGAGTCCGCCTCGAGGGATATGCGGTAGAGGCATCTTAACTCCTGCTGCCGTTTTTTCAGGTCTTGCTCGATCTCTTCCTGGCCGGGGCGATGCGTCATTGACGATAACCTCTTGCTGGTTGTTTTGCATACTATACCACATACGGCGCCTCGCCCGATACGGCAGGGCGCTTTTTGCGCATAGCGTCGGCGCAAGGTTCTAAACTCACGCCGTCAGCTTGCCTTTGATGTTCAGCCGGAAATAGTTTTCGTCGAAGAGATAGCACATTTTCTCCCCGCTGTAAGGCGTCGCATCCGGCTCGAAGGCCGCGAAGCGTCCTTTCCCGCTCGGCGTCATGAAACTCTCATCCAGCAAGCCGGCGCCCCAGAACCCTCCCCGCCCAAGCTTTCCATAGAGAGGAACAGCCTCTTTGATCTCCTCGCCTATTCGGCTCACGTCCCCGGGCGTCAGGGCTATGTGCATTTTTTCAGCGAGGGCCGCCAGGATCTGCCGGTTTTCCATGCCGGTCCTGGGCTCGAATATTTTGGCTGCCGCTTGCACCCTGCGATCGCACGCCGTGCGGGCGCCTTCGGTCTCGATAGGCAGCGAGGCCGGGAGCAGAACGTCTGCTTCCATTGCCGTGGCCGTCATGAAAGAGTCGACGACGACCATGAATTCCGCGCCGCTGGTCAGCTTAAGGTTCGAGGTTGCAGAAAGCGGGTCCTCGCCGAAGACGATCAAACCCTTGATGCGCTCTGTTTCCATGGCGTCTTTCAGATTGACCGGCTTGAATACGTCCCTGAGCGATGCGCCCCAGAGCTTTTCCAGCGCCGCAGATTCGCTCCGTGTCGCCCGGCCGGACATATCCGGGCAGATACGCCGGATCGACGCCCATGTCGAGCAGCCCCTGGGAGTTGGCGAAATCCCGCAGGATGACGATGCCGCTGCCCGGCTTTCCTACCCGTCCGCTCAGCATCATGAAGTTCCCGATCGCCTGCAGGTCGTTTCTCGATTTTTCCCATAAGGAATCGATGCTGTAGACGATGATGACTCTGGCCTCGCGATTCGAGACGAGCTCGAAGAGTCGCTCCAGCTTTTCTTTCCTGACCCCGGTCATTTCGGAGACCAACCCCGGATCGAAAGGCGCGACGGAGGCCTTGAACGCCTCATACCCTTCGGTCCTCTCTTCGATGAAGGCGGCGTCTTCCGAGCCTTTATCCAGGATGTACCTGCAGATGCCGTTGATGACGGTCGCGTTGGTCCCGCGCTTCGAGTCTATCCAGAGCTCGGAGAATTTGACGAGGGGGATCTCCGAAGACGCCACGGTTACGAGCCTGGTCCCTTTCTTCACCGCCGATTTGATTTTCAGCTCGGCAATGAGGTTGTCTTCCGAAGGGTCGGCGTTGACGACCATGATGACGTCCGCCTTTTCGAGGTCGTCCATGCCGGTTGTGGAGACGGTGAGACCGAACATGTCGTCGAGGGCATATCGCTCCGCCCCATCGACCAGGTTCGTGAAGCTCCCGATGTTGTTCGTCTTTAGCCCAACCCGGACGAATTTTTGCAGGAGGTACAACTCTTCGTTAGTCAGTTTGGGCGAGGCAAGAGCCGCGATCGAATCTGCGCCCGAAGCCCGGGCGACGGCCTCGAGCCTCGTAGCCGCAAAACTCAGGGCTTCGTCCCAGCCGGCCTCCGACCATTCGCCCCTGCGTCTGATCATGGGCTTGAGAATGCGCTTCTCGTCCATCATGTACCGGTAGCCGAAGCGCCCTTTGGCGCACAGGTAGCCCTTGTTGTGGGAATCCCCATCGACGTTCGCGACCGTGAAAAGGCCGTCATGGAAGAGGCGATAGCTCAAGGCGCAACCGACCGAGCAGAAGCTGCAGACCGATCCTTTGTCCTCGAACGCCCACGGCCCTGGCTTGCGGAAAGGCAATTTTTCGGTAATGGCCCCGGTCGGGCAGGCAGAGATGCAGTTGCCGCAGGAGATGCAGGTCGTCTCGAGGAGCGGTTTTTCCATTGACGGCTTGACAACGGACTTGAACCCCCTGTAGACGAAGCCCAGGGCCGAGATCCTCACTATTTCGGAGCACGTCCTCACGCAGCGGCCGCAGTTTATGCACTTATTGGGGTCGAGCGCGATAAACGGATGGGTCGCATCGACGCGGTGCTTTCTCGCGCCGCCGATGAACGGGCTTATGTCTACGCCGAAATCCGTCGCGTATTTCCTGAGATCGCAGTCAAAATAGGCGAGGCAGCCGCACTCCATGCACCGGCCCGTCTCATTTATCGCCTGGCTTTCGGTAAAACCGACTTCGATTTCGGCCTGGCTTCGCATCCTTTCATTGACCGGAAGCTCGCTCATCTTCTCTTTCTCGATGCGGGGAACATCGAGAAACTCGCTTTCCTGAATTTCGCCGAAGGCTTCCTTGCTGCTTAAGAAGTCCCATGCCGGGCTGCTCGTCCTGCCCGCCCTCATGTACTGGTCCATGGCGAGCGCTGCGGCCCGGCCGTGAGCGATTGCATCGATGGCCACCGCCGGGCCGGTTATCACGTCTCCCCCCGCAAAGACGCCCGGGATGGAGGCGGCGAAAGAGCCGTCAACCGATATCGCCTTCTGGGGAGTAATCGCGAGTCCGCTCTCCTTATCTATCGAGTCCAGGTCGATATCCTGTCCGATCGCAGAGATGACGAACGCGCACCCCAGGTCGTATTCGGACCCCTTGATAGTCATCGGCCTCCTGCGGCCGGATGCGTCCGGCTCGCCCAGCTCCATGCGGACGCATCGCAGGGCCTCGATCCTCCCATTCCTTGCAATGATGGCGACAGGCGTGGACAGGAAGATCATCTCGACGCCTTCGTCCGAGGCCGCGTCGATTTCCATTTGGTGGGCGGGCATTTCTTTCATGGTCCTCCGGTACAGGAGGACCACTTTTTCAGCCCCGATCCTGAGGGCCGTCCGGGCGGCGTCGATGGCGGTGTTGCCGCCGCCCACCACTACCACGACGCCGTGCAGCTTCGGCGGCTCATCCGTCTGCATCCGGCGAAGAAAATCGATGCCCCCAACGACGCCTTCCATTTTTTCTTCCCCCGACAAGCCCATGGTCTTTGCTTTTTGCGCGCCCATGGCGAGGAAGATCGCATCGAACCCTTTCTCCTTGAGCGATTGCAGGGTAAAATCCTCACCCATTCTTGTCCCGGTCCTGACCTCCACCCCCAGATCGGTGATCCACTTGATTTCCCTATCCAGCAGGGCCTTCGGAAGCCGGTATTCGGGGATGCCGTAACGCAGCATTCCTCCCAGATGAGGAGAGCCCTCGAAAATAGTCGCCCTATGCCCCTTGAGGGTGAGAAAATAGGCGCAGGCAAGGCCGGCGGCCCCCCACCGACGATGGCCGCCTTCCCGCCGTCCGGCTTTGGAAGGTCGGGAACCCAGGGGTCCTCAATATCGACGTCGGACGCGTAGCGCTTAAGATAATCGATGCCCACCCTGTCGTCCACGAGGTTTCGCCGGCACGCGTTCTCGCACTCCCGGACGCAGACGCGCCCGCAAACCAGGGGCAGCGGGTTCTTTTCCTTGATGAGCCTTATTGCTTCCCTGTAGCGCCCCATCGACATGAGAGCGATGTAGCCCTGCACGTCGACGCCCGCGGGACAGCTCCGCTTGCAGGGTCCTATGCAGTCTGCGTAGTGATTGGATAGGAGCAGCTCCAGCGCCGTTTTTCTCGACTCCCTGATTTTCTCGTTGTTCGTCTGTATGCTCATGCCGGGCGCAACCAGGCTCGAGCAGGACGGGACGAGCTTTTCGAGACCTTCCACTTCGACCACGCAGAGGTAGCACGAGCCATAGGGGGGAAGCTTTGGATCGTGGCATAGGGTCGGTATGTCGTCTATTTGATGCCCCCTGACGACATCGAGTATGGTGTCGCCTTGATTGGCCTCGTATTCCCGGCTGTTGATCTTTATTTTAATTTGGTCCGTCATGGCTTGTCTCCACTCTAGTCTTTAAGCACCGCATCAAATTTGCAGGTTTCGAAACACTTGCCGCATCTGACGCAGAGCGCCCCATTTATTGCATGGGCCTTCTTTTTTTCCCCGCTGATCGCCTCCACAGGACACGCCTTGGCGCAGGCCGTGCAGCCCTTGCACGCGTCTTCACGGATCGTGTAGGTGAGGAGCGCCGGGCAGCTATGGGCAGGACATTTCTTGTCCCGGATGTGAGCTTCATACTCTTCCGGGAAATATTTGAGCGTGGTAAGCACGGGGTTGGGCGCCGTCTGCCCGAGGCCGCAAATCGTATTGTTCCTGATCTGGTAGGCAAGGCGCTGAAGCAGGGGGATATCGCCCTCCTCGGCCCAACCCGTCCGTGATCCGTTCAAGGACCTCGAGCATGCGCGTGGTCCCTATGCGGCAGAAGGTGCACTTCCCGCAGGATTCATCCTGGGTGAACCGCAAGAAGAATTTTGCCATATCGACCATGCAGGTCGTCTCGTCCATGACCACGAGGCCGCCCGAGCCCATGATGGCGCCCGTCTTGTTGATCTGCTGGTAGTCGATGCGCAGGTTCCCCATGGACGCGGGGATGCAGCCGCCCGACGGACCGCCCATCTGCACCGCCTTGAATTTCTTGCCGTCCTTTATGCCGCCGCCGATCTCGTAGACTATCTCGTTGATCGTGATGCCCATTGGCACCTCGGCCAATCCGCCCCGTTGGATCTTGCCCGCAAGGGCAAAGACCTTCGAGCCCTTGCTGTTCTCCGTCCCCATGGAGGAAAACGCCTCAGGCGCCGTTGACGATGATCCAGGGCACATTCGCGTAGGTTTCCACGTTGTTGATGTTGGTGGGTTTGCCCCATAGGCCGCTGTTGGCCGGGAAGGGGGGCCTGAAACGGGGCATGCCCCGTTTGCCCTCGATGGAGGCGATCAGCGCCGTCTCCTCCCCGCAAACGAAGGCGCCTGCCCCTTCCTTTATCCTTATGGAAAAGTCCATGTCGGACCCGAAGATATGCTTGCCGAGGAAGCCTTTCGCCAGGAGCTGTCTGATGGCGTCCCTGAGCCTCTGGACTGCCTTCGGGTATTCGGCGCGCACATAGACGTAGCCTTCCGAGGCGCCGATGGCGTAGGCGCAGATCATCATCCCTTCCAGCACGGAATGAGGATCTCCTTCGAGGGTGCTCCGGTCCATGAAGGCCCCGGGGTCGCCTTCGTCCGCATTGCAGATGATGTACTTGACGTCGCCCGGCGCCTTCCTGCAGAATCCCCATTTTACGCCGGTAAGGAAGCCGCCTCCGCCTCTGCCCCTCAATCCCGAAGCGGTAATGGTCTCGACGACCTGCTCCGGCGTATACTCGTGCAGCGCCTTCCGGATTGCCTGATAACCGCCTACCGCAATGTATTCTTCTATAGAGTTGGGATCGATGACGCCGCAGTTTCGCAGCACGATCCTTTTCTGCTTCCTGAAGAAGGGGTCCTCGGCGCCGTTGCCCTGTACGACCCACTCATCGACCGGGATGCCGGCAACCACGTGCTCCGCCATGATCCTTCTGACTCTTTCAGGCGTCGCCTCGCCGTACAGGTAGGAATTTTCGTCTTCGTCGATCACTTCCATCAACGGCTCCCGGCAGCACATGCCGTTGCAGCCGGTCTCCTTCAATATCGCCTGGATGTTCTCCCGTTCTATCTCACGTTTTACGGCCTCGTACGTCTTGTCCCCGCCGGCCGAAACTCCGCAGGTCCCGAGTCCCACTTTGATCGTCTTCATCGTTGCCTCTCTGCAATTATTGGGGCTAGCGTCGCCCCCTTCCGCGAGCCAAGCTCGTGGAGCCTCCCCCTCAAACAAAAGCCTTATTGGGGCTTATCCGTCACCCCCTTCCGTTCAGCTAAGACTGTTCTTCCTGCGAGCGCTCCCTGTATTCCTTCAAGAGTTGCTGCACCTTCTTAGGCGTCAGCCGGCCGTAAGTCTCCTCGTTTATCATGACCACCGGCGAAAGGGAGCAGCAGCCAAGACACGCGACCTTTTGCAAGGTGAAGAGGCCGTCGTCCGTGGTCTCGTTATTTGCAACCTTCAACGCGTTCTCTATTGTCTTGATCATCAGGGATGAGGCGTTCACGTGGCATGCCGTGCCGTCGCAGATCTTAATGATATTTTTCCCTGTCGGTCTGAGCCGGAACTGGGAATAGAAAGTGACCACGCCATAAATCTCGGCGGCCGGAATCCCCACAATCTGGCTGATATGGTCGATCGCCGATTCGGGAACATAGCCGTAAGTCTCCTGGGCCGATTGCAGCAAGGGTATGAGCGCGCCCATTTCGCCCTGGTATGTCCAGAGCCTCACCTTGAAGTCTGAAAATCCGTCCCTCGCTTTTTCCTGCTTCGATTCCTCCCCGTGCAACATTGTTCCTTCTCCTTTCACGACAGAACGTCCTTAATCCGCACCCGCCTGTTCTTGGCCCGACAAACAGCGCCGCCCCCTCCGGGATGCGCATTTCCGGAGGGGGAGACGTTTCGGGCAAAAAAGCCCCGAAAAGGGGGAGCGGCCCGCCCGGCTCAAGAACGTCCGCCGAACGGCCGCAAGTGAAGGTCATGACTCAAACAGAGTGATTATCGGATACTCCCTGATCCGGAGCACGCCGTCCATCGTCTTGAATCTGCTCCGGATTATGCTGCCGATCTCACTGAAGCTCGTTCCCTTCATAAGGAGGACGATGCTGAAGCTGCCGTCAGTGTAGTCGCAGTTGACCACCTGGTCGTTGAAGTAAAGAGCGGGGTAGATCCCTTCCATCTTTTCCTTCTCCACTTCCAGCATTACGTACGAAGAGACCCTCGTTCTCGCCGCCTGCTTCGACGCGGCCACGTTTTCGCCCTTGTCCCTGCCGAGCGCCCTGTCGACGGCGCCCATGATATTGATCACGTTCTCGCCGAACGTCGGCATGTCCACCGTCATCAGGGATACCCCGGCCACGCCCGGCATAGTCTTGATCTGCTGTTCCACCACTTCCTTGATCTTGTCCGACGTGGCGGCCTGAAGCATAAGCACCAGGTCGTAGTCGCCTCTGACGGCGTCGCAGTAAAGGACGTTCTCGTTATAGTAGAGCTTGCGGTACGTGTTCAACAGGTTGGCCGATTCGTCGAGCGACAGCAAGGCGTAGGCGCTCATCGATTCCTGCGCCGCCTGGAGCTGCTTCGCGGGCGGCGCCCCTGCAACAGGCTCTGCCTCCCGGGATTTCATCTGTTCCAACACCCTCGCCAGATCGTCCACGCTGAACGGTTTTTCCAGATAGGCATCCGCTGTCTTGGCTTCCTCTGCTATCGTCTCGCTGCCATAACCGGTTATAATGATGACGGGAAGCTGGGGATAATTGAACTTTATCGCCTTGAGTAGCTTCAAACCATCGATGTCGGGGAGCCTGACGTCCACGATGGCGCAGCCGAGGGGCAGACTCTTTTGCTTGAATGTTTCCAGCGTCTGAAGCGCCTTCATGCCGTTCTCGCACGGTTCGGTTTGATAACCCTTCTGCATGAGTCCCATAGAAACGCTTCGTCGCAGGGATGCTTCGTCATCGATCAACAAGACTTTTTTTTCCATTTCATTATCTCCTTTCTCCATTTTGTGCAATCCATCACAAGTAATGCAATAGTGATGCCATATAATGATATTCTGAAATATCAATCACTTAGACTGCACACTCTCTGCGCCGTGAATAACCTGGGTGATAAGACAACGGGTGCAATACGGCGAAAACGCAGCATTTACACCCCATTATGGAGATGTTAATATTTTTCTCGCTTATCAATAATCATGGAATCGTTGGAATGCCTACATTTTTCACTATTAATAATTTTTACAGCAGAAATTATTACGGCAAAACGTGCATTTTTTCACTAGAGAGCAGGCCGATCAACGAGAGGGGCCCCAGGGAGGGGTCGAGCCTGCCGAGGATGGCGACGACGTGCTCTTCCGCCAGTGCGACGCACCCTGACGTTGGTGAGTCGCATCCTTTCCAGACGTGCACGAAAATGGCGCTCCCCAGACCCTTAACCGCGGGGTTTCTGTTGTAGCCGATCACCATCCCGTAACGGTAAAGGTTGTCCGGACGCATCATTTCCTCAAAGGAGAAGGCCCGGACTTCTCCCCTTTTCATCCACCTGTTGTAGTAGTCGGAGAGAGGGTCGTTCACCCACACGTCGTCTTCTTCGATCTGCCGGTACGGCAGCGCCGTCGAGACACTCCCGGCGCAGCCGAACGCGTGCTCGACCGCGAATATGCCGGACGGGGTCTTGCCGTCCCCTTCCCTTTTTTCGCCCGGCAATGCAAACCCGTTCCTGCCGGCAACCGCGGGAAATGGCCCCAGGATAAGCCTCCAGATCCTCCCGTGCGCTTCCATGAAACCAACCCGGGCAGCCCAGACGGGGCCCCGGCTGCAAGGAGCGACGACGAGGGCCTGCCTGTTCTCCCCGGGGAGGGCCGCAAGGATCGGCGATGCGTTCAAGCCTTCGCCATCCGCCCCGCGCGCCGCCGTAGCGTTCTCGTCGTTGACGCCCCTCTGCGGAACGCCTATATTCCTTTTATGAACGGAGGAAACATCATCGTTCGCTGTCCCCGCTGCGGCGCCAGGAACCGGGTCCCGGCGGCCAGATGGGGCGACAACAAGGCCGTGTGCGGTCGATGCAAGTCCCGGCTGCCGCCGTCCAGACTCTTTCCCGACAGACCCGTCTACACATCGGACGACGCGTTCGACCGTGAGGTCCTCGGCTTCGAGGGGCCGGTGATGGTCGAATTCTTCTCGCCCCGGTGCGGTCACTGCCGGAGACTCGCTCCTGTCGTCGACGAGCTGGCGTCGGTCTATGCGGGTCGGGTGAAAATTGTCTTGCTGAACATCGATCAGGATCACAGGGTCGCCTCTCTGCAAGGCGTCAACGGGACGCCGACCCTCTTTTTCTACAACCGGGGCAAGCTCGTCGATCGCGTGGTCGGCGCTCTCCCCAAACCGGAGCTGATGAGGCATCTGGATAGTCTGCAGTCGTGAGAGAGGAGGCTCGATGAAGGAGCCGCCGCCCTATTTGTCAATGTCCATGCCGAGCGGCGCCTGACCGGTGAAGCTGAGCCTCTTCATGAAGAAGACCAGGGGCAGAACGAGCAGCATGAGGACGGCAAGGGTGAGAAAAGCGTCGTTGAAGGAGAGCATGTTCGCTTCCCTCAGCAACCTGCCGTAGAGTAAAGCGAGCGGTCCGGCCTGAGAACCCCCCATGGGCAGGGAAGATGAAAAACCGTGCTGGGACCATTGGTAGGTCCTGTCGAAAAGCGTAACATGGCTCGCAAGGTAGGATTGGCGCACCTGGGCGCCCCTGGCGAGCATTGTAGTCACGAAAGCGATGCCGACGCTCCCCCCGATATTCCTGAGAAGGTTGTAAATGGCCGTGGCGTTGCCCATCTCCTCGTTGGGAAGCATTCTCAGGGTGAGGGCGGTGAGTGGGACGAAGAGGAAGCCGAGTCCCACTCCCATGATCACGCGCGGCAACATGACGCCCTGAAAATCGACGAACAGGTTGAACCGGCTCATGAGGTACGTAGAGACCGAGATGACGATGATGCTCGTGGCCAGCACATACTTGGGGTTGGTCTTAAGGGTAAGACGCGCCGCAATGGGCATCACGAACATTGTGGCGATGCCGCCCGGCGCCAGGGCCAGGCCCGCCAGCGTCGCCGTATATCCCATCATCTTCTGGGTGAAGATCGGCAGGAGGACAAGGGTGCCGAAGAGGGTAATGAAGGCGAGGAAGATGATCAGGTTGCCGATGGCGAAGGTGCGGTGGCGGAAGACCCTGAGGTCCACGATAGGGTGTTCCGAGTACAGCTCGACGATGATGAGGAAGGCGAGAGAAACGGCGGAAGCGACGGCGAGCCAGACGATCAGGCCGGAGGAGAACCAATCCTCCCGTTGACCCTTGTCGAGCATGACCTGGAGGCTTCCTAACCCGATCACGAGAAAGGAGAGGCCCCAGAAGTCGACTCTTGCTTTTGCCCTCTTGATGTACGGAGGATCGAAGATGAAGAAGTACGCCATGATCATGGCGATCACGCCGATGGGGATGTTGATGAAGAAGATCCAGTGCCAGGACCAGTTGTCTGTGATCCAGCCGCCGAGGAGAGGACCGATGATGGGGCCCGAGGTCACGCCCATGCCGTAGATCGCGGTAGCCATGCCTATCTGTCCGACGGGGAAGGATTCGATAAGGATGGACTGTGAGAGAGGCTGCAGGCCGCCGCCGCCTATGCCCTGGAGGACGCGGAAGAACACGAGGCTTTGCAGGTTCCATGAGAGTCCGCAAAGAAGAGAGCTTACGGTGAAAAGGGCAACGGAAAGGATAAGATAGACTTTCCTCCCGATGAGACGGCTGAGCCACCCCGTCATGGGGATAACGATGGCGTTGGAGACGAGATAGGAGGTGATGGTCCACGTCGCTTCATCGATGCCTGCAGATAAGCTCCCCCTGATATGGTCGAGGGAGACGGTGACGACCGACGTGTCCACTATCTCGATGAAAGTGGGGAGCATCACCGTGATCGCGATGATCCATTTGTTCGCGTTCTTCATCGTTTAGTCCCTGTGAGAATGAAAGCCTCTCACCTTACAACGATCGTCGGGATAACGGAGAGGCCCACCCTCAGGAGATGGTCCGGGTCTTCCCCCTTGTCCAGCACGATTTTCACGGATATCCGCTGGACCACCTTGACGAAGTTGCCCGTCGCGTTCTCCGGCGGAAAGAGGGAGAACGCCGACCCCGTGCCTGCCATGATGCTGTCTACCTTTCCCCTGAACGTTTTGCCGGGGTAGGTGTCGACCTTGATCTCCGCCTTCTGGCCCGGCCTCACCCTCTCCAACTGGGTTTCCTTGTAGTTCGCGGTGATCCACGTGCCCTCGAGGGGGACGATAGCCAGAAGCGGCTGGCCCGCCTGGATTCTGGTTCCCGACCTCCACCGACCTCTTGCTTACATAGCCGTCGACAGGGGCCTCGACCCTTGTATAACTCCGGTTCAACTCGGCGATCCGCAGCACGGCCTCCCTCTGCTTGGCCGTTTCCGTCTGCGAGACGACGCTGATTTCCGCCTGGCGTATCGCGTTCTGCTGGGTTGCCAGGGCGGCCTCCGTCCGTTTGATCTCAACCTCCGCCTGGAGCACCCTTGCGCCCTGGGCGTCCCGGGCTGCCGCAGCCTGGTTGAGCTGCTCCCGCGCCGCCATTACCTGGGCTTCGGCCACATCTTTTGCCGTGAGCGCATTCTCATGCTTCTCGCGGGAGATTGCCTCCTTGGCGAAGAGATCGTCGGCCCGCCTGATGTCCAGCACCGCCTGGCGCAGCCTGGCCTCCTGGGCGTCCAGGTTGGCTTGCGCCTTCTTGATGTCGAACTCCGCCTGGATGAGGTTCTTCCGCTGCACCTCGAGATTGATGCGGGTCCCTTCGACCTGCTGCAGCAGCTCCACCCGCTGGGATTTGACCATTGCGGCCCTCGCGCCCGTTTCCGCGAGTCGCGACTTCTCGGAGGAGAGGCTCGCGCCCGCCTCGTCCACCCGCGCATTGTAGTCGACCGGGTCGATCTCCGCTATAAGGTCTCCTTTCTTCACGAGCTGGTTGTCTTCCACGCAAAGGGTCTTGACCGTGCCGCTGATCTTGGCGGCGATCGTGTGGATCCGGCCGTCGACAAAGGCGTCGTCGGTGGAGATGTGGGTTCCGGAATAACTCCTGTATGCCGTGATGGCGAGGACGACGCAAACCGCCAGGACGACGAGCAAAACTATCAGCCTTTTCGGCGGACCTTTTCTGGCCGGCTTTTCGTCTGCTTTCATTATTTGTACACCTCCCGCAAGTCTTTTCCCACAGCGTAGTAAATGCCGGCCTCAGCCCGGCGGAAGTCGTAAATCGCCTGGATGTAGTTGTTCTCGGAAGTGGTGAGGAAGGTCACCGCGTCGAGCACCTCTGTGGCAGTGCCTTCCCCGGCGTCGTACCGGACTTTGTTGATTCTGAGGTTCTCCATGGCCTGGTCTGCGGCGCCTCGCGCAACCTGTATTCTTTCCCGCGCGTTGCTCAGGTCCAGCGCGTACTTTTGCGCCTCCAGCTTGATGTCGTCGATGAGCTTGGCCCGCTGCTTGAGGACCTGGTACTGCTGGGACTTAGTCCTCGCGATGGCTGCCTCGGTTGCGCCGCCGGAGAAGAGGTTGACGCTTACCCCGAAGGTCGCAGACCAGTTTGCGTCATGGGCCAGGTATTGATTTTGCTGATAATCGACCCCGCCTTGAACGAAGAAGGTGGGGAAGTAATCGGCCCTCCTGGCGATTTCCTCCAGGTGCAGCGCCTTCAGACTGCCTTCGACGATCTGCATTTCCGGCCGCTCCTTCAAGGCTCTCTCCCAGGCCTCGTCAAGGGTGTACGGGGCCTCGCCCGGCTTGTATTCTATGTCGACGACGCGGATCGGTTTCTCCAGGGGCCTGACCAGCAGGTTGTTCACCCTGGATGCCCGTATGGCCCGGCCGTTCTCCGCTTTGAGGAGTCTCTGGGCGCCGTCCTTGACCCTTACATCGGCCTGGAGAAGATCGTTCTTGGTGATCGCCCCGGAGTCGTAGAGGTTCTGCGCGTCGCGCAGGTGCGCCTTGAGCCGGTCCACCTCCTGCTGCGCCACGGTCACGAGCTTCTCCGCTTCGAGGAGATCGAAATAAGCCGCGGCAAACTCTAAGGCGGCGAGGTTGCGCACCCAGATCGTCTCGAACTTCTTGTTGTCGAGGACCTGTTTGCTCTCTCTGTACCTCGAGATGGTGCGCCGGAAATCGAAAAGGGTCTGCTGGATCGAAGCGCTGTAGGAGTAGAAATTTATCGGGGCCTCGGGGACGACCTCTTTTACCATTGTCTCGCCGATTACGAGTCCCATAGGGCTCACCACCGGCGCGGGGGCCGTCACGACGCTCGCAACCTCGTAGGCAAAGGTGCTATGGGACGCAGATGCGTTGACTCTCGGCAGGAAGCCGGAGCGGGCAAGCCGCACGTCGGCCGAGGCGATGTTCTCCTCCTCCCTCGTTATTTGCACCTGATGGCCGTTGGAAGATACCTCATCGAGGCCCGCGGCGAGGGTGACGACGGCGGGGTCTGAGGCGCCGGCGCCGCTCTCCGGGCCGCTCGCGGCCGATAAGTTGCCGCTCGACCCTGCCGCGGTCAGGAAAGAGCATAGAAGGATTGGAATAATTGTAGAACGCTTCATCATGAAACCTCTCCGTAGTTACTGGGGCGAAGACGTTGCGCTATTTCACGGCTGCTTGCTAAGTTATTGCATATCGCACTTCGGCGCGTCAAGAGAGAATCGTGGAGAAAGCAGATCGGTGCGGCTTTACACGGCCGCGGCAACGGCGTATATTGCTTGCAGCGAAAGAAATCAGGCCAAATGGCCTGGCGCGGGAACAAGGAGGGACAGCTCATGAACTACCTGGTGATCGGAAGCGGCGGGCCGCAAATGACCGGACCCGATGATATGATAGATCTGCTGGAATATTATGTCTTACCGGGTTTTGAGGCCCTGATCAAGCTCAGGTCTGAGAACAAGCTCCTCGCGGGAGGGGTCCCGGTTTCCGAGCGCGCCGTGGCGTTCATCATCGATGCCGCCTCCAATGAAGAACTCGATCAGATATTGCGGGGTTTGCCTTTTTGGGGGATGCTCGAATGGCAGGTGACGCCCCTCCAGAGTTTCGAGGGGCGGGCTTTCCAGGAGCGAAGAATGCTCCAGCAACTGAAAAAAGGCTAGAAACGCCGCCTCATTTCTTTACCCCCCTGGACGCCGGCGCAGGAATGCTTATGTTCAACCGAGGGAGGCGCGCGCTTGCGGGAAAGGATGCTCGATTTTCACGAAGGAGGCATGAAGATGAAATATTCGCTCAACTGTCCGTCGCCGTGCAACTACAAGATCGACGTCGACGCGCAAAACGATGACGAAGCGGTCAGGAAAATCATGGAAAAAGGCAAAGTGCATGCGGAGCAGGCCCATCCGGGCATGCCGCCCATGACGGAAACCCAGATGAAAGAGATGATACGAGCGAACATGCAGAGAGCATAAAGAAAATCCTGCCGCTCGCGCGCCTTCTTCAGAGCGGTCCGCAAAATTAATTCCCATTTGACAGCCGCGCGTTCGTCTTCTTCCGTCATTCCGGCGGACGCCGGAACCCAGTCCTTTCAGGAACTTACAAACCACCTGGACCCCGGCTTTCGCCGGGGTGACGGCGACAGGAATCGTGACCTTATTTTGCGGAATGCCTTAGAACATCTTCCAAAAAACGCTAATACCAACCCGCCAAAACAAAAAGAGCCGGAGAAATTTGATTTCCCCGGCCCCGAAAGTTTGTCAGACCAACGCTTTCTTGATCAGGTTGTCTACCGTGCTCTTGGGCACGGCTCCGACAATGCGGTCCACGACCTCGCCTTTATTGAAGAGTATGAGAGTCGGGATGCCTCGTACGCCAAACTTGGACGGGGTGAGCGGATTCGAATCCACGTTGACCTTCATCACCTTGACCCTGCCTTCGTACTCGCCCGCGATATTGTCAATGATGGGTCCCATGGTTTGACACGGCCCGCACCAGGTAGCCCAGAAATCGACCAGAACGGGAAGCCCCGACTCTACGACCTCTTTGGGAAAATCGCCGTCATTCAAGGGTAACGCCTTGCTCATGCCTCCTCCTTTTTATGGGTCTCTCTTGCTCGCCGGCGCACGCGATCTCCGACGTTCACGCTAAGCGGCCATGAGACATATTTTCGTGTAATTATTATAAAACGCGGGGAAAGCGTTTACAACCGGGCGCGCTTTTAAGACGCCGGTTCTGAAAACCAAAGAGCGCAGGCCAAAGCGGACGCGCCCCGGCGGGGCCAAACCGCACGCTTAAAAAAGAAAGCTTTCCTTTTCTTTGCCTTTAAGGATGCCCACGTACACATCCTCATCCGATAACTCATTGCAGCCCATTTCTTTATTAACCTGGCTGCTCCCGCAGCTAGGACAGAAAATGTTTTTCTTGTTCATTGGAAGAAACAAGCATCCGCACAGGTCGCACACATATTCCTCAAGCATCGTCACGCGCGGTCCTCCTTTTCCTGTACTCTCGGCGTTTTCGCGCAGAGGGCCTAAACCCGAACGCAGCCGGTCCGGAAAGCGGCAATAATCGGCCTCGCGCCGGCTTTGCATTCTTGTCTTTCGCGGATTTGTCGGCTGCTTTTGAAGCACAGGAGTCTTGTATCCACTCTAGCCTTTGAATCTCTTACATCTTACGCTTTTTTGGCCGTCGTTGTCAATAAAACGAAAATTGCTTCGAGGCCCCGAAGCCCGCTTATCAGCGCGTGAGCCCGACCTGTCGCGCCCCGATCCCGTAGGCTCTTGTGAGGGCCGATATTTCCTTCGCGCCGACCGTACGTCTCTTCTGAATAAGCCTTCTCTTTTTCAACACCGAGGGCATGCCTTGCAGGGCTGAAGCCCAGGCCCGCAAGAGTATCATGACCAGCTCGCCCTTCGAGCGCTCGCTTGAGAAGGCCCCGGCGGCGCCCTTGCCCCGAAATGCCCCGTATGCCTGGAACAGATAGCGCAAGGCCGTGAAGAGTTGGCCTCGGCAGAGCATCATGAAGGGGAAATACTTCGCCTGCAGCCGGATCCTGTTCCTCTCGACGAGGAAGGCCTTGAGAGGGGAATAGTCCTCGGACGAAGCCGAATGCAGGTGATATGCCAATGCCCTGGGGGCATAAATGCATCTCCACCCCCGCAGTGCGGCCCGCCAGCCGAGGTCCGTGTCGTCTGCGTACATGAAGAAGCTCTCGTCGAAATATTCGTCCCCCACCTTCACGTCCTCGAGCATCTCCCTCCTGCACATTATGCAGCAGCCGCTTCCGAAGAAGACTTCTTCTTCCCGGTCGTAGCGCTCGCCCCTCTCGAGCCTCCCCCGCCCGATCGAAAGCCCGTCGGGGCACACCGCGATCCCTGCGGCGTCCAGCAGGTTTTGCTCCAATTTCAGATAGTATCCTCGAGGCGCAGGCGCCGTACCGCCCGTCTTTTTGTATGGCCCTGAGCATCTCGCTGATCGAGGCCGCACCCAGCTCTGCGTCGTTGTTGAGCAGCACCACGTACTCGCCGCGGGCGGCGCGGATCCCGACGTTGGCGCCCGCGGCGAAGCCGAGGTTCGCGCGGTTCTCGACGAGCCTCACGCCAGGATAGCCGTCCCTTATCATCGCCTCCGATCCGTCGGTCGACCCGTTGTCGACCACGATGATTTCGAGGTTGGCGCAATCCTGACCGGCGAGACTGTCGAGGCATGACAGCACGTGTCTGCCGCCGTTCCAGTTTAAAACGATCACCGAGACAAGGGCGCTTTCGCTCAAAGCCTGTACACCTTCAGGAAGACGCCGGGGCCGCTCGCCGCAAAGACGGGCGCCAGCCGCGAGAGATACGACCGCAGGAAGGGCAGCTCTTCGTCCAACTCCTCATCGAAGACCAGGTATGCCGCCTTCTTCTCCGCAACAAGCCTCTTGAAGTGCTCCAGGTCCTTCTCCTGGCTCATCCCGGACAGCAGATCGACCGATTCGCCCTTTTCGTAGAAGGCGACCAGGGGAAGCCGGGAAGCGACGATGCTGCCCGGATCGTATCGGCGCAGGAAAAGCCCCGCTTTTTTGTGCAGCGCCCTTCCCTCATGCGGAGGGACATAAGACTGAAAGACCGCTGAGGCGACGATGAGCGCAACCATGGCGGCGCGCACGGCCGGAAGCAGGCGGCTGCTTACGGCCGGGGTCCGGAAAAAGCGCCTGAGGCCGTTTTCAGCCGCGTAGAGGCCTTCCACGACAAAGGGCATGGAGACGGGGACGAACTCGACAGAATACCGCCGGGTCGCGTGGCTCACGAAAGAGAGGCTCGCCACGTGGCATGCCGCCAGGAGGAAAACGAGGTTTCTGTACGGTTTTTCGACTTTCCGGACGCCGAAGAGGGCGAGGACGAAAAAAACGGGGAAGAGGGCGACTAAGAACTCGTAGGCGACAAGAGGCGCGTTCCCAAAAGCCGCGCCGAGCCGAACGAACGGCGAAAGTGTCGCCTTCCCGCTCACCATCCACAGGCCGGTCTGCCAACGGAGGGCGCATATGTAAAGCACGCCGAGGACGAGAAAGGGCGAGAGGAACAAAAGGCTGTCGCGGAAGCGCCTTTTCGTCAAGAGGAGAAAGAGGAAAGGCGCGTAGAACGCAATATATTCCGGCCTGGCAAGGTACGTCAGGGTGAGACAGAGGCCCGAAGCGGCGATGCGCCCTCGCCGCTCATCCCGCCATCCGGCGTAGAAGGCAAAAAACGCGGCGGAGAAGAGAAGGACGGCGAGGGACTCGGAGAGAACGGCCCCCGAGTAACGGACGAGATACGGCTGAAAGGCGACCAGAAAGGCGATCCAGACCGGTTTCGCGCCCTGAGGGTACAACCTCTTTGCAAACAGGAAAGAGACATAGATCGCCAGCATTCCGCATACGAGGGAGACTGATCGGCCCGCAAGCTCGAAATCGGGTATAAAGAGGTGGAAAAAAGCGACGGCCAGGGGGTAGACAGGGGGAAACACGTCGCTGAGGGCCTGGCCGAAAAGGCCTTTCGCGAAGCGGGCCGCCACGGTCGCGTACCCGATCCCGTCGAGCTCGATGGCCGGAGCGCTCAGGAACGTGAGAATGCGGAGTCCCAGACCGGCGGATAAGGCCGCAAGAAGATACATCCCCTCGTGAGGGCTGCGAGCGGAAAGAACGGGTCTGGGCTGAAAGTCCATGGAGGCTAAAGGGCGTTTGAGGCGTCCATTGCGCTTTCCCGGACCACGCGCCCGGCGACCGACGCCTTCAAGATCAGAAGGAAGTAGCAGGCATAGAGGACCGAATCGTGGATGGAGTAGACATAGAGGAATGTTTTTGGCCGGAAATGGCATGCGATGCCCAGGGTCGCCCAGGTGGTCACGAAATAGACCGTCTTCCATATCGACCCGACCCTGATGTTCCCGGTCGCGGGCATGATCACGGCCAGCGGAGAGACCACAAACTTTACGGCGAGGGGAAAGGCAAGGATCCGGGCGTAGTCTCCCGCAATCCTCCACGGCTCCCCAAAGACGAACGCGAACAACGGCGGCGAAAAAAGGATCGCCGCGAGGACCGGGACCTGACGCGACGAGGGCCAGATATCCCGCGATCTTAAACACGTGAGACGCATCGTCGTCTCTCCGGCCCCCTTGGGCTATCCATTGATAATAGACCTGGGCGATGCACTGCCCGGCCAACACCGCCGGCGCCCCGAGCGCCCTCGTGGTCAGGGCGAATAATCCCACGACGGCGGCGCCGAAGGATTTCGTCATGAGGAGCACCGGGACTTGGAGGGCCACGATGTCGAGGAGCGACGTGGGTGCCGAGAACAAGGGGAAATCGCTATACCGCCTCGCCTGGTCGAGCATGATCGCTTTTTTGAGAGATATGCGCGATTGTCTCTTCTCTCGCCACGCGCTTTGCCCCAGCATCAGGACAGCCGCCGCCTTGCCGCCGAGCAGGGCGAAGATGAGTCCGGACGCGCCCCATGCGGAGACGCCCATGACGATCGAGGCGAAAGGCGTCACGACCGATTCCACTATCTTGTTGGTCGACAGCCGGCGGTACTGTCTTTTCCGGTTCGCCCAGTACATGAGCGTCCCATGGAGAGCCATCAAGAACGCCATGACCGGCGCCAGTCGGGAGATATGGCGCGATATTCCCGTTGCCCAAAAGCGCGCCGATCTGTCCCGGAAAAGACCCACGACGCGAAGAGGAGAATCACGCTCAGGAAAGAGGCGACGGCAACGCAGACGGCCGCGAGATTGAGCGCGTCCCCGTCTTTCTGCGGCAGCATGACGGCCGAGTCATAATTCGCGGTCAGGGGCACGGAGACGATAGAGACGATGGAGACGTAGAGGGCCAGCACCCCGTAGTCCGCAGGGCGTATAGAGGCGCGTCAGCATCGGCGCGGCAACGACCGGGATAATTACCGCGATGGTCGCTCCCGTCATCAGGACAAAGACGTTGCGCACAAAGCCGTCAACCACGCGAAAGCTCCGGAGGGCGGGAGAAAAAAACGTGAAGAAATACCGGTCCTCCATGGCGGCAAAGGCAAAAATGCGCGATTTTGTCATGGAGACACAGCGATGCGAGCGACGCCAAACTTTCTCCTCTAAGACTCGTGCCCTCTCGTGCGCCTCTATGCGCCGCTTATCCTGAGACCCTCAACAAGAAGGGTCGGCGAGCCGTAGGCGCCGTAAAACGTCAGGTCCTTCCCTACCGCCTTTACCTGGTTCAGCAGGACGAACAGGTTTCCCGAAAGGATCACGCCCTTGAAGGGGTCGCCTCGTTTCCCCCGAATAGTATTGGCCGGTGGCGCCGAGGGAAAAATCGCCCGTGATTGCGTTTGCCATGTGGACGCCCATCAAATCCTCGACGACTACCCCGCCGCTTTCCGCCGCAGGGTCGTCGCCGCCGGCTTCGATAAAAAAACCCCGCGACCCGCACGCCGGCGGCGCTTTGACGCCATGCCGCACTGAATTGCCGGTGGACTCCTTCTCCAGCCGTCTTCCATAGTAGGTGTCGTATAGGAAAGCTTGAAGCACGCCGTCCCTCGCCAGCACGTTCTCCCTGGAGGGCACGCCCTCGCCGTCGAAAGGGAAGGCTTCCATACCCCTCAACCCGGAATCGACGATCGAGAGATGTTCCGAAAAGCACCTGAGCCCGACCTTTCCCTTGAGGGATGTCTTATTCTTGTACACGTTCTCCGAAAGGAAGGAGGATGAGAGGACCTCAAGCATCCGGCACGCGCAGGCAGGGGTCAGAAGGCCGGTATATACGCCTGTCGCAAGGACTTCCCCGGACAGGCAGGAGATGCTCTTTTCCCCTATCTGCCGCCCGAGTTTAGGTCCGTCCAGGTCCCCGTACCGGGTCGCCCACGACCAGTCGTACCACGAGACCTCATCGCCGCCTTCCCGGGCGACGGCCAGCGCCCCCAGGGTGTAGACGGTCTTTCTTGCGTGCGCCTCCAGACCGCGCGAGTTGACGATCTGCACGTGCAGCTCCGATTCGTGAAGCGCGCAATCTCTCGTCTGGCTGATCCGGCGGTCGTGCGTGCGGATGACCGACTCCATTTCGAGGAGTGCGTCGATCTTCGCGTCGTCAGCCGTATTCAAGCCCGCTTCATCGTAAAGGTCCAGATCGGGATACCCCTCATACCGGGCCGGGAGCGCGCCGTACGGGTCCGCGTCGAGAAACGGCGCCAGGGCGGCGATGTTCGCCGCGAGCGCTTCGGCCGCCTTTTCCCCCTTTTCGAAGGTATAGGCGAAACAGATCTTCCCGTCTTTGACCCCTCGGCACGAGATGCCCTCTTCCTCGTTCAGCTCCATGGAAAGAAGCTTGCCTTCTGCGGCCTCGAACTTCTTGACGCGCGTTTTCATGTGGCAGACTTCCCAATCCTCTAAGATCGCTTCCAGCCGCCGGGTCCTGAATTCGGTCTCCATGGCAAGCCTCCTTGTGTTTCCTCTACCCTAAATTACAACAGATTGGCGATCATTGCGACTTCGTCGCAGAGGGGGAATTTCGGGCATTTCACGCAGTCGGTCCAGATCTTCTGGGGAAGCTCCCTTTTTTCCACCTCTTCGAATCCGAACCGCCCGAAGAATTCACGCCTATATGTCAAAAGGAAGACTTTCTCTATGCCGAATTGCCGCGCCTCAGCCACGCAGGCGCGCACGAGGTCGGCGGCTACGCCCCGGCGGCGCAGCTTCTCGTCGACGCAGACGGACCTGATCTCGGCCAGGTTCTCCCAGCATATATGGAGGGCCGCGGCGCCTCCGACCTCGCCCGTTTCCGGGCGCTCATACACGAAATAGTCGCGCATGTTGTCATAAAGCTCGGCGAGCGAACGGGGAAGCATCTCCCCCCGATCGGCGCATGAGTTGACCAAACGGTGGACGAGGGGGATATCTTTAATGCCCGCTTTCCTGAGCATTCCTCAGCATCTCCTCTGCCTGCAATCTCGTCTTCTCGGTGATTTGGACGCCCCCGAGCATCCTCGCGATCTCCTCGATCCGCTCATGACCGGCCACCTGGCCAATCGACGCGCGGGTTGCGCCCTCTTCTTCGTACTTCCTCACCACGAAATGGTGGTCGCCGTAGACCGCGATCTGCGCGAGATGGGTAATGCAGATGGTCTGGCGCCTCTCCGAAAGCTCCCTGAGCCGCCTGCCCACAATCTCGGCCACCCTGCCCCCTATCCCTGAGTCGATCTCGTCAAAGACGAACGTCTTCTCCTCTTCGCCGCCGGTGACTTTCTTGACCGCGAGCATGATCCTCGAAAGCTCGCCTCCCGACGCGATCCTTCTCAGGGGCTTGAGCGGCTCTCCCGGGTTCGTCGTGAGCAGGAACTCGACCTCATCCCTGCCGTCTTCGCCGATCCAACCCTTGTCGCCGATCTCGACCCTGAAGTCGGACGCCCCTCATCGAAAGGAGGGAGAGTTCTCCTGTCATGAGCTCCTCGATCCCTTTCACCCCTTCCCTTCTCCGCGCTGACAATGCGGCTGCCATCTCGCCGACGGCGGCTTCGCATGAAGCCTTCTCCGATTCCAGCTCCTCCAGGTCCGTCTTGAGATGAAGGATCTCTTCGAGGCGCTTTTGCGCCCTTTCTTCGAAGGCCGCGATGCCGCCGTGAACCTTGGCATACTTCTCTTTGAGCCTGACGATCGTCGCCAGCCGATCGCTCGAGCGCTTCCAGTTCGCCCGGCTCGTAATCCAGCGACTTCTCCCCTTCCCGCAAGCGTTGGACTATGTCTTCCAGGTCAAAAGAAGCGTCTTCCATCCTCTTTTTGAGCCCATCGATCCAAGTGATGCCGGAAAACGGCCTGAGCAGACCCGCGGACCCGGAAAGCAGGCTGTGGGCGGATTGCTCGTCTTCATACAGCCCTCTGGCGACGCTCTCGACGCTGCTCTTTATCCTCGCCGCTTCTTTAAGGCTCTTGAGCCTCTGCCTGATTCTTTCCTCCTCGTCCGGGCCGATGCGCTCAGCCGCTATCTCCTGGAGCTGGTAGGACAGCAGCTCGATCTCCCTGTCCCGGTCCGCGGCGGCCGACCTCTTCTCCTCCAGGGCGTGACTCAATTGGTCGAGGCGTCTTACCCGCTCGGAAAGCGCCTGCCGCTCGGCCTCCAGATGGAGAAAGCGGTCGACCATGGAGACGTAATGCTCCTTGCCGAGAAGCTGCTGCGACTCGTTCTGGCCGTACACATGGATGAGCAGGCCGCCGAGCTCCTCCAGACCCTTGGCGGCGACGGGGTTGTCGTTGATAAACGCCCGCGACCTCCCCTGACTGCCTATGATCCTCCTCAGGACGTATTCCTCGCCGTTCAGGAAGCAAACGGCGACGACTTCCGCGCGCTCCGCCGCTCCCCGCACTACGTCGGCCGGCGTCCTCGCGTTGAGCAGCGAGGAGAGGGCGTTGATGATGATCGATTTTCCCGCGCCCGTTTCGCCCGTTATGACGTTCAGCCCTTCCTTGAACTCGACGTCCATCTCGTCGATAATGGCGAAGCCCTTCACCCGCAGGAACGCGAGCATGCGCTACCTCTCGCCCCACTTCAGCTTGTCCCGAAGCACTTCGAAATAGCCCCTGGTCGAGGATTTTATCAGCGTGACGAAAAATGCGGATTTTCTTATCATGATCTCGTCGAGGTACTCGAGGGGCAGTCCCACCTGGCCGTCCAGGGTGAGTATGACTTTTTCGTCGGGGGAGACGAGTCTTGCCCGCACTATCACCTCCCTGGAGAGGATGAGGGGACGATTGGTCAGCATGTGGGGGCAGATGGGGGTAAGGACGATCTGCTCCAGGGAAGGATGGAGGATCGGGCCGCCCGCGGACAGCGAATATCCCGTGGAGCCGGTAGGGGTGGAGACAATGAGGCCGTCCCCCCGGAAGGTCGTCAGATAGTCGTTGTCCACGTAAGTCTCGATATTGATGATGCGCGCCAGGGCGTCTTTTGCTATCACCGCGTCGTTCAGGAGAGAAAGGGCGAAGATCTCCTCTCCCTCCCTCTGCACCGTCACATCGAGCATGGCCCTGGTCGACGCGCAGTAGTCGCCTGCAGCCACCCGGGGCAGTATTTCCGGCAGCTCCTCGAGGGTGATCTCCGTGAGGAAGCCGAGGCCTCCCAGGTTCACGCCGAGGATGGGCACATCCCTTCCCTTTACCTGCCGGGCTACCGAGAGCAGGGTGCCGTCGCCGCCGAGGACCACGACAAGGTCCGCATCGTCCGCTGCATGCTCCAGCTCGAAGGCCTTAAGATGGCCGATCTCCCTGGCTGAATCTTCATCGAGGGCGATGTCGCACGACGCCCCGTACCGGTCGATGATGCCCCGAGCAGCGGCCAGGGCCGCCTCCTTTTTTCTCTTGCAGACGACGTTCATGCGCAGCATGCGCCGCTCCTCTGGCTCACCTGAGTCACAGGAGACCCTTTCCCTTGAGGCTCGTGTAACCGCTCCGGGCTATGATGATATGATCGAGCACCTCGATCCCCATGAGCCGGCCGGCATCGGCGAGCCTGCGGGTAATTGCGAGGTCGTCGTCCGAAGGCTCGGGGTCGTCCGAAGGGTGGTTGTGGACGAGTATGATCGATGAGGCGTTGTGCTTCAGGGCGTCTTTGAAGACCTCCCTGGGATGGACGAGACTCGCGTTCAACGTCCCCACTGAGATGGTCGATATGCCGATAATTTTGTTCCTCGTGTTCAGAAGGACAAGCTTGAAGTGTTCCTTTGCCTTCTCCTGGATGCCTTTTCGAAGGGCCCTCACGAGGCGCTCCGGTTCTTTTATGCTGTACTGCCCCACTTCCGGCGCCAGGTCCTGCCGCCTGCCAAGCTCGAAGGCGGCCCTGAGCTGGGCAGCCTTCGCAAGACCTATGCCCTTTATCCCTGAAAGCTCCTCGAGGGTCGCAAGGGCGACGGCATGGACGTTTCCGAATTTCGTCAAAAGCTCCTGGGCGATGTGCATGGCCGACTTTCCCGCCACGCCCCTGCCGATGATCAACGCGAGAAGCTCCAGGGACGAAAGGGCTTCGGCCCCGAGCGCCTGCAAGCGCTCCCGCGGCCTTTCGGCCCTGGGGAGATCGTGAATAGTAAAGGAATTCTCCATAGATGCCGCTGAAAGATTATACAGGTTGCACCGGCAATTACAACCATTTTTGCGCCGCTCTAGGGCGGTCCGGCGGCTTCTTCCGGCTGCGATAGGTCACCGGCGCGGCGGGGAGACAAAAATAGCGCCGCGGCTGAAGGTCGGGGCTGCCCCCACGGCGCCCTTGTCTTGGAACAGGTTGTCACAAGTGTTTTCTTTGGCATGGCGCCTCCGAAAGCCTATGTCTTCCGCCGGTCAATGTCAAACGCTCTTTTCCGCAACCTGCTATTGACGCCGCCTGCTATTACACGTATAGTACACGTATAAGGAGGTGCGCAATGCAGAAGAAACTGACAATAACCGTTGACGAAGAGGTCTATGAGGGCCTCCACAAGAGAATCGGCCGCCGCAAAATAAGCAAGTTTGTGGAGGAGCTGGTCCGGCCGCATGTAGTGCAGCCAAATCTGGAGTTGGCCTACGCCGAAATGGCCAAGAATAAGAAGCGGGAGAAAGAAGCGATGGACTGGGCCGAGATTACCTTCAAGGACTTGGCTAATGAAACGGTGTGAGGTATGGTGGGTCAACTTCGATCCCTCCATAGGCGGTGAAATCAAAAAGAGGCGACCGGCCGTGATCGTGAGCAATGATGCCTCGAATAGATTCCTCAACCGGGTCCAGGTCATCCCCCTCACGAGCAATACAGATCGTCTCTATCCCAGCGAGGCGGCAGTGGTTTTTGAAGGGAAAGAAAGCAAGGCAATGGCAGACCAGCTTGCAACCGTCAGCAAGGAGAGACTTTTCAGGCGTGCGGGCGCGCTTTCACAAGAGGACATGCACAAGGTGGAGGAGGCTATCAAGATACAGCTCGATATTCATTAGCATGGTCATTGCCCATGACGGAAGGTTGCCGGCGGGGTTGATGGCAAGTGATCGCGATACGCCCTACGACCACGCCCTGAAACGCTTGAACGCGCGAAACGCGGCTCGTGAAACCATCCTTCTTATCGTCACCTGGCCCTCCATCCATAACGCCCATTCATCGCTTTCGACGGAAAACCTATCGGATAACTCATGAGGTCTTGGGCTTTCGCACGCTGCGTCACCGAGCATTCGTCCAAGGTGCATACCGGAATGAAACTTCTCATATTGCGTACGCCCTGAGCGACCGGCTTCCACAAGATCGCCGGGGGTTAGCGAGACGCAATAATCGAGCAATTCCTCAGGGGCGCGCCAACTGAAAGCCCCCGGATAGGCAAGATCGATCCCGCTCAGGATTCTGGAAAAGATATGTCGATGCAAGGCCACGGGGATGCCTGCCCCCATCGCCTCTATGAGCGTCAAACCGCCGCCGTATGGAAAAGAGGCTATGTATAAGTCGACCCGATAGTCGTGCAACGCCCTCCATACGCTGGGGACCCAGGGCGTGTAAATGAACCGTTCAGGCGCAACGCCCTGCCGCTTAAGGCCGCGACGGATCCTGAAAAAGGGCCCAGGGGGTCAACCAGCCTATATGGATATGCCTTCCTCCCGTAGCCTTCAGAAGCTTCGGCACTACATCGAGATAGCTGACAAAATAAGGGATTTCGATCTTGTTTGCCCTGGCCGCCGTGCAGGTGGTAAGCGTGCCGTCATGCAGAAACGGCAGATCGGCGGGACGCGCCCCCTTATCCTCAATTGTGAGCGGAACGTAGATATTATCTATGCCTAATGCGTCCCGGCAATTGCGGTAACCCATCGGATGCGGGTCGATGTGCCGGAGATGCGACAAATAGACGCCTAGGCACAAATGATGATCGCCGTGATGATAGAAGCCGGCGTCGAGCTTCATCTCCGGCTGTATGGCGGCAACGGCGACACTGTCTTCGTGATGGTTGAACAGGTAAGCTCTCTTCGGGCGGATTTGCAGCAGACGCGTTTGCAGCCACGTGAGCCGTTGCCGGTACGTTGCTTTGGGCGCGTGCTCCATCACAACGTCGGCCTGCTTCGCTAAGCCGCTGCTTAAATAACCGGCATCGGACTTCCCATCCAAATCCGTAAACAGGATGACATGCCGCGCCTCCGGCCGGGCCTTGATGAAATCTTCAATGACTCTGGTGTGCCCACCCGATTTTTGCAGCTTCGTGACAATATAAGCAAAGACCGGCCGATCCGGCGGTCTCTGCGTCGCCTCTGCGGTCTCCCGCCCGATTTCCGCAAGGCTGGCCTTCCCGATGCGTTGGCACAGGTCGTCCAGGGTCTTGGAGCCGAAGACCTGCGACGTACACAGAGGCTCCGTAATGATGCGCTCTACAGTACGGTGAATCAGGTGTAAAGCTGCATCCAGGTCGTTATTGTCGATGCTTTCCACGACGCGTCTCGAAATCGACAATACGGAGCGGTTATCGAATGAACCCACAGTCACTGCCTGTCCGTCACAATATCGGGCGGTTGCTTCACCTATCGGCCACGGCGAACAACACCGTTTCTTCGGCGTGAAGGGAAAAGTGCCGCAGGGCGAACCGGTAATCGAGCCCGAGGCTGTCAATCCATTGTGGAATACACCAGAAGTCGTGCAGATAATGGTAAACCGAAATTGCCAGTTTCGGGCGATGCTTCCTGATAGATTCCTGTGCCCCCTTTAATGCCTCAAGCTCAGCGCCTTCGATGTCCATTTTGATGAAGTCGATCCGGGCCAAGCGTTGCGTCTCCGCAAATTCGTCTATGCTGATCGTGCTTACTTCCTGTGCGGCCGGCAAATCCGTCGTAGACGCGACATGCGCGCCGGGGCCTTTGCCTTCGATAAAAAGCTTAATGTCTGAAGAAGACCATAACGCGCGGTCAATTAGATGAATATTTCGTGAAAGCTCCTGGTTCAGGGCCATGTTCTTCTTGAAGATGCCTATATTGTCGGGGAAGAACTCAAACGAATAGACTTCTCCTCCCTTCGCCTTGCATGCAAAATAGAGGGCCGTGTCCCCGTAGCAGCCGCCCGCGTCGATGACGGTGTCGCCGTGTGAGACTTCTATGACTGCGTCCGGCAGCTCGCAACGGTATTGTTGCGCCAGGAACTGGACAAATACCGCCGAAGGACGCACAAAAAGCTCGATGGGATAGCCCTCCTGCGCCAGGTCCAGTTTGGTTAAGCTCCAACCGAGAAAATCAAGATCCAACGATTGCGCATGACGGGACCTCGCCTCCAATTCCGCCATTTTTTTCCAATAGTGTTCACTATTCAGCGGCAGCTTGACCTTTCGATGCCCGAGCATCCGGTAGGCAAGCACCTTGAGCAGTATTTCCCTGGAGTCGGGATCGTCGAGCCGGTCATAGAGCCAGCCCAGGTTTGCCGCGTTGGCGCCGATCTGACCGGTTTCCCACGCGGCAATGGACTCCGCGCTCCGAAGGCTTGCCGCGAGGCAAAAGCCGACCCAGCGCGGGGCCGATCGCGCCCCTCAGGCTCTCTCTCCTCGTCATCGGCCCGAACCGCCGGTAGTCATAGTTGTCGCTGAAGTTATTATGCTTGCAGCTATCCGGGGTTTTCTGCAAAGCTGCATTGAAATCCGTCACGGTTCGCCCTTCCTCCTACCGCCCGAAACGATTGACGTCCGATATTTGTTTATTTGGGTAGAATAAAGTATCTTTTAAATCTGTTGCGCATTCCCGGCTTCTCATTTTGTTGGACGCCAATGGCTTTTATGGTATTTCTCATCCCAATGAGTTTAGCTCTAGTCCATTCGTTGGTTGAAAGACTCAACCCTTCATCGATTTTAGTCAATAACTTGTCATGTAAGTCGGTTCTCTCGCGAATGTTCTGTTCTTCTCCAGGATCTCTTAGAACGAGATTGAATTGCACCTGCAATCCCAGAGATTCATATAGCTTTACGGCCTGTGGTATTTCGTGATAATTGTCAGATGTGACAGTATAATTAGTCATTACGTCTATATATGGTTTTTTGTCCCTCATGGCGACAAATCGTTTTATGTTGCTGATCAAATCTTCAAAGTCGGCGCCAACCCGGACTTTTTCGTAAGTTTCCTTTGTCGCGCCGTCAGTGGATATCTGAACACAACCGAGCCGCACGGGGTCCACTAAATCAAAATCAATGAATTGTGCGTTGGTGCTGAGCGAGACCACAAACTTATACCGCTCGCTTCCTAACTCTTCAAGTAATATCCTCCCAAATTTGGTTATCTGTGGTTCTCCACCGCTTAGGTTTATAATGATGAGGGAGTCCTTACAGTCATCAAGGAAGTTGAATGCTTTATCGGTATCAACTTCATAACGCATATTCACGTTATAGCAAAATTTGCAGTGGATATTACAGGCAGAGCCGCAATTAATACTCAGTGCAACTGGCTTATGAGTCACTTCGATTTCGCCAGCCAGGAACGATTCGTGAGCCAGCTTCAAATTTTCCGCGGCCCGTACCCGGTGTACATTATTTTCTATTTTCGCTAGATTTGTAATGAAGTATCTTTCCCGATCCCAGACCATTTGATCCGCCCCCAACCGAGCATAGAAGCATTTTGAACATATTTCAGAGATATGATTATTTATAATGTCACGCCGCATTTGTTTTATATTCTCATGATTCCACGTCGGAAATAATCCTTTTGCGCTGTCGTATTCCGAAATTTTACCCATATTGTGATTGTCGGTAAAACAACAATAGGTAAAAATATCCCAGCTAAGAAGGGCCATTTGCCAGGGCCATGAACAAAAATGCATGTTATTGACCTCCAATGTTACGTTTTTTTAAGAAATGCAGATTTCGATGAGGCATTGCTTTTGACGAAGTTTCATGCACTCCTGAACTCTGAGGGCTATGCTGCTCATTTCGCAACATGCGGCCCAACAAAATCTGGCCCTGCGCTTCCAGAGATATGCCAAGGAATTCTTCTAAGCGGCGCTGTTCAGGCTTTTCGCGGCACTCCCTTATGAACGCCCGATGCATGTCCTATTGTTTTTGCGGGCACTCCCGCGACAATCGTGTTCTCTTCGTCCACATCTTTCGCCACGACGGCGCCCGCGCCGACAACCGTCCCGCGAGGGATTCTCACATTGGAACTCACAACGCTGCCCGAACCAAGGAAGCATCCCGGACCGATCAAGGCGCTGCCCGCCACGGCAACGTTATTGCCGAAATGACAATACGGGCCGATGCGCACGCCGTGGCCTATCTTTGTGCCGGGGGCCAAGGCTGTGCCTCTCCCTATCAGCGTGAATTCGTTCACGGAGCCGCGGACAATTGAGATATTGGCGCCGAGGAAGCACTCATCCTCGATCACTACCCCGCCTGTCTGAGGTTGGACAACTCTCTCCCCATTTTTGTCCCAGGCCCACGCGACTCCCGTCACGCCTACGCACGTACCCGATTCGATCGTGACGTTCCTGCCGATGACCGTATTGTCATAAATCACTACGTGCTCGTGTATGTTCGTATTCTCGCCTATTGCACATTTACCTATGACGGAATACGCTCCCAGCGCGACATTCGCGCTTATCTCCGCTTCGGGGTGGATTATCGCGGTAGGGTGCATGGCGTGCGCCGTCGGCGCATCGAGCAGGGATCGCGACAATTTGTAGAAGACAAGTTGAGGGTCTTCGACAACAAGGAATGCGTTGCCTTCCGAGATGCCGGGCTCGACACGCTCCGCAACGATCACGCTTTCTTTGATCCCAATGCCGCGTGCATCAACGGACGCGGTCAGGTAGTAGATGCCGTGAGACTCGATATTCTTGATGCTGCAAAGCTTATCGCAGCTAATATCTGGACCCGAGGCGGCGAACGCGACACCCCAGCCCGCCAAAACGTCCTGGATTTCCCGGAAACTTATCGGGGCTTTCAACCTGCCCAGTTCCATGTGCCGCCTACTTCGGGTCTCTCCTTATGTTCTGAAGTCGGGTCTGTCTACGGCTTTGCTTTCTTTTTACGCGCCGGAATCCCCACATACACGCCGGGCTCTGTACAGTCTTGACTCACGTACGCCATGGCGCCAATTACCGAGTTAGGCGCAATCTTGACGGAAGGGCCGAATACTACATTTGTCCCGACGAATGTATTGGCCCCAATGACGGTCCCGCCTACTTTCTCGCCCGTATGTTTCACATAAATCGTCATAACGTTAGGCGAAATGTAACATCCGTCTTCAACGGTTACCTCTCTGGCTATCGTTGCATTGAACCTCAGGGTCACATTGTTCCCAATGGTGTTGTGTCCCGACGTCTTAACGTAACTATCGATAAATACATTGTCGCCGATCCTGGTAGCCGTCTTCAGCAGCACAAAATGCTCTATAGCAGCATTGTCGCCGATCCTCGTTCCCTCCTGGATAATCACGGAGTTGCCGATCTTGACGTTGTTCCCCACCTTAACGTCTTTCTCGATAATCACGGAATCACCGCAAACAAAATTCTCTCCGTGAACGAAGTCCTCGGAAATGTTGCAAAACTTGCCCGTTTTCATGTGTCCTCCTCTACGCCCACCGATTCTCGAAGCCACGGCCTTTTGTTCCAATGTGTTGACTCACCACAGCCGCCCTAAGGCCTCATCCGTCGAGTATCCAGCGCAGGCCTTCCGACGCCTGCCCAATCATTTTGTTTTCGAACGATCCGTGCCAAAGTGCTTCAAGTAGATGGAATATCCTCTACGCCGGATCCACTGACCGATCCAACGAACTGAGACATGTTCCTTCACATAGCTTGCATAGACGCGCCCCGGCCATGTTCCGCGCAATCCGGCAAAAATCTCACGTCCGCTGGAGTGTGCGGAATAAATCCTGCTAATTTCTTCTGTCTTAGTATTTAAATTACTCTCTAGAGTGCTAATGGTATTATCTTTTCCAAAAATATCCTTATAAGCATAAAATATTATTTTTATTAAATCAGATCTCGCTATATTAGTAAACACGTCTTCGTAAGACTTATAATCCTTGTCCCTACATATATTTAGTAAGACTCTTGTGAATAAACTCAACAAATTCTCTTCATATTTATATTCAAATACCCTGTTAAATGCAATGATTGCATTTAAGTTTCTTTCTATTTGGCCGATGTCAGACAACTTAGACCACATGCCATCGGCGTGTACCCGATAAACCGACATCACATTGTCGATGTACTTTATAGGACCGACGTTTGCATGGGCCATGAGCAGAAACCAATCACCCATATAGTCCGTCATGTATTTTTTAGGGAAATCACCCTTAAATATATTTCTATAAACCATTGACGATGTGTGAAAATAGATATGCCCCCTAGTTATGTCATCAATGGTATAAAAATCCTTAGCGGCGGAGGTTACCGTTAAAGCATCATCCTGCGCGCCATTCTCATATATTATTCTGGTATTATGCGAACACCCGGCATAGTCCTCATGCGCTTCGAGAAAATCGATCTGCCTTTGCAACTTCAATGGATCGGTCCAGTAATCATCGCCTTCGCAAATGGCGATGTATTTCCCGCGGCATTTAGGAAAAACAAGAGTAGCGAGTAGCCCTCTCACTCCTTTTGAGAATTGATTTTCAGTTTGATATGTTGGAAAAATTAAGTCCGGATACTTCGATGCATATTCCCTTATGATCTGATCCGTACCGTCCGTCGAAGCATCATCATGGATTAGTATCTCATAAGGAAAAACGGTCTCCTGCATTAAAATCCCGTCGAGGCACGCTCTGATGTAATCAGTGTGCTGATAGCTGAGGACCGCCACGGAGACCAATGGCGTTATTCCTTTAACGGGCCTGTCGTTGCCACAGCACTCTTCCCGAGGAAGAAACCTTCTTTCCAGTTCGTCTTCAATACTCATATTGCGCGAGACGCAATCCTCTCAAGCACTCCTTAAGCGGTCGTCACCGATCGAGGCAACGCCGATTTGCGATTGAATGATGCCCATTGAAGAACTTACCGATATGCGACGGGCTCCCCATAGAGGGCGTCGATTATGTTTTGATGGAAAAACAGGTCCTGAACATTTTCGCGCAATACTTTCCTCCATCTAGCTACGGCAACGTCGAAATCTACCAGAGGGTAATCCGTGCCGAAAGTGCATTTGCGCTTCAAGTAGGTATTGGCGGCATAGAGAAATTCCGGCGCCATATATGTGGGGTTTAAGGCGCTGAACTCCAGATACAGATTCGGGTGCCGCTGGGCAACGGCCAGGATGGGGACGCCAAAACCGTTTCCCCCATGGGAGACGATGATCTTCAATTCGGGGAAATCGACAGCTATTTCGTCGATATGTTGAGGCTGGCCGTGCCACATGTAAGACCCTCTCCAGAAGTGGATGGCGCCGTGCACTATGACGGGCTTTTTGACGAGCTCGCAATATCCGTAAATAGGATAAAGTGAGCGATCGTTGACGTCAAGCTTGACCATGTGAGGGGCCAGGTTGACCGCAACCGCGCCCTGGCCGAAGCAGCGCTCCGTCTCTCGTAAGGCGTGTCGGATCCCGTTGTCCACCCTTATGAACCCGACAGGGATGATGGCCTCGTGCTTGCGAGAAAGCTCGATCACATGGTCGTTGTCGTCCTGATCGTTGCCGCAGACCACCATGCGCTCGACGCCCTCCCGGGCCGCTTGATGCAGAAATTCCTCGACCGGCAAAGCACTGAGCCGCGATCTCATCTTGTAAAGGTCGACATAGTCCGTGAAGCAGCTTTTCAACCCGGTTGTCCAGGGTCTGAGAAGTTGTTCCGTCCGCGGCCGCACTCGAGAATCGATAATGTTATTCATGATCTCCCTTTCCCGGAAGGCTCCGCCGCCGTCCCGGTTTTTAGCTCAGGGAAGTTGCGGCGGAAAGAAGGAGGTTTCGGCTTATAGGGCCTCACAAGCCAGCTCGCACAAGTCCATCACCCTGATGCGGCTGCGCCTCTCGTCATTCTTCGCCGCATCCTCCATCATGGAGAGGCAGAAAGGGCAGGCGGTCACCAGGATGTCGGCCCCCGACGCGTCCGCCTCTTCAAGCCTTACTTCAGCCAGACGCTCGCCTTTCTTGCGGTCGAGCCACACGCCGCCGCCTCCCCCCCCGCAGCAGAGTGCGTCGCGCCGGTTGTGCTCCATCTCCACGACCTCGAGGCCTTCGATGCCGCCGAGAATCTCCCTCGGCTCTTCATAAATGCCGCTGTGCTTTGCGAGGAAACACGGGTCGTGATAGGTTGCCCTTTTCTCGATGGGTTTCGTAAAGGCGAGGGCGCCTTTCTTGATCGCGTCGTGAAGGAGAAGCACGAAGGGCTTTACCGGAGTGGACGCGTCTTCGTCCTCGAAATAGCCCGTCTTCATCGCATGGGCGCAATGAGGCGAAAGGGCGTATATGCTGCCGGGCGCACGGGCCCGGATATTCGATTTGTTTATCATCCGGAGCTTGTTGAACGTGTCCTGGTCTCCAATCCGCATCACGCCGTCGCCGCAGCACACCTCCTGCTCCCCGAGGACGTCAAAGGCGATCCCCATGCGGCCGAGAAGGCGGACGGCGGACCGAGCGATCTTTGTCGCGCGGGGGTCGTAGGACGCAGAACAGCCGACAAACAAAAGGACGGCGCCATCCCCCTCGCTCGGCTGGAAGCTTGCCTCTTTCAGCCATTCGGCCCTCTTCCCCTGCTCTTCCATATATGGGTTCCCGAAAGCCTTCACGGATGAGAGGACACGCTTCAAGGAAGCGGGCACGTATCCCGCGCCCTCCTTGAGCGCCAGCCTTCGCAAGCTTATGATCACGTCGATCAAGGGTATCTCGTAAGGGCAATTTGTCGTGCACCCCCCGCAATTGGTGCAGAACCAAAGCTCCTGACCGGTAAGGTCGAGGAGCCCGAGTCTGAGCCTCTGTACGAGCCTCCCGGGGCGGGAGGTTTCCAGGGCCGGGTATGAGCGAGTTGGGGCACCATGTGGTGCACATGCCGCACTGGAGGCATCTGTCGAGGAAGAAAAACTCCATGCTCATCTCCCGCAAAGCCGCCTCCATCTGCGCCGCGGAATCATCGTACAATATTGAGGCGTCCTCGTGCAGCAGAACGGTCTTTCCCTGAAACCTCCAGCCGTAGTCCGTCTTTTGGGCCGGGTCGCCTTTCACGTGCCGTTTATCGAATATATAGGTCGCCTCTTCGCCCATGGATCAGCCTCTCGTTCTCAGATACGAGGCTGCGGCCGCTCCGGCCGAAGCGCCGTCGAGAAGGCAATCCCGGATGGGCTTCAGGCCTGTCGCGGCGCCGGCGAGAAAAATGCCCTGCTGCGAGGATTCGTGGGGGTTTTCTTCATCGTTCCTGAGAGAAAAGAAGCCGTCCTTGTCCCTTTCGATCCCCAGCGCCTGCGACAGCTTCTCCGCATCCTCGCACGGCCTCATGCCTACCGCCAGAGAAACGACATCGAAGAGGCCCCGCATGGGCTTGCCGAGGAGCGTATTCTCCGCCCGCACCTGCATGGTCCCCTCTATGTCCATGCTGATCTCTGAAACGCGCCCCCTTATGTACTTGACCCCCAGCTCCTGGGCATAATTGTACATCTCCTCAAAGCCCTTTCCGTACGTCCTGATATCCATATAGAAGCACGCGACGCTCGCCTCCCTGTCCTTCTCCTTTATCTCGATTGCCTGCTTTGTGCTGAAAGAGCAGCAGATCCGGGAACAGTAAGGCGCGCCAAGGCGTACGTTCCTGGAGCCTACGCAGAAAACGAGGGCTATCTTTTTTGCGGGTCTTCCGTCGGAAGGTTTTAAGACGCGCCCTTTTGTCGGGCCGTCGGGATCGAGGAATCTCTCGAGCTCGACGGACGAGATCACGTTGGGGTAAACGCCGTATCCATATTCCGGCTGCTTCTTCGGATCGAAGGAATCAAAACCCGCCGAAACGATGATCGCCCCCGCGTCGACAACCTGACCGTTGCTCAGGTCCGCCCGGAAGCGGCCGTTCTTAAGGCCGACGCCCCTCACTTCCGTGGCTGTGCTAAGGCGGACGCGGGCTGAGGACCCGATGCGGTCGAGAAGGTCTTTCACGATGAGCTTGCCGCTCGAGAAAGTGGGGAAAATCTTCGCGTAGTCCTTCACTTTTCCGCCCGGCGCCGGCATCTTTTCAACGATGACGGTTCCGATGCCGAACTCGTCGAGGGCAGCCGCGGCCTTGAGGCCGGCAACGCCCGCTCCGATTATCAGAACGTCTTTTTCCATAGAATGCTCTCTTTACGACCGGCGGCGCATATCGCGCAAGGGAAAAGTCGTGTTGCGAAAGGCCGGGCTGTTAACGGAGCGAGGCCTTCTTTGCGGCCTGCGCGGGGATGAACGCCTCCCGCGAGTCTTGAAGCCCTTCGTAGGGGATCCCGATCTTCTTGAGAAGGGCCTCGACAGGCACGGTATGGAACTGCAAACCCACCGTCTGATAAGGGTCCCACCCGAGAAGCAGACCGGCAAGCTCCATGTAGGTGAGGACGGGAATGAGCCTTTCGAACCCGGTCAGCTCATGGATCGCCCATTGACCTTTGTCCAGAAAAACCTGGCAGCCGGGACAATTGGTAAGAATGAAATCAGGCTCGAAGGGCGCCATGCTCACGAGCTTCTTGTGCACGCTCGCAATGGTGCTTCCCCTGTTCGGCTGCATCATGCACTGCCTGAATCCCATCCCGCAGCAGTGACGGCGCTCGGGATAATCTATCTCAAGCCCGCCCCAGGCCTTGACCATGCCGGAGAGCACCTCGCAATACTCGGCGCCGCCCATGGCATGCTTGTCGGGAAAAAGCTTCGCGTAGTGGCATCCGACGTGATCGGCGACGCGCAAGGGCCTGCCTGTCTCTTTTTCAACCAGCCGGTACTCCATGTGACGGTCTCTCAGGGCCTCCCGATAGGTGTAGACGACGTCGCTCACGTGGACGATTGACTTCGGGATCTCGAACTCCCGACCGCAGGACTCCTTGAGCCACCGGTCCACCTTAGCTTTCAGGCCGGGCTCCTTTTCGTAGAGGTCTTTGCACTCGACGTGCGTTCCGAAGGAGGTGACGCAGGAGGGGGTGACGGCGTCCAGGCCCATTTCCTGAGCTATGGACCACAGCCTTGCGACGGTGAGAAGAGTGCCCTCGATCGGCATAATGTCCCCATGGTAGCCGATGGCGGTGCAGCACGTCCACCCGGACCGCGCCGAAGGGTTCGTGCCCCAGCTCACCCCGAGCAGGTCGTAAAGCCTGGGCATCATGGCCTCCGACCCCGGATAGAAGCTGCCGAGGATGCAACTGAAATAGAGGTAGTAATT
>CAVTDX010000083.1:0-32348 GCA_963733345.1 uncultured delta proteobacterium
GAACCCCCCATCGAGGAAATTGAAATCGAGTATCGGGGAACGATTGCGGAAGTGGAGACGAAGATACTGACCCAGGGGATCGTCAAAAGCATTCTCTCTTCCCACCTTATGGGGGTAAATTACGTAAACGCCCTGATTCTTGCCCGTTCGAGAGGTATCAAAATCAAAGAGACCAAGGAAAAGGAACATGAAGATTTCACAACTCTCCTCGGCATCAGATTAAAGGGGCTCAAGGGCGAGAACGTGGCCTATGGGACGCTTCTCGGGAAGAAAGAGCCACGGCTGGTCAAGGTGAACAAGATCGCCGTCGATGCTAATTTGACAGGCAGCATGCTATTCCTTTACACCTATGACAAACGGGGCATTATCGGGCGCCTCGGATCGGTGTTGTCCAAACACGGCATCAACATAGGGGGCATGCATTTCGGGAGGGAAGCAGTGGGCGGTCTTGCCATATCGCTCCTCGACGTGGACCAGCAAGTCAACGAGAGCGTAATCAAGGAAGTTCAGGCGCTGCCCAACGTCATTTCCACAAGGAGGATAGACCTCTCATAGGCGCCGTCGTTGATCTGCTCATAAAGGATGGGCGTCTCGCCGATCCCTTGGAAAGACGCTTAGCCGGTCTTGCCGACGACCGGCAGAAAAGGGCGGGCCGAAAGGCCCGCCCGGCGCATCGAGTTATTTCTTTTTCGGCTTCACCGCCGCTTTTTTCGCCTTCGGCTTCGCAGGGACTGCCTTGCCGGCGGCTGCCGCTTTTAAGGCCGCCCCAGCTGAGAACTTGGGGACCTTCTTAGCGGCTATCTTGATCTCCTTGCCGGTCCGGGGGTTCCTTCCCTTCCTGGCCTTCCTCGCGGCAACAGAGAATGTTCCAAACCCTATGAGGGCCACCTTGCCGCCCTCTCTTATCGCCTGAGCAACGGAACCCGTAATCACGGCCAGCGCCTTCGCTGCGGCTGCCTTGGAAATCTTGACTTCTTCCGCTACCTTTGCCACAATTTCCGACTTATTCATTCTTGTCGCCTCCTTGGGTATGAGTAGGTGTTTCTACGATCATCAAGCAAATATCCTGCACCTGTTGCATAAACCCCTTTACAAACAAGCATCCACAGCAAGTATGTCCGCACTTCCATTATAAATCAAGCACTTTTTGCATTTCATTATAAAAAAATACAATTTTTCACTCCGTGAAGAAGCGCGCCTCAACGGAAAGCGACATCGCCATGCCTCACGAAAGGCCGCCAAGCCCCGAGTCAGAGAGAATAAGAAGGGGGACGGTATGTTATTCTCCGTCACGTTTCCGCCTGCTGCTAGCGCGTTCGGACTTTTCGGAATTCTTAACGAATGCCGTGAGTAGAAAGGTGGCAACATAGGCAAAAAGGCCTGGCTAAAGCGGGCTTCGATAGATTACCACGGCAAACATGCGGACGCTCGAGTCCCTTGGCCGATACGGCGTAATCTTGGAGATTTAGTGGGGAGAAGGGCGTTCAGAACCGTTTTCCCCGTCGGACCAACCGGTGATCGCCCGGCTTACCATCTCCCCCATTTTCTGTTCTACCTGCCACATCTTGCCGGGAATCGCATCCTCCTCCTGCTTATTGGCGAATATCTGCATTTCCAGGTTGCCTTTCTCCTTCGAGTCGGTCGCGGCATCTCTCTTTCGTTCGAGCTGCCGGCGCTCCATCTGGAGTTGCTGCTGTTTCTCGACGAGAGCGGATCGTATTTTCAATTGCGCTTGAAAGTCCTTGTCCTGGATGAGTGCGGCCGGAAGTTCCCGCGCGCGGGTCATCGGCGACCCCGAGACAACGCCGCCGCCTTCGCCTTTCGGGTAACCCGAAAGCGTGTCAATCCGGCCCGCGCCGCCTCGCTCGCTCTTCCCACGGTGGAAGCCTGTTGGGCCTTGTCGCCCCTCTCCTTGATGCTCTGCCCCTGGGGCAGCGCCTGTACGGGGCCGGTCCTCGCAAGGTCCGGCAGGACGAAGACAACGGGCACGTACTTCCCGTCGCTCATGACCTGGACGGTTATGGTCCCCGAGGCGCCTGAACCCTCCTGCGGCGCCGGTTTTGTGGTCGGCGGGGCGAAGCCGACCAGAGCACCGGGCCCAGGCCCGGAACTTGCCGGTTTAGCCGGTTCGGCCGGAGCTTCTCTCGCTTTGCGCTCTTGCTCCCTCGTTTGCGTCATGGACGCCAAAAAGTCGGATGCCGCCATGGAAGACTTGTTGAGGGTCAACGCCTCCCGGAACGCCGCCTCTGCCTCGGACAATCTTCCCTGCTCACGGAGGCCCATGCCTTTCTCTACAAGGAGGTCCGACAGGTTGTTCGCGTGGTTCGTTTCTCCAGGCTCCAACTTGATCGCCGCACGGTACGCCGTTTCCGCCTCGATAAGCTTTCCCTCTCGTTTCAGCGTCAGTCCGAGATTGGCAAATGGCTCAGCCCAGGTCGGATCGAGCTTTGCGGCCGTGCGATATTCAGCCTCCGCCTCGGCAAGCTTTCCCTGTTGTGCCAGTATGATGCCCAGCTCATCACGGGCTCCCTCGCTCTCGGGATCCAGCTTGACCGCCTCGCGCATCGCGGTCTCAGCCTCGGAGTATTTATCCTTGTCGTAGAGGTCCCCGGCCTTGTTGGCAAGCACTTTTACCAGTGTCTTCTTCGCCCCTTCATGCTGCGGGTCGATGCTGAGCGCCGTGCGCAACTCCGTTTCCGCCTCGGCGGTCCGGCCCTGCATATTGAGTACATTGCCCAAACCCGCATGCGCGCGAGGATTCTTCGGGTTGAGCTTCATATAGTCGCGGGCCGCCTTTTCCGCGCCGACGTAGTCCTTCTTTAGGATGAGGGCAGCCCCAAGGCCTATATGGAAACGGTCCTCGTTCGGATTCAGCTTAATGCCCTCCCGATAGAGAGCGGCGCCTCCATCATAGTCTTTGTTGATAAAAAGCAGTATCCATGAAAGGTTATCCCGCGCATCTGCGTTGTTGGGGTTGAGCTTCAAGGCCTTTTTGTAGATCTTCGAGGCTTCGTCGTAGCGTTTCTGATTCTTGATCGATAGGCCCAGGTTGTTGTATCCCGTAGAATCATTGGGCCTTAATTCGAGATACTTCCTGTACGCCGCTTCCGCCTCGGCATACTGCCCCCGGTTGAAGCAATCGAACCCCTTCTGAATCAATTCGTCGGCCTGTTTGTTCTGGATCGTTTGCCTGAGGTCTGCCAGGTTCTTCTTGTAGTCAGCCTGCCGGCCGTCAAGCCGTATAGACGTTTCTATTTCCCTCAGGGCTTCGTCCAGCCGGCCCATCATCCAGAGCGTCAAGCCGTAGTTGTGGTGTGAATTGGCGTAGTTAGCGTCAATGCCGATGCTTCTTTTGAATGTTTCTTCCGCCTCCGCGTAGCGTTTCTCCATGTATAGGACTCTTCCGAGCCGGCTGTAGTTGGGTCCGTCAGGCTGAAGCTGGATGGCTCGCCTCGCAGCCTCTTCCGCTTCGGCATATCTTCCGGCGTTGAAGGCATTATCAAATTCGACGTCTGCGTTGTAAGAGGTATAGCCGGTGCACCCGCCCGTGCATCCCTTGCAACCCATGCAACCCGTGCACCCTGTGCAGCCGCAGCCCCCGCCGGACCCGCTCTGTCCCAGGTGGGCGCAAAGGCACCATCCATAGACGGGCTCATCAAGGCTCGAAGAAACGCCGGACGCCACCCTTTCAATGATGGTCTTGCCCTGCTCGCGACGCACCAGCAGTTGCGGGTGGTCCATCACAGTCCCGACGCCGAGGGAGAAAATCTGGTAGGAGGTCGCGAGGATCGCAGCCCGGCAACAGGTTCTTGCGAATCTCCCCCGACAGGGCTTTCCTTCACAGGGCTCTGCCTGCGGCCCGGCCTTTTTCCTGTTCTTTTTTTGCTTCATATGTTCTCCTTCAACAGAGAATCATACCCGGCGCCCGCGTCGTCTCAGGCTCCGTTTGCTCCAGGATGCCCGACGCCGCGTTCCGCCCTTTCTCCCACAGGATCAGCTCAAATATCTTCTTCGTGTAGTCGCATCGCAGCCTTTCGCAGTAGGCCCGCGTTTTTCGGCTCGCAGCCGGGTTGTCCAGCACCATCAGCCGCCCCATGGGGCAGGCGCCGCTGCAGGCATAGCGCCATGCACACGACTTGCAGCCGTCGGTGTTGTCGACGTGGAGATGGTCGTAGAGCGACTGGAGCACGTTCATATCGGGAAAGGTCCCGTCCATGATATTGCCCATGTAGAACTTCTTGATCCCGACAATATAGATGCACGGGTACACGTCGCCGTCGACATCAATTACGGGCGTATTGCCGTAGGGCGCCCCGCAGCCCTGTACGGTTTTGGAACCGGACATTAGCCGGGGCGCATAGGTATTGAAGGGATAGAGATCGGCCTCATTCCACAGCTTGCTTTCATATATCTCGGCTATTGCCCGCATGAGTTTGTCCACCGACGGCAGCAATCGTTCCTCGAGGATCTCTTCGTCCGAGTTGAAGGGGTTGACGGGCACAAAGGCGCTCGAACGGGCGCCCAACTCCTTGTGAAGCCTGGTTGTTTCTATCAGGTGATCATGGTTCAGGGACGTCGCGGTCGTGCGCAACATCACGTGGACTCCGGCGTCGGCTAGGCGCCTGACGTTGCTCGCTATTATCTCATATGAGGGGCGCCCATTCTTAAAGGGCCTGCACCTGTCGTGGATTTCCGGCGGGCCGTCGACGTCGCAGAGAAAGGTGACGTTGTATTTCTTTGCCCATTCTATGAGGTCTGCCGGGAGAAGAGAAAGATTGGCGGTGACATGGTATTTTACCAGCTTTCCCTCGTGCTTCTTCTTTAAGTCTTCTGTATGAAGTATGATCTCCTTGACGAGCGGCCAGTTCGAAAGGGGTTCGCCTCCAAAAAACACTATCTCGAGAAAGCCTCGCGGATTTAGCGCGTCAAGGCATCGTTCAACGCCCCTGAACGCCACCTCCCTTCTCATCATAAGATTCCTGCTTTTCTGGTAGGTCTTCCTGCCGCTCAGGCAGTAGACGCAGCTCATGTTGCAGGATTGAGCGACGAGAAGATAGAGGGACATGTTTTTCTTATTGTGAAAACCGGGCGCTTCATCCGGCAGGAGAAGGCCGCCCTCATTGTAGGGCTTGCCGGGAACAATGACGGAGTGTTCCATCAACATGTCCAGCAGACCCGCATCGTCGGGAAATGCCTGCATGATTTTTCTATAGCTGCCAAGGCGGGAAGCAACTTCCAGGAAATTCTTGATGTATCCTTTTCCCTTTCTCACATACAAAGGGCGAAGGTCGAGGCCATTGACGAGGAGGAGGCTCGTTTTTCCCCCGCTCCAGCGTTAGGAGATCAGGGGCGACGCGCAAACCGTCGTTGTTTTTCATGACTGTGCTTTTTGGCAGCCTCATTCTCTTTCATCATGTATACATTATGAAAAGCGACTGGTTTCTGTCAAGCCATTTCTTGGACAGCCGGAGCTGAACCAAAAAAAACAAGTGCGGCATGAAGCTGCAAGCTTCTCGACTGGATGCGTGAGATTCTCGATATCCAATTGGAATCCTGAAAGAACCCATGGAACAAAAATACAACGACTTCAGCTTGCTATATTTCAGTTGAAGTACACGAACCATCGGGGTATACACGGCGGCTCTTCATCTTCTGCGTATTGCACGATGCGTTTCGCATCGCCCGGGCCTATAATCTCCATATGAAGAAAGACGACCCAGTCCCTTCTGGTTCCATCTTTGTGGTTCAGGAGCATCACGCCACTCGCCTCCATCGCTCTTAGCCGCTCACTTCCCGCTAACGGGGTTCTTATAGTGAAACGGCGGAATGAAGAGGTCCGGATATTGCCGATAGTCGGTGCTGGGCGGCAGGTCAGGCGGGAATTGTTTGTTGATTCCTGTCATGGGGCGCTTGCTCTTTGCCCAACCATCTTCATAGAAGGCGTACAAACCCGAGTAGAAGACCATTTTCTTAAACTTCCACTTCCCGTCCTCTTTCACATACTCATTTTCATATGTTCCCTCCCCCCAGTACTGCTCTTCCCCCCATCGACCTATCATTTCCAAGGCCCGCCACCTCCCTTTCGCCATTTTCCCATCCTGATCTATATTCACAACGCCCTGAAGTTGAAGGTGGTTATATAACTGGCCCGGCTTGAGTCCAATTTTTCCACCGCCCATGATTTCGATGAAACGGGTCCGCGCTCCCTTCTTGCCCAGATACACTCCCGCGCCGGCTATCTCTATCGAGCAATCATCGGAAAAGAGATCTATGATCTGATCCCATAACCTCTTGTCAAGATAATAGCCGTATATCCTCTGCAGTTTCGATACCTCCTCGATGTCCCGCAGCATCCGCAACTCCGCTTTCAGCGTTTCGATCTCAGCCTCCAGCGCCTCGATCCTTTTAATCTGTCTGTCGTCGTCCTTTGCCCCCGTTCCGGCCATTCTTCCCTCCTCGCTTCTTTCATTATGATCCGGCATTTTCCTTAACGGCTCCGACCCGCTTTTCGGCGCCGTGGCCGCAAACCGAAAACAAATGACTGCATCCGGGTTGACTGATGCTTTTTTCGGAGCTGCCGTCATCGTATTTATGTCGCCAGATCGGGAACGCTGTCAACAGATTTCCAAAAGACGGGCGCCGTGAGCAATCGCTATGTCTCCGGCGCCGGCCCCGATGCTTCGATCATCCGCCGTGCGGGGGGCAAGACGACCCTCTGGCGGTCCTTTCCGGCTCGACGTGGACGACCACCCGGCTCGACTCCTTGATGCTCTCCCGGATAGACCTCTCTATCTCCTCGGAGATCCTCTGCACATCCGCCCCCTTCTCCTCCGGCCTCATGGTGCAGCTCACGGTGATCACGATATCCCCCGATTCTTCCTCCTCTATCACTACGCGCCCGCAGTCGAGAACGCCCTGTTTTCCCTTGACGGTCCTTTCAATTATACGGATTAGAGCATCCCGTTCGGTGACGACCTTGCCCTCCACGGGCGACTGCTTGCGCCACTCGATGTGAGTGTTGACTTCGCTGATCAGGGGATTGTCCTCCTTGATCTTCGTCTCGAGCAGCTCGGCGAGCGCGTGGGCGTCGCCGAGCTTCATCTCCCCATCCACTTCCAGGTCCATGTCCACATGGAGCACGCTGCGTATATCGTGAACGGTAATGTGATGAATGTTGTGGCCGTGCCTGGCGCCGATTGCGCGCACCCTCTCGACAATATCCTCTGGCGCCTTCGCCTCCGGTCTCAGTTGGAGGACCACGTCGGCATTGTCCACATGCCGCTTTATTGCTGCTTCTGCCGATTGCTGTATGCGGCAGCTCGATTCGACCGTGAGGTTGCGGTCGACGGCAAGGGTTAGCTCGACGAAAGTCTTCTTGCCCGCCTCTCTCGTGCGGATGGCCTCTACCCCGATCACGTCCGGGATCCGGGAAACGACCCTGCGTATGAGCTCCCGCTGCCCAGGGGCTGTTCTATCGAGGAGGACCTGCGAGGAGCGGAGGAGAATGCGGAGGACCATGCGGGCGACGGTAAGGATAACCACGCCCGTGGTGGCGATATCGACAAACCAGGACGCGGAATCGATGAATTTAGAAAGGATGTAGGCGAGGCCCATGCCGCAAAGGGCGATCCCGGATGTCATCAGGTCGGCGCTGAAATGTACGGCATCTGCCTCGATGGCGGGGCTCTTATAGGCGCGTGCGACCTTCTTCAGGGCGTGAGCGCGGTTCAGGTCGAAAATCATCGATATGACGAGCACGATCACCGGCCAAAGGCTGGGCGCCAGGTGGGGCGTCTCGAAGAAGAGTCGCCTGACCAACTGGTCCACGATAAGGCCGAGGGCGACGAAGAGGAGCATGCATTCGGCGAAGGCTGCGAGGTTCTCCGCCTTCTCATGCCCGTAAGGGTGATCGCTGTCGGCAGGCCGCTCGGCGTAACGGATGGAAAAAAAAGTGATGACCGTCACCAGGGCGTCGAGCATCGAGTGGACTGCCTCAGTAATAAGCGTGAGGTATCCTGTCTTCAACCCCACGGCGACCTTAATAATGATGAGAACTATAGCGGTGGCCAGGGAAAGGAGAGTCACCCGCCTCTTTTCGGCATTCTCAGTCTTGGCTTGTTCCATGTCTCCCCTCGCCTCCGGTTATTCCAATGCTCACGGCGCAGGCGCTCGTTTTTGCCTCCCCTCATTTCAGCAACGCGACAAACTTATATGTTGAGAGGGGTATCAGAAGAATAATATAGCGCCTTAACGACAGTAAAGAGAATTTCACGGCCCTGGACATCTCTACGTCCGGGGTTGCACTCAGGATGAGGAGACCGCTCTCAATAATAGACCCTCAACCGGATGCCGTAGACCTTCACAGGTCCCCGGTCGCGGTTGTAGCCGGGGTTTTCTATATACTGGAAATCGGGACTGAGGTGCACAAAGCGGCCGAGCTGGATCCTGTAATATGCCTCGAATATCTCCTCCAATCCGTAGTCGAGCGCGCCGTCCCCTATGACCATGCCGATGCCCCCTTCCGCGAGGTAGCGCCGGTGCGAGCCAGTGAGCCCGTCGGCCGCAACGGCGATGCCGAAACGGTCATCGCTGCGTCCCCAGTTGCCTCCGCTCACCTGGAGGCCGATCGACGCGGTGCGGTCAACCTCGGCATACGACCAGGTGGAATTCGGCGCCGTTCGCCCAGCCCAGGCGCGCGAAGAGGCCTGTCTCGCCGTCGTTTGCGAGGGGCTGCTCGATGTTGACGCCGAAGCCGTATTTCTTGCGTCCCGGCTGCTCGTCGGCCTGGACGTCGGGTACGCTGTTTGTCGCAGCGCCTATGGCCATCGCGTCCCGGTAGTCGCCCATGCGCCCCTCGTTGCGGAAGGCAAGCAGTCGGATGACGGTCCTAGACCGGTAGGTTTCATGGTGGAGCCCCAGATTGTCCCCCCGGGCATGGTAGATCTGGCTGTCGAGAATGTAGCCGTTGCTCGTCGTCGGCACCTGGTAGCTGCCGAAGATTAGTCTCCAGGAGGGATGAACGATCGCAATGGAGGCGCCGATGGAATAGCCCCTCGTGTCGGACGCGTAGTCCCATGCCGGATTGTAAAGAAAGGCGTAATTGAGGAACTGACTCCGCTGATTGTTCGCGTAGCCGTTCAGGTCGAAGTCGTCCGCGGCGGATAGTTTCCCGGCCTTTATCTCTATCCGGTCCGCCGGTTCGGCTCCCGGCAGTTGGTCCATGTTCCGCTTTCCCGGTTCGCCCATCTGCCCCGACAAGGGGATAAGGTAGCGGCCGAAGAGGCGGGCAAGGTAGGGACCGGCTTCCGAGGTCGGCCGGTCCCGCCCGGATGACGTCCCCGTTCACGTAGCCCCCGAGGCCCAGGCCCTTGCTCGGGCCGGTCCCCCGTAACATCTCGAAATCGGCGTACAACTGCAAAGACTTTGTTACCTGCGAGCCGAGGTAGACGCCGTAGCTCTGGGTCGCCTCCTGCTTAAAGCTATGGTCGAAGACAAGACTGTCCTGTCCCGTGTAAGGGCTATGGAAGCCGGGTGCGTTCTGATAGATTGCAGTAAACTGGGCGCCCAGGAGCTGGGGGAGCCAGGTCGGCTTTTGTCCGGTGTCGTCGTCTCCGGCATAGAGAGCGCCGGTCGAGAGGAAGAAAAGAAAGACCGCCATCGCCTTGATCCTGAGCCTTCCCGGAATATGGTGGATGTAGTAGGTCATGGCGGCGCCTCCTTTAGGCATGCGAGCTTCCGGCGTCGGGAGTGCTCGTCCGCGGATTGTCTGACGCAGCACGAAGCCTGCCATACGGCAAAGCTATGGCTGCAACATGGATCATTGTTTTGTGTGGCTGGAACTTACCGGGAAAGGAGGTTCAAAGAAACTTGCGAGAGAGCCTTCCCCCGGAACCGCTGCGGCTCAGGGGGAGGTCGAAAAGATCAGCGGACCTGACGCCGCCCCAAAGCCGAAGCGATTCTGCCGCTCCAACCGAACTGCAAATGACCGCCAGGGTCATCTTCCATTACGCCATCCACTCCTTCGGTTAACATCTCCGAAAAATATAGGCCCCTTTATCTATTATGTCAAGCAAAAAATGGCGGATTGTTCCAATTCACACCTGAGAAGGACGACAAGATTCCAAATGCGTTCGCCCTGGGGGTCGATCTTTACCCGGTGTTGACAATTGCCTCCGATGCTGATAAAAGCTGGTCAGGGTTATGAGCCGATCCTTCTCCTTTGTGCACGTTGCAGACCTTCACCTCGACAGTCCCTTCAAGGGGGTCACGGCAAAGAACCCCGCGATGGCGGACCGCTTGCGCTCCGCGACCTTTCATGCCTTCGACGCCCTCATCGACCTCTGCATCGAGAGGGAGGTCCAGTTTCTTCTTGTGGCCGGGGACATCTACGACGGGGAGGACAGGAGCCTTCGCGCCCAGCTCAGGTTCCGCGACGGCCTCGCGCGGCTCGCCGGGAAGAACATCGCGACCTACGTGGTCCACGGCAACCACGACCCCTACGACAGCCGGTCCGCGTCAATCGAGTGGCCCGCCAGGGTCCGCATATTCGGCTGCCGCGGCGTGGAGTCGGCGTCTTTTGAAAGGGAAGGGGCGACCGTGGCGGTCATCTCCGGCATCAGCCACGCGAGGAAAAACGAGACCGAGAACCTGGCGAAGAGGTTCAGAAGACGTGAATCGGAACCCTTCCACATCGGCCTGCTCCATTGCACGGTCGGGCCGAACACGGGTCACGACCCCTATGCCCCCTGCCAACTGAGCGAGCTCGTCGAGACGGAATTCGACTACTGGGCCCTGGGCCACGTTCATGAGAAGGGTCTCCTGGAAGGGGCGCCGATGGTCGTCTACCCGGGCAACACGCAAGGCAGGAGCTTTCACGAGAAGGGCAAGAGAGGCTGCCACGTCGTGACGGTTGAGGACGGACGGGTCGCGAAGGTGGAGTTCTGCGCCCTCGACGCGGTCCGCTGGACCGAAATCGATGTTCCCATCGATGGCGTTCTTAGCCTCGACCGCCTCTGCCTCGATCTGCAGGCGGGACTCCAGGGCATCATCCGGCAGGCGGACGGCAGGGCGGTGATCTGCCGGGTTGCCCTGAGAGGGAGGGGACCGCTCTACCATGAGCTGCGCAGGGAGGATGCCGTCGGAGAGCTGCGGGAGCGCAGCCAGGAGTCCCTTGCGGGGGAGGACCAGTTTGTATGGGTGCAGGGGATCGACTTCCGCTGCCGTCCGGAGATCGACGTGGAGGAGCGGCGCAAAGGCGGCGATTTCCTTGCCCAGGTCCTCACTATAGCCGGCGAGCTGGCTGACGAACCGTCGAGGGCGCGCCAAAGAGAGCTCTCGGACCTCCTTGCAAACAGGGCGATCCGCACGGCCGTCGACGGCTTTACGGACGACGAGGTCCGCCGGATGGTGGAAATGGCAGAGCTGATCTGCATCGACGCCCTGGAGGCATCCGAATGAGGATCTCCTCGCTCTTCGTGGACGGCTTCGGCATGTTCCACAACCTGTCCCTGGAGGACCTTCCCGGCGGCTTCATCCTCTTCTCGGGCGACAATGAGGCGGGCAAATCGACGTGTCTTGGGTTCATACGGGACATGTTGTTCGGGTTCAGGGACAGAAGGTCGAAGGACAACGAGTACCCGCCGCTGGCAGGAGGCGCCCTCGGCGGCCGTATCGCCTTCGTGACCGAGCGGTTCGGCGAGATCTTCGCTAGAAAGAAAGGCGGGCAGGAAAGGCGGCCTCGTGAGCTTAGCGTACTGCGACGGCAGGAAAGCGGGTGAAGAAGCCCTGCGCGACCTGCTCGGCGGCGCGACGCCCGAGCTTTACCGGAACGTCTACGCCTTCAGCCTGAGCGAGCTCCAGAGCCTGAAGACCCTGGAGAACGATGCCGTGAAATCGGCCCTTTACGGGGCGGGCATGGGCACGGGCGCGCTTGATTTGTCCGCGGCGACGACTAGGCATAAACAAGAAGCTCGATGAGCTCTTCAAGCCGGGCGGCAGGAACCCGGAGCTCAACCGGAAGCTGCGCGATCTCGAGGAGGTCCGGGAGAAGCTCCGCGAAGCCCGCCAGGAGCTGAAGAGATACGATGAGGCATACGAGGGGCTGCGCCGGAAAACGGACGACATAGAAGCGTGCAGGTCGGCCGTGCGCTCTTTGAACCGGCAGAAGGAGCAGGTCGACGTTTCCCTCAAGGCATGGGACGACGCGCTCCTCCTCAGGGCCATGGAACGGGACCTGGCGGACCTTCCCCTCAAGATAGAGAATTTCCCCGCAAGAGGCGTTGACCGTCTCGACCGGCTGACCGAGAAGATCGAGGCGAAAGAAGCCGCCCTCGACGCCTTAAGAGGCGACCGTGACGAGACGCTCAGGGAGGCTCAAGCGCACTCACTCGGATGAAGACCTCCTCGAACAGTCGGAAGTCGTGCGCGAGCTGATCTCCGGGAAGGCAGCCTACGTCGAAGACCTCGGCGCCATAGTCCCCCTGAGACAGCGCATCGAAGCCGCCGATAAGGGCATCGCCACCGCCCTGTCGGAGCTGGGCAGAGACTGGACGGAGGAAAAGCTGCGCACTCTCGACAGGTCGCTTTTTGCCAGAGAAGAAATAGAAAGGCGGCGCCAGGTCCTCGACGGCCTGAAATCGGCGCGGGTCCACGCCGAAAACAGCGTTGCCGAAAGGCGGAAGGCCTTTGAGGCCGCGGCGAGGGAAGAGGAGGAGGCAAAAAAGGAGGTGGAAAGAATGCCCGCGGCGGCAAGAGAGGCGGACGAGGAGACTATCGAGGCGCTCCGGAAGGGGAGAGACCAGTTTGCCTGGACCGTCGCCGAGCTGCCGGCCCTTCGAAAAGATCGGGACAGGGAGAAAGAAAGGCTGAGAGAGGCGATCCTGGAGATCGGCGCGGCCTGGGACGAGCAAGACGTCGCGTCGTTCGATTGTTCCCTGGGAGCGCGCGAGAAAGTCGAAACATTCGAGCGCACGTGCGCCGATATCGAGGGAGAAATCGAAAAAGCGGAAGGAAGGATCGGAGCAGCGGATCGTGAGCGGCAGGACGCATGCGAGATGGTCGACCGGAAGACCCGTGAGATCGAAAAGATCGCGCCTGTCTCTCGCGGACTCGAGGAACTGAGCTTCCCGCAAGGAGTCCTTGAGGGCTTTAAGGGCCCTCGCGGCGATGCGCGAAAAGCTCTCCCTGAAGATCGACTACGAGAGAGAGCTGCTTGCGGACAAAGAGGAAGAGAAGAGGCGCTGCGTCGCCGGCCTCGCGCCGAGACCGCACAAGGCCGCGAGGCTCTCGTCTCTTGCCGCCGTCCTCATTGGGGTCGTGATCCTCCTCATTTCCCTCGGCCGGGGCATCGGCGCGGGATATGTCCTTGCCGTCGTTTTTCTCGTTGCGGGCATCGCCGGCTTGCTCTTCTCGCGCCGGGCGTCCAAGGCTTCGTCGGCCCGAGGCGACGCGGGTTCGCGGGTCGCGCAGCTCGATCTGAGGATATCCGCGGCCGCATCCGTCCTGGAAGAGGCGGAAGGCGCACGCAGAGCGGTCGATCGGAAGATCGAAGATCTCACCCGTCGCCTCGGCATGGCTGGGCAGCCGGCGTCCGAGGACCTCGATCTCGGGGAAGTCCGGGCCGATGAGGAGATGAAACGGGCCGAGAAGCTGTCGGGTCTGCTCGAAGAGCGGAAGATGTGGGAGGAGAGGGCCGAAAAGGCTTCCAAGGCCGTGGAAGAATGGGAGAAAAAGAGGGAGGCGGAAGGGGCGCGCCTCGCCTCGGCGCGGCAGGAGTGGGAAGCCTATCTGCTCCGTTTGCGGCTGGCGCCGCATATGACGACGAGGAGCGTCAGGCAGGTCTTCGCCGTTGTGGAGAACGTCAGGGGCCGGATCAAGGCGCTGGCGGAGCTTGAAGAGCGGATCGGGGGCCTGAAGAGGCGTCGGGCCGCCTACCTCTCAATCGCGGCCGGCGCGGCCTCGATGGGCGACGTGCAGGAGCGCGACCCTGCGGTCGTCCTGCCCCAGTGGACGAGCTTCTGAAGCGAGACCGGGAGATCTCGGAAGGCCTCCATGAAAGGGCAAGCGCGGAAGGCCGGCTGAAGGACAGGTCCGAAAGGGCGACCGCCGCGGACAAGGCGCTGGATGAGGCTGAAGCATTGCGGGACAAGGCGGTCGGGGATGAAGAAAAAGGGGCCGGAGCATGGCGCGGCTGGCTTCTTGCCGCGGGCTTCGACGGGACTCTATCCCCATCCACGGCGATGGAGGCGGTGCACAAGACGGACGAGGCTGTGCGCATGATCGACGGGAGGGACAATCTGACGGCCCGGCTAAAGATTTGTGAAAGGAGCGTGCGGCAGTATCGGGAGTCGGCGCGCAATCTCTTAGAAAGACTGGGCAGGGCAACGGCCCCGGACGAGAGGCTGCCGTCTGCCGTTGAAGCGCTGGAGCAAGACCTCGAGGAGGCAAAGACCGCGAGAACGAGGAAAGAGGGTCTGCAAAAAAACCTTGACGACATCGCCTTCAGGATGGATCGGCAGAAACAGGAGCTTGCGGCTTCAAGGGAGGAGCTGGCCTGCCTTTTGTCCGAGGGAGGAGCGGTTTCCGGGGATGAATTCCGCATACGGGCCGACCTTTATGAAAAGAGGCGCCGTCTTCTGGCCGAGGCGGAGAAGACGGAAAGCAACATAAGGAAGCTCTCGGGGGCTGAGGACGCTTCCGCGCTCTCCGGAAGAGCTCGGCCGCTGCAACAAAGACGAGCTGAAGACACGGAGCGATGAGTTGGCGAGCCGGCTCGCCGACATCGACGAAAAACTGCATCAGGCATACGACGAAAAGGCGCGGTTGAGCCGCGAAATGGAGTCCCTGGCGTCGGCGGACGCCATATCGAGATTCAGGCTCGATGAGGAAAAGATCATCGAGGAAATTCGTCTTCAGGCTTACTTGTGGGGGAGTTACGCAATCGCGCGCCGCCTGCTCGCGGAAGCGAGGAAGCGCTTCCAGGAGGAGCGGCAGCCGAAGGTGATAAGCGACGCAGCCGGTTTTTTCAGGCTCATCACAGGGGGCAGGTACGAGAAGATCATCGCGCCTATCGGCGAGGATACGCTCGAGGTCGTCTCCAGGGAAGGCCGGACGAAGAGGCCGGAGCAACTGAGCAGGGGGACCGCCGAGCAGCTTTATCTCGCGCTCCGCTTCGGGTACATAACGAATTTCACTGCCGGCGGCGAGACCCTGCCCGTCGTCATGGATGAGATACTCGTCAACTTCGACAAGACCCGCGCCGCACAGGCTGCATCCGCCATCCTCGCCCTCGCGCAGACTCATCAGGTCGTCTATTTTACCTGCCACCCGGAAACGGCCGCCCTTTTTCAGGGCCTGAAGGAGGATATCGGGGTCTACGAGATGAAGGACGGACGGATAAACCGAGCCTAGCCTTTTATACCCTCCTCGTCTTCCCTTGCCAGTACTTTTCCCGGATCTCCCTTTTCAGGATTTTCCCCTGGGGGTTTTTCGGCAGGGCTTCGACGAATTCCACAGACCTCGGCGCCTTGTATCCGGCGAGGTGCTTTTTGCAAAAAGCGGTTATGTCTTCCCCGGAAACCTTCTGGCCTTCCTTGAGCACAATAACCGCATGGACCCGCTCGACCCATTTTTCGTCGGGAACCCCGACGACTGTCGCTTCCAGCACCGAGGGATGGCGGTAGAGCGTCTCTTCTACCTCTCTCGGATAGACATTCTCCCCGCCCGTGATGATAAGGTCCTTCTTCCGGTCGACGATGTAGATGAAGCCGTTCTCGTCGTAATGTCCCATATCGCCGGTGTGCAGCCAACCATCGACGATCGTCCTTGCGGTTTCGTCGGGCATTTTCCAGTACCCGACCATTATCGATTTGCTTCTGACCACTATCTCTCCCAGCGCGCCCGGCTCGACGTCGTTCTCATCGTCGTCCACGACCCTTACGTGCACGCCAAGGCACGGCTGGCCTGCAGACGCCAATATCTTCTGCTCTTCAGGGCCCTTTTCCAGGACCTTGTGCGCTTCTTTCGTGAGGATGGCGATGTCGGGACCGGACTCCGACTGCCCGTAGCCCTGGGCAAATATCTCTCCAAAAGTCGCAATGCCTTTACGGAGCAATTCGGTCGGCATAGGCGAGGCCGCGTACCACATCCTTTGCAAGCTTGAAAGGTCGTAGCGCCCTATGTCGGGAGTGGAGAGCATGCCTACGAGGTGAGTGGGCACGATATGGATGTCGGTTGCCTTCTCATCCTGAATGGTCCGTAAGGTTTCCAGAGGATTGTAGCCGCCCTTCGGCATGATCACGTTGCTTGCGCCCGCATAGAAAAACGCCCAGAAATGCGACCAGCCCCCGACGTGGAAGAGGGGCAGCATCATCACGTGCTTGCAGTTTGGGTTCAGACCCATCTGCAAGGCTTTGTTCCTGGCGTCTCTAATTTTGCGTGCGTGGCTGTAGACCGCGCCGCGCGGCACGCCGGTGGTCCCGCTCGTGTAGAAGATGATGAAAAGGTCGTCTTCTGCTATGTCGACGCCGGGCTCGTCAACCGGGAAGTCGTCGAGCATGCCCCTGAGCGAGCGCATGCCGGCCGCCTCCCCTTCCAGGGAGATGTAATGCCTGACCTGCGGGAGGCGAGGCCGCAGCCTCTCCGCCTCTTCGACGAGCTCCGGACCGACAAAGAGCGCCTTCACGTCAGAATAGTTGATGATGTACTCAAGCTCTGCGGTGCGCATCCTGGGATTGAAAGGCGAAACGATGAAGCCTCCCTTCATTGCAGCGCCCGACGCATCGGCGCACTCGAGGCAATTCCAGGAAAGGACGCCGATGCCGTCGCCCTTGGCGAGACCCAGTGAATGAAGGCCGTGGACCAGGCTGTTCACCCGTTCGTTGAACCGCCTGAAGGTGATCCTCTCCTCATTGGCGATAAAGACCTCTGCATCTCCCCGGAGAAGGGCGTTCCTGTAAACGATGTCTGCGAACGTGTCGATCTTGTACCTGCTGAGCTCCTTCAATATCAGCTTTTTGTTCATGCCGCCTCCCTAAAGTCCTTCGTCGCCTCCTCTGATCTTGTTTCTATCTTATTTACGGACGGCGTCACGCTCAAAGGCGCCGGACCTTCCCGGCCGCCTCCCGCAGTGTTCTTGATCATAACATATTTTGTTTCCTTCAAAAGGAGCAAAGGGGGCAAATGTGTCCTTACCCCAGGACCAATTGATGGACGATTGCAGCCGTGGACCAGGCGCCGAAGCTTGCGAGAAGGGTAACGGCGAGGGAGAGCTGTCTTCTGAAGCAAAGGAATGCAACGAGATAGAACGCGATGCTGGGCAGGACGCCCCAAACGGCGCCTTTCGAGAAGGCTCGCATGGTGTCGCTGTCGCCTTTGTTGTCTATGTAGACCCACACCAGGACGAGGGCGCCGGCCAGGGGCATGACGGCGACCAGGCCTGCTGCGGAAGGGAACCTTTTGGCGACGGCCGCTGCGGAGAAAATAATGAAAAGGCTAAGCGCCGCTTTGATAAGGATCTGCATTTCGTCTGTTTCTTCCGGGAATCGAGCCGGCTTCTCCCCCCGGCGATGCGGGGATCATGCCTCCGGTTGCGCGACCGGCGATCTGCGTTTCCGGCCGTGCCTAATCATGCAAGGCAATGGCGAACCGCCTTTTTCGTCGAGGGGGTCATGAGCCGCAGCCGTAAGCGTCAAAACTCTCCATCGAGATTGGAGATGCTGAGGAAGAGGTTTTTCGACTTCATCCACACCGAGTCCGGATCGAGCGAGAACGGCGTGGCCCGGCACGCTTCGAGCAGATATCCTCTGGCTTGCGCCGCATTCCCCTTTTTCGAGTAGGCGAGGCCCAGGTTATAGGCCGATTCTCCTTTCAGCTTTGTGTAGCCTGCGGACAACGCCGAGATGCGCTGCAGCCTCAGGTAGAGCGTTTCCTTCTGGTTCTGCGCCACGCTCGGATCATTCTGCGCCTTTTCGTACGCTTCCCGGACGCACGCCATGAGCTTCAGAGAGTCGCCGGCGTAGCTGTAGATCGCGTGAAAAATCCTCAGGGCGTCGTCGGTCCTCCCCTTGTTCAATTGATCCTGGCCGGCCTTAAAGGATTCCAGCAGGTTCAGATCGGTCACCTCGACCGGCGCCGAGGAAGGAGAGGCAGGCGCCGCCGCCTGGCGTTTTGCCTTTTGCTGGGCGCCGTGGACAGAGTGCGGCCAGATAAGGGCGGCTATGAGCACCATGAGGAAAGGGACTAAAAAAGACCCTTTCCTCCGTGAAGCTCTTATTTTAGCGCCTCCCTGAGCTTATTGCCCGGTTTGAATTTCGGCACGCTGCAAGAGGGTATCTTGATCTCCTGCCCCGTTCTCGGGTTCCTCCCTGTCCTGGAGGCCCTTTCGCTGCACTGAAACGTACCGAAGCCTGTCAGTGTGATCTTGTCTCCATTCTTGAGAGCCTTTTGGATGTTTTCCATAAAAGAGTTGAGAACCTTTTCCGCGACCGATTTCTTGAGCCCGGCGTCAGATGCAACACTGGCAATTAAATCTGCTTTTGTCATGGCCTTCACCTCTCCTCAGGATTTGGCAAATCTATCGGGAATAAAAACATCTATCAATATGGCGGTGCAGGGAATTGAACCCCGGACACTGCGGATATGAGCCGCATGCTCTAACCATCTGAGCTACACCGCCTTACCCTTTGATATAAGCCATAATCCCTGTATTGTCAATAAGAATTTGCACTGGAGAGTAAGCCGCCGGTTGCGATGTTGCTCATCGATTCGCCCCCGATGCACTCATGTTCGAAAAGACCAATCGCGAAGGGTTCCTCGCCCGAGACGAATCGTCCTTATCGGCACAACCTCGAGGGCTTTTGCGCGGCGCTCAGCATCTCGAAAATTACCTTCAGGTGCAGTTCCATTGCGGCAACCGCCGCCTGTGCGTCCTTCCGCCTGATCGCTGCCGCAATCCGCTCGTGCCCTTTGAGGGCGGAAGAGATGATTGTGCGGCTCGGTTCGGCGTTTCTCCAATTCCTCAGCATCCCGTGGTTTATGATGGGCCATGCTATTTTTTGCAGAAGCTTGTTGTGGGCCGCTTCGCAGATGGCAAGATGAAATTCTTCGTCCCCCCTGAGCGACAGATTCAGATCCGGGTCGGCCGAATCGATAGAGCGTCTCATCTTGTCCAGGGCCGTCTCGATGGCCTCCAGGTCCTTTTCTGCGGCCCTGATCGCCGCGTGCTTGGCGATGCCCCCATCCAGTATTATGCGCACCTCGTAGATGTTTTTGACGACCTCCCTATCCAGCGTTATATTCAGGGAAGCGCTGTCGACCATAATGTCGGGGTCGGCATGGACGTACGTGCCGCGACCCGGAACGATAGCGACTACGTTGATCCCTGCAAGCCGTTTGATGCCTTCTCGGATCGCGGTGCGGCTTGCGCCGAGACGTTCGCAGAGCTCCGGTTCCGGAGGCAGTTTGTCTCCCGGCTTGATCTCGCCTCTATCGATCATGAGGAGAAGTTGCCTGTAGATTGCTTCAGAAAGATTTATCTTGTTGAGTCGCTCCATTAACCGTCCCGTCCTTTAAAACAGGCGATAATGAGTCCGAGCCATATGACGTCATACCGTAATGTGGCATAGGGGTGATTTACTTGTCAAGGAAAAAACAAAATATGCAAAAAACATACCCCATGGCCGTTGACAACGGAGGCTTACAGTTGTATATATCACCTTGCATCGCGATTCCGAACGAGCCGTCGTCCGACCATCCGGAGAAAAAGAAAAAAGACGGAAAGCATGGGAAACACGCGACCCTAAAAAAGCAGCGAGGACCGATGGCCAGGATTAAGGTAAAGAACCCGCTCGTGGAGATGGACGGCGATGAGATGGCCCGCGTCATGTGGGCGATGATCAAACAGAAGCTGATCTTCCCCTTTCTTGATATCGACCTCAAGTACTACGATCTGGGGCTGAAGAGGCGCGATGAGACGGAGGACGCGGTCACCATGCAGGCGGCCAATGCCGTCAGGCATTACGGCGTGGGCGTAAAGTGCGCCACCATCACGCCCGATGCGGCGCGGGTGGAGGAATACGGGCTCAAGAAGGCGTGGCCGTCTCCGAACGCGACGATCCGCTCGGCCCTCGACGGCACGGTTTTCCGCAAGCCTATCATGGTCGGGAACATTCTGCCGGCAGTCCGCAACTGGAAACGGCCCATCATCATCGGACGCCACGCCTACGGCGACATCTACGCGGCAGTGGAGATGACGATAAACCGGCCGGGGAAGGTGGAGCTGGTCTACACCGCTCGGGACGGGCAGGAGATGAGGGCCCTCGTGCATGAGTTCAAAACCCCCGGCGTGGTCATGGCCATCCATAACCTGGAAGAATCGATCCGCTCCTTCGCGGCGTCCTGCATCGTTTGCGCGATCGAGGAGCGCTCGGAACTCTGGTTCTCCATGAAAGACACGATCAGCAAGACATATCACGCCTGTTTCAAGGAGATCTTCGACCGGGAAGTGGCCCGTCGCAGATCGGACCTCGACAGGGCCGGGGTTGCGTACCGTTATCTGCTCACCGACGACGCCGCGGCGCAGATAATGAAGCAGGAAGGGGGCATACTTTGGGCGCTCAGCAACTATGACGGCGACCTCTTCTCCGATGTGCTCGCGGCCGGGTTCGGCTCACTCGGCATGATGACGTCCGTCCTCGTCTCCCCGGACGGGCTGTACGAATTCGAGGCCGCCCACGGCACGGTGCGCCGACATTATTTAGAGCACCTCAAAGGGAACCCGACGAGCACGAACCCGACGGCGTCCATCTTTGCCTGGACCGGAGCGCTCAAGAAGCGCGGCGAGTTAGACGGGTCGGGCGAGGTGCGCGCCTTTGGGGAAAAGCTGGAAAAGGCGGTCATCGATTGCATCGAGGCGGGCATTGTCACCAAAGACCTGATCGCCCTTATGGAGAGTAAGCCGGCCGCCGCCTCTACCACCGAGGGCTTCATCGACGCTGTCGCGGCGAGAATCGGCGCGCCGGGGTAGGGCCTTTGCCATGCGCGCCGCAATATTTACTCCTTTTTATCATTTCCTTCATAATCGCGCAACACGCCTCTGATAATCTGATGGTCACACGAGAAAGAACGCAGACGAAGCCGTTAAGACGGATTTTTCATCTTTAAATAGTCGAAAGAAGAGGAACGAATGGAAATCACGTACATCACCTGGGGCATGCTCTTCTGCTTTTTTGTCGGCATGTTGCTCGCGCTGCGCGCAAAAGAGGATAAGGCAGCCCGGCGGCGCGAGTCGACGATTGACCCTATGTTTCGCCGCCGTCCCCCCTCCGGCCGCCGGCAGAGCATTTTGCAGAAATAGTTCGGTTTGAGGGCCGTCTCAGGGGGCCGCCTGCTCGGTCGTACTTAATTTTGCAAAATGCTCTGTGGTATACTAATCCGCGACCCCCATGAGAACGGATATCGCCGCCCGCCTCAAACGCATCGTCCTTATCATCATCGCCATTATCGGCATCGGGACCATTGGATACAAGCTGATCGGGGTTGAAAAAACCTCCTGGCTCGACGCCCTGTACATGACGGCGATCACCATTACCACGGTCGGCTACGAGGATTTCGTCGGGGCGGGCAGCAGCACGGCGGGAAAGGTGTTCACCGTTGTTTACCTTTTTCTCAGCGTGGGCGTCATCTTTTATTTGTTCACCGCCCTCGCGGCGTACATGGTCGAGGGCGAAGTGAGGAGGGTTTTCAGGAGGAGAAGCATGGAGAAGCGCATCCAGAAGATGAAGGACCATTACATCGTCTGCGGCATCGGCATGGTGGGCCTTTACATCGTCCACGAGCTGCACGAGACGAAGAGGCCGCAGATCGCAGTCGATTCCAACCCGGCCCAGTTTGGTCTCCTGAAAGAGCGCAATATGGACATCCCCGAGCTCCTGGGGGACGCGACCGAGAACGAGGTGCTCGAAAAGGCGATGGCGAAAGAGGCGAAAGGCCTTTTCGCCACGACGAACTCGGACAACGACAACATTGTGATCGCCCTGACCGCCAAACAGTTGAACCCTTCCCTGCGGGTGGTATGCCGGTGCAACGACACCAAGAACATCGACAAGATAAAACGGGCGGGCGCCGATGCGGTCGTTGCCCTCAATTACATCGGGGGCTTGCGGATGGCCGCAGAGATGACGAGGCCCCATGTGACCGATTTCCTGCAGTCGATGCACGACGACAAGGAACAGGCCCTGAGGGTGGAAGAGGTCATGGTGTCCGCGGAGTCGGCGTACGCGGGGCGGGAGGTAGAGGCCCTGGAGCTTTCGAGCATGGGGAACATTCTTCTCCTCGCCGTTAGGAGCGGTCAGGGCGAATGGATATACAACCCGCCACCGACCCTGAAGCTGGCGCCGCAGATGCGCCTGATCGTCCTCGCCACCCCGGAAGAAAGGCAGCTCCTCCAATACGCCCTCCAACCCGGGGCTTGACGCCGACGGGGCCGAATGATAGGTTTTTGTTGTGAAGTTTAATAAATAACGAAAGAAGTGAGAGAATGAAAGTAGCGATATCCGGAAAAGGCGGCGTAGGAAAGACGACCCTCGCCGGCGTAATGGCCCGCGTCCTCGCCGCGGCCGGCCACAAGGTCCTCGCCATCGACGCCGACCCTGACGCCAACCTCGCGTCTGCCGTCGGCATTCCCCAGGAGGAGCTGAAAAACCTGAAGCCCCTCGCCGGCATGAGGGAGTTGATAGAAGAGCGGACGGGCGCGACTAAAGGCGCTTACGGCGCGTATTTCAAGCTGAACCCCCAGGTCGAGGACCTTCCCGACCGGTTTTCCCTGGAGCGGGACGGCGTGAAGCTGATGGTCCTCGGGACGATCCCCCAGGGCGGAGGCGGCTGCTTCTGTCCTGAAAACGTCGTCCTGAAAAGCCTGCTCGCCCATGTGTTCATCGAGAGAGAAGAGTACCTCATCGTCGACATGGAAGCGGGCCTGGAGCACCTCGGACGGGGCACAACGGCATACATGGACGCCCTCATCGTCGTCGTTGAGCCGGGCAGGCGCAGCCTCCAGACGGCGCGGCAGGTAAAAGATTCTGGCGGCCGACCTGGGAATAAAGCGGGTTTACGCGGTCGTGAACAAGGCGGCCGGTGAGGCGGATATCGCCATGGTCCGGGAGTGCCTCCCCGAACTGGCGCTCCTCGGGGTCATGCGTTATAACGAGAAGGTGATCGAGGCGGACAAGCTGGGCGTCTCCCCCTATGATATCGACCCGGCGATCAGGACGGAGGTGGAGGAGATCATCGCGGCCTTAGAGAAAGAAGCTTAGATGAGGCGCGTCCTTTCATTCCTGAACCTGGTGTGCGCCACCCTGTTCCTCTCGGGCGCAGCCTTCGCGATCGCGCCCTTTGACCCGAAAGGTCGGCGCGTCGATGGGATAGCGCGCCTATGGGCGCACACCGTGCTCTGGGCGGCCGGCGTCTCCGTCTCCGTCGAAGGCGGGGAGCAGATTGCCGCGCCCCCCTATCTTTTCATGTCGAACCACCAGAGCGCCCTCGACATAGAAGTGCTCCTGGCAAGCCTGCCGGTCCCCTTCAAGTTTGTCGCAAAACGGGAGCTTTTTCGCATACCCGTCTTTGGCCGGGCCATAAAGAAAGCGGGCTACGTCGATATCGACAGGAAAAACCCCCGGGAGGCCCTGAAGGCCCTCGAGGAAGCGGCGGCTAAGATCAAAGGCGGAACGTCCGTGCTTATCTTTCCCGAGGGGACGAGGAGCCGGGACGGGAACCTTCTTCCCTTCATGAAGGGCGCGTTCTCCCTCGCTATCCGCGCGGGAGCGCCGATCGCGCCCGTTGCCGTCATCGGGACCAACCCCCTGCAGCCGCCCGGCAGCGCCGTTGCCCTAAAGAAGGGGCGCGTGACTGTGCGGATAGGAAAACCTATACCGACGGAGGGAAAAGGTTTATCCTATAGGGCACGGCTCATGGAAGAGGTCCGCAATGCAATCGAGGGGTTGACGCAATGTCCGACGCGCTGAAGAAAGAGATCATCGGCGTCGCGCTGCTCGGTCTCTTTCTCTTTGTCTTCGTCAGCCTCCTCTCGTACAACCCCTTCGACCCCTCGCCCAACAGCGCCACGTCCGAGGCCGTGATGAACTTTTGCGGGAGGGCCGGTTCTTACATCTCGGACTTCCTGATCCAGCTCTTCGGCTGGATGAGCTACGTCGCGTGCGTCTTCATCCTCTTCTTTTCCATGCTCTTCCTGAGCAAGAAAAGCGCCGGCCATATGGACCTGCTCTGCGCCGGCTTCGTCCTTTTCTTTTTGTCGCTGTCGGCGCTGCTTGAGATCACGGTAGGGCGGACGCACATCAGGGGCGAGCCCATAGCCTTCTCAGGCCTCACCGGGGTGATCCTCGAAAGGGGACTCCTCCACGCCTTCAGCTACTTCGGGAGTCTCCTCCTCTCCGTTGTGTTGTTTCTTATCTCCCTTTTTCTCATCGTCCAGGCGCCCCTCTTCTCCATCGCCGGTTCTCTCGCAGGCGCACGCCTCGCAAAAAAGCGGGCGGCGGAGCGGCGCTCAAAACCCGTGAGGGTCGTGGAGGAGAGAGAAGAAGAGAGGAAGCGGGAGAAGGAAAAAGAAGAGAGAGAGAGAAAAAGGCGGTGCAGGAGTCTTTCGATTTCCTGAAGGAGGTCGGCCCGTACAGGCTTCCGCCCGTCTCCCTGCTCGATCCGGTGGAAAAGAGGGAGGTCAGGGTCGATAAAGAGAGCGCCCAGGCTAATGCGCGGATCCTCGAAAAGAAGCTCAGGGATTACGGGATAGAGGGCAAGGTCGTCGAGGTCAGGCCGGGGCCCGTGATCACCATGTACGAATTCGAGCCCGCGCCCGGCGTCAAGGTGAGCCGGATCGCAAACCTCTCGGACGATCTGGCCATGGCGCTCTCCGCCGTCTCCGTGAGGATCGTCGCCCCCATCCCCGGCAAATCTGTGGTGGGCATCGAAATCCCGAACAAGGTCCGCCAGACCATCTATCTTCGCGAGATCATCGAGTCGGCGGCCTTCGGAGAGTCGAGAAACCTGCTCACCCTTTCCCTGGGGAAGACGATCGCAGGGGAGCCTTTTACGGCCGACTTGACGAAGATGCCGCACCTTCTGGTCGCAGGCTCTACCGGCTCCGGAAAGAGCGTCTCCCTCAACACCATGATATGCAGCATCCTCCTCAAGGCAGTCCCCGCGAACGTCCGTTTTATGATGATCGACCTGAAGATGCTGGAGCTCTCCTTTTACGACGGCATACCCCATCTGCTGCTTCCGGTGATGACCAACGCCAAGAGCGCCAAGACCGCCCTGCGGTGGCTCATCGACGAGATGGAGCGGCGCTACCAGTTGATGGCGGAGAAGGGCGTGCGGAATATCGAGAAATATAACCAGAAGGCTGCGAAGGAAGAGATAGAGAGCATCCCTTACATCGTGGTGGTGATCGACGAGCTGGCGGACCTGATGATGGTATCGTCGAGGGAAGTGGAGGAATACATCGCGAGGCTGGCCCAGATGGCGCGCGCCTCCGGCATACACCTGATCCTCGCGACCCAGCGGCCGTCCGTCGACGTGCTCACCGGCATCATTAAGGCGAACTTTCCGGCGCGGGTTTCTTTCCAGGTCGCTTCCAAGGTCGATTCCCGCACCATACTCGACATGAACGGCGCCGAGAGCCTCCTGGGCGCGGGGGATATGCTTTTCATGAGCCCCGGCTTGGGCAGGATCCAGCGCATACACGGGCCCTTCGTCTCGGAGGGGGAGATCAGGAGGATCGTCGAGTTCCTGAAAAACCAGGGCGACCCCGAGTATAACGAGGCGATATTGGAGGCGCCGGAAGAGACTGAGGCCGGCGAGGATATGGACGATGAAAAGTACGACGAGGCCGTCAGCTTCGTCATGGAGAAGGGCGAGGCTTCCATCAGCATGATACAGCGGCGCTTCAGGATAGGGTATAACCGGTCCGCGAGGATGGTGGAGAGGATGGAGAGGGAAGGCCTGGTCGGCCCCTCGACGGGCATCAAGCCGAGGGAAGTCCTGCGGAGAAAGGAATAACGATGAGTGAGGGGCTAAAGACGAGGAAGAGCCGATGGACGAGGGGAGTGGACAAAGTGATAGATAGGAGATGGGAGCAAAAGATAAAAGATGGGAGCAAAAGCTGTTGCTCCCATCTCCATAGCGAGCGCAGCGAGCGGGCGCCCCTCTCCCAAGCGAGCGACGCGAGCGGTCGTCCTAGCGAAGCGGTCGTCCATCGGTCGTTCATGCGCGCCGTGCGTATCGGGCCGGCTGCGGCGCTCGCGGTCTTCGCGCTCATGGGGGTCGCAGGGCAGGCGCGGCCGGAGACGCTCAATGCCCTCGAAAAGACGTACGCCCAAATCACGACCGTCGAGGCCCACTTCCATCAGACAATCCTCATAAAGGCGCTGAAACGGGAACGCGAGACGGAGGGAGACTTCTACTATAAACGTTCGAAAGGTTTCCTGTGGAAATACACGGCCCCGAAGGAAAAAATCTTTCTCTACGACGGCGCCGCCATGTGGCAGGCGGAAGGAGACGCCCCTTTCGCGACGAGGCAGCGGATCGACAGGGATCGCATGGAAGGCAGTTTTCTCGACCTGGTCGACGATGCGACGCGGCTCGACACGTTCTTTACCGTTATCCGATCCTCCAGGCAGGGGGAAACGGATGTCCTCGATCTTGCGCCGAAGAAGGAAGGGACCCTGAAAAGCGCCCGCATCTGGATTGACGGCCGGAATCTCATCACCCGGTTGGAGATCGACGAGATCACGGGAAACGTCAACGTGATCGACTTCTCGAAGGCGGCGGTGAACCAGCCCCTGTCTGACAGCCTCTTTATCTTCAAGCCCGGCAATAGGGATATAAGGGAATCCGGGCAGCAGGAATAGGTCGCAACAGGACCTAGGAGACCTACTAAATACGTCCTATGCGTCCTATCGGTCTTATCCGTCCTATTTTTGTAATGAGTTTTATTCTTCTTTAGGGCTAACCATGTTGCGTAAGGACCAGGCAATCATCCTATCCTCTGCGGTATTCGGCGAATCTGACAGGATCGTCCGTTTTTTGACCCTCGGCGCCGGGAAGCTTGCCGGCATCGCGAAGGGGGGCAAAAAGAGCCGGAAGAGGTTCATGAACACCCTGGGGCTCTTCAACCACGTCGACATCGAGTATTTCGAGAAATCGGGCAACGGGCTAGTGCGCATCGACAACGCCGACCTCAGGGAGGCCAACAGCGGCATCGAGTCGAGCTTCAGGAATATGTGCATCGCGAGCTTCTTCGCCGAGTTCGCAGACAGGCTCACCAGGGAGAAGGCGCCTCACGCCGATCTCTTCGATGTGCTCAAAGAGGCTCTTTCCAGGGTCAAATCTGTTGCACTTACTTATTTCGATATACTATATTATCAACTGCAAATGCTCGACTGTCTCGGCTACATGCCTAATTTCACGACATGCGTGCAATGCGGCAGGGACGTCCGGGGGCCGGACGCCGCCTCCTTTTCACATGAGAGGGGGGGCGTGGTCTGCGGCGGGTGCGCCTCGTCGGTCCCTCATAGGAAATACCCGGAGGGTCTCCTTTTCAGGCTCGCCGATCCCGCCGCTCTGAGGGGAACCAGCGCCGCCTACGGGCGGCCCGCACGGGAGCTGATGGAGGCTTTCATCCATTTTCACCTGAATGTGGATTTCAAGTCGTACAGACTGCTCAAGAGCGTCATAGGATAACGATGTACTTCCAGGACCTGATCATGGAGCTTCAAAGATTCTGGGCGCGCCGGGGCTGCGTCATACGGCAGCCCTACGACCTGGAAGTGGGGGCGGGCACGTTTCACCCGGCCACTTTCCTCAAGGTCCTCGGGCCGGAAGCCTGGAAGACCGCCTACGTGCAGCCTTCGAGGAGGCCCACCGACGGCCGTTACGGCGAGAACCCGAACAGGCTCCAGCACTACTTCCAGTTCCAGGTAATCATGAAGCCCTCGCCCCTCGATATCCAGGACATCTACCTCGCGAGCCTGACGAGCCTGGGCATCGACCCTGCCTGCCACGATATACGCTTTGTGGAAGACGACTGGGAATCGCCCACGCTGGGCGCATGGGGACTCGGCTGGGAGGTGTGGCTCGACGGCATGGAGATCACCCAGTTCACGTACTTCCAACAGGTCGGCGGCATCGACCTTTCCCCTATCAGCGTCGAGATCACCTACGGCATCGAGCGGATTGCCATGTATTTGCAGGACGTGGACAACGTATACCGGGTCAAGTGGAACGATTCGGTCCTCTACGGGGACATCTACCTCGAACCGGAACGGGAATACTCGATCTACAACTTCGAGGAGGCGGATGCCGGGATGCTGCGCCTGCTCTTCGACGCTTTCGAGGCCGAAGGGGAGAAGCTGATAAAGGGGAGGGAGCTTGTTTTTCCCGCGTACGACTTCTGCCTGAAGTGCTCCCACGTTTTTAACATCCTCGACGCGAGGGGCGCCCTGAGCGTGACGGAGCGGACCAACTACATCGCCCGGGTCAGGAACCTCGCCAAAATGTCGGCCGAGCTGTACGTGAAAAAGCTGAACGACGCGAGAGTTTCATGAGAAGCGATACGAACATGAATCGAGCAATGAAGCTTTTCTTTGAAGGGGAGGCTGGGCACCGCCAAGCGGTCGTGGCTTTGCCCGTCGAGGGGGCGACGCCAGCCCCGATAATTGAGTCGGCCGAGCTGTATGTGAAAAAGCAGGTCCGCAAGGCGGACGACGAATGAAGCCGCTCCTCCTTGAGATAGGCTGCGAAGAGCTGCCGGCCCGCTTCATCAGGCCAGCCGAGGACGGCCTGGCAAAAGCGCTCGAAGAGGGCTTAGCCTCCTTCCGCATCGGCTTCGGCCGAATCCGGGTCTACGGCACGCCCCGGCGCCTCGCCTGCCTCATCGACGACGTGGAGGAGAAGCAGCGCCAAAGCGTCACGATAAAATTCGGCCCCCCTGCCGAGCGCGCCTTTGACGCGCAAGGCCTGCCGACGCCGGCGGCCGTTGGGTTTGCCAGGTCTCAGGGCGTCGACGTGTCGGCGCTGAAAGTCAGACGAAAAGAGGCGGCCGAGCTCGTCTGCGTGGAAAGGGTCGAAAAGGGCAGCCCTACCGTGGAAGTCCTCGCGGGTTTTCTTCCCGAAGCTATCGCCCGCATCCCCTTCCAGAAGAAAATGCGCTGGGGAGACGGCGCCTTTCAATTCGGCAGGCCCATCCATTGGATCGTCGCCCTCTTCGGCGGCGAGGTCATCCATTTTGACGCCGCGGGGGTATCGAGCGGGAATGCGTCGATGGGGCACCGCTTCCTGTCGCGCGGCGAGATGCCCATCACGGACGCCTCCCTCTATCCGGAGGAGATGAAGGCGCGCTGCGTCATCGTCGACGACGCGGAGCGGATGAGCGCGATGAAGGCAGAGATTCGCGCTATCGAGGCAAAGACAGGCGCCCGCGCCGTCGCCGATGAGGACCTTCTGGAAGAGATCTGCTACATTACGGAATATCCCCACGGCCTCCTCGGCGCCTATGAGGCGGCCTACCTGGAGCTGCCCCGGGCCGTTCTGGTCAACGTGATGAAAGGGCATCAGCGTTACATCCCCCTGGAGAACGAAGACGGCTCGCTCGCTTGCGCCTTCATCGTCTTTGCCAACACCATTCCGGCCGACCCCGCCCAGGTGATAAGGGGGAACGAGAAGGTGCTCATGGCGCGGCTCGCCGACGCCCGGTTCTTCTTCGACGAGGACAAGAAGACAAGACTCGAAGTGCTTTATGAAAAGCTGGAATCCGTCTTGTTCCACAAGCGGCTCGGGAGCCTCAAAGACAAGGCGCGGCGCGTCCGCGATATCGCCGTCGAGCTCGCAGGCGACCTCGGAGTGACCGACCGTGCAAAGATCGAGAGGGCGGCCAGGTTCAATCAAGGCCGACCTTCTCACCCGCATGGTGGGAGAGTTCCCCGAGCTTCAGGGGACGATGGGCAGGATTTACGCGCTGCATCAGGGCGAGGAGGAAGATGTCGCAGAGTCGATAGAAGAGCATTACTTTCCTTCCGGCACGGACAGCAAGGCGCCGGAGACCGCGCTCGGCGCCCTCATGGCCCTGGCCGACAAGATGGATTCCCTCATCGCCTTCTTTTCCGTGGGCATCGCGCCTACGGGGAACCTCGACCCCTTTGCCCTGAGACGCCAGGCCCTCGGCGTAATCAAGATCGTGATCGACAGGGCCTGCCATGCGGCGCTGCCGCAGATCATAGAGAAGGGCTTTGAGGCGCTTCGCGGCGTCGAGGGGAAAGTCCCTCTTGAGACGCTAAAAGGAACGCTCTCCGAGTTCATCGCGACCAGGTTCAAGTTCCTGATGAGCGAGGAAGGGCACAACCAGGAATTCGTGGGCGCCGTCCTGCCGGCAGTCGCCATCGACATTTACGACGGCTACATGCGGCTGCGGGCCCTCGAAACCCAGGATGCCGTAGAAGATTTCCGCCGTCTCATGGTCGGCTTCAAGCGCGTCTACAATATCACGAAAACCTTGAAAGAGACGCTCCCTCCGGACCCCTCGCTCATGGCCCAGCAAGAGGAGCGGGCGCTTTATGACCTGTTCGAGGAAAGAAAAGGCGAATTCAGGCGCAATATGAAAGAGCGGCGCTATTCCGAGGCAATCGGGGTCCTGGTGGGATTCAAGGAGACGATAGACGACTATTTCGACAAGGTCTTCGTTATGGTAGAGGACGGGGTTTTGAGGAACAACCGCCTGAGCCTCCTCGCAAGGATCAAGGAGATGTTCCTGGAGTACGGAGATTTTTCGAAAATTCGCGTGGAAGAGCTCGCGTGAACGTTATCGGCCAGAAATGCCTCTTCCTTTTAGTGAGGGGGAGGCTCCGCGCCGCCAAGCGGCCGTGGCCTTGCCGGTGGAGGGGGCGACGGTAAGCCCCAAAGGCTGAAGAGCTCGCATAGGTTCCATACATTCAATCACGGAAGGAGGAAACGATGGGTAAGTATGTCTATTTTTTTGGAGGAAAAAAGGCCGAAGGGGGGGAGAGCTTGAGGAACCTCCTCGGAGGGAAAGGCGCAGGCCTCGCCGAGATGGTCAATCTCGGCATACCCGTGCCCCCCGGCTTCACCATTACCACGGAAGTCTGCACCCTATTCTATGACCAGGGGATGAAGCTCCCCGAGGGTTTGAAAGAAGAGGTCCTCGAGAACCTGAAACACGCGGAAGAGTCGATGGGCATGCGCTTCGGCGACCCAAAAAACCCGCTCCTCCTCTCCATCAGATCGGGGGCGAGGGCCAGCATGCCGGGCATGATGGACACTGTCCTCAATCTCGGCCTCAACGCGGAGACGGTGAAGGGACTCGCCGAGCTGACCGGGAACGAGTGGTTCGCCTGGGACTGCTGCCGCCGCTTCGTCGCCATGTACGGAGACGTGGTGCTCGGCCTGAAACCCGAGAGCAAGGAAGAGGAAGACCCCTTCGAACGGATCATCGATGAGAAGAAAAAGGCCAGGGGCGTCAAGCTCGACACGGAGTTCACCGTAGATGACCTGAAAGAGCTGGTTTCGGCCTTCAAGGCGCTCATAAAGGAGAAGTTAAACGTCGACTTCCCCGAGGACCCCCGCGAACAGTTGTGGGGCGCCATCGGGGCGGTCTTCCAGTCCTGGAACAACGCGCGGGCCGAGACGTACAGGAAGCTGAACAACATACCCGCCTCCTGGGGGACGGCGGTCAACGTGCAGTGCATGGTCTTCGGCAACATCGGGCAGGACTCCGGCACGGGCGTCGCCTTCACGAGAAACCCTTCCACCGGGGAAAACGTCTTCTACGGCGAATATCTCCTGAATGCCCAGGGCGAGGACGTCGTGGCCGGGATAAGGACGCCCTTGCCGATCAACAAGGCGCAGAAGACGGACCCCTCCGCGCCGTCCCTGGAAGAAGAAATGCCGCAGATATACGCTCAGCTTCTGGAGATCCGCTCGATCCTGGAGCGCCGTTTCAAGGACATGCAGGACATCGAGTTCACGATCCAGCGCGGCAAGCTCTGGATGCTCCAGACGAGGACGGGCAAACGGACCTCTTTCGCGGAGTTCAAGGCCGCCATTGACATGGTCAGGGAGGGGCTGATCGACAAGGAAGAAGCATTGATGCGGGTAAGCCCGGACGGTCTCAACCAGATCCTCCGGCCGATCTTCGACCCGAAGGAGATCGAAAAGGCGCTCAAGGAAGGGAGGCTGGCGGCGAAGGCCCTAAACGCGGGGCCGGGCGCGGCGACGGGCAAGGTGGTCTAGTATATACGTAACGGAACGAAGTGCGGCACACAGAACAT
>CAVTDX010000084.1:0-24558 GCA_963733345.1 uncultured delta proteobacterium
AGGGCCTTGAGGACCTTGTCGGGAGTGGCAGGCAGGTCGACCCACTTGCCGATGGCGTTGTGGACGGCGGCATAAAAGGCATAGGGCGTCATAGTCGCCACATCTTCTCCTACGCCGACGGCGCCGTAGGGTCCATAGCCCATGGCCGTCTCGATGATTATGGGGTCGATGGGGCCGCAGTCGAGCATGGTGTTGATCTTATAGTCGATGAGGTTGCCGTTGAGCACGACGCCCGTGGCGGGACAATAGACGACCTGTTCCGTTCGCACCCTGCTCACCCCCATGACGGCGCCGCCATACTGCTGTCCTTCCACCGCGTCGGGATTGATGGCCTTGCCTACGTCGTTGGCGTTCGACTACCCTGGCGACTTCGACCTCCCCGGTCTCGGGATCGACTTCGACTTCCACGAAGTGCGCCTGTCTCACGAAGACGGGTCTCGGCCCCGGAGGTCCTTGGTAGGCGCCCTGCTGGTTATGCCATCCGTAGGCAAAGAGGGGCTCCGTGGAGCCGATATCCATTTTGCCCGCAAAATGTGAAGGTCCGACCAGTTCCGCCATCGTCATTCTCCTGGTCGGGTCTGCCTTCACGAAGACCACGCTGTCCTTGATGTCTAAGTCCTCCGGCTTGTAGCCCTCGAAGGGAGGGATGTAGCCCATTTCAGGCAGCTCCGTGATCCTCGGGGTCGTCGCCGTCATGAGGATCTTTTGTCTCAACTGACGTGCGGCATTCCTGATCGCCCAGCCGTTGATCGACAGGTTGGCGGAGGAGTCGGGCGTCATGGGCGTAAAGCCTCCTTCCTCAAACGGCCGGTATTGGACATCTTCGTAAAGGAAACCCAGCTCGTCGGCCGCGATCTGGCAATAGGCCGTCTCCGCGCAGACGCCGCAGTCGCAGCGCATGCCGAAGACGCGGGCAGAACCGTCGTCTCGCTCGATCCGTATTCCGATCGCAGCCGAGCCCGATGAATCGCCCCACTCGTGGTCCCACGCAAAACCAAGACCGTGCATCTTTCCGTTGGGAAGCATTTTCGTGCCGGGAAGATGCCACTTATTGTCCCAATCGACGGCCTTCTTCCCTGCTTCGAGACACTCCTTGAGGCTGTCCCTGTTATTAAAGCCGCGCGCTATCTTCTCCGGCCCGACTCGCTCATGGGGCGGCCGTCGCACCCGTCGTTCTTTAGGGCCAGCTCGGTCGGATCCATGCCCAGAGCTTCCGCAACATGACCGAACACTGCAGTGAGACAGAAAACATTCGGGATCTGCTCGCAGCGGATGGATGTCCCATACAGAACGTTGCAGACGGCGCCGTTGCACTCCTGAACGAGATCAAGGACCCTCGTGTTCTCTATAAAGTGCTCGACGTGAGAATAGCCCTCCTTCGCGAACCAGGACGAGGCGGCTACCGCCACTATCGTGCCGTCGTTCTTCACGCCGGCCTTCACCAGGTATCTTGCATAGTCTAATCCGGAGCCCGCGAAGTCTTCCTTCCTGTCGAACTGCCACCTGACGGGTTTTCCGGTCCTTTTGGACAATATCCCGGCAATAAAGTTGGGCTGCATGGTCAACGCCATCTGCGACCATCCGCCAAAGGTCCCGCCCTGATAAAGGCAGTGAACCGTAACCTGGCTCACCTTCACGCCGAAAAATCCGGCTAATTGGCGCTTGGAGAGATAGGGACGCTGGTGCTTCAGCCAGATCTCCGGATAGTCGCCGTTCCATCTGAAAACGCCGCAGGGGCGCTCGGGCGACACCCATGTCTCCTGTTCCCGGCGCATCGTGAACTGAATGGTCCGGTCTGCTTTCTCAAAACCCTTCTCCCCGTCGCCGTGGGTCGTCCTCGCCTGGCCGAAGAAGGGGAGACAGAAATTGCTCTCGGGGAATGATTCAGGGCGTGATAGAGACGCGCCGGGCCTTAGCGCCTCGTCGATGTCGATGTTGAAAGGCCGCTCCTCCCACTCTATCTCCACCAGCCCGATCGCCTCCCTGGCGATTTCCTCGGTGTCGGCGGCTACGGCTACGCCCACAGGCATGCCCTGCCAGTAGCCCACCCTGTTGAGCACCGGCTCGGGAGCCTCCCCGGCCCCTCCCATATGCCCGGTCATGTCAAATTTCTCGGGAAGCTCGGGGTCGTCAAACCTGAGCACACCCCTCACCCCGGGCAACGCCTGCGCCCTGGTCGTATCCATCTCTCTTATCCTCGCATGCGGGTACGGACACGCGAGGATTCTCAGATGGAGCATCCCGGGGAGCTGCACATCGGATGTGTACATGGCATACCCGCTTGCCTTTTCACGGCCGTCCTTGCGCTGCACCCGTCTCCCCACGGCAGTGTATTCGTCAAGGGGGTATCTGTCGGCCCTCAAGGGATGCTCAGGGACTATTGTCCGTTCCATGTCATCCTTCTCCATCCTTTCCTCCCATTTCCGTTCCTAATTTCGTTCCCGGATGTTGTCTCCGTTCACGATGTTGTTCGGGTCCGGCAAGGACCTGACCTTCTTCATGGGGGGCCCGCCACTACCGGTTCCAACGCCCCTCCGATAAATCTCTGTTTCCTGAGACACTCTCAGAATCTTAACCCGCATTCCTATGACAGGCTACCCTCTGGTTGTTTTTCGACGTTCTCAGTTAGCCATTAGCAAAATAAGCAAAGTGCGCTTCGACGTAAATCTACCATTTTTTTAATATTCGGGCGATAGGGAATTCCATTCCTATCGGCCCGCCGCAAAGATCCTTCCCGCTCTCAAGCCTTCACGAGAAGACTTGAGAGCGGGAACGGGAAGCCCGTTCCCTTATTTCGCCGCGAAATCCGGAGGACCCTTGTATCCGCACGCGTTCACGTAGTATCCCTTGGGCGGAAGGTTGTCTTTGGTCACCAGTATCGGCGAGAATGGGACGACCTTTTGACTCTGCACCTGCTCGCCCTTGAATATCTTATCCAATAATTCGAATGTTGCGGCGTTAATTTCTTTAAACATGCACGCGAACCCGCTCGCAGCCCACATGGTGGGGAACTTTGCCATCGCGGCGAGGGAGGCCGAGCTGTCGTCTATAGTGGCGACCAGGACATCATCGCGTCCAAGGTCGTGAGCGGCCCTGGCGGCATTAGTGCCGAAACCATCGAAAGTCGACCATATTCCCTTTATTTCTTTTTTCGAGTCTCCCAGCAGAACGTTCTTGGTCTGGTCGTAAGCCCACTGAAACGGGTCTCCGGTTAGGGGGTACAGGAGCTCCCGGGCGATTGGGAGGTGGTAGCCTTCAAAGATGCCCTTGGCGCCAAGCCACTTTATTATCTGGTTGTCCAGCGCCGGGATGTACATTCCCACGACTTTATCGCCCATCGACAGTTTCTGGGCAAGGGCCTCGGCAACAATCGCGCCGCAGGTTCCTTGCATGGGACCGATGTCTGCAATGACGCCGGGATAATTCGCTCCCATGGCAGCCACGCTAATGACGGGGATCCCCTTGTCAAAGGCCTTCTTAACCTGGTTTTCACAGCCTTTTAATCCCAAATAGTGAATGATAATGGCGTCATAGCCGGCCGATATCATGTTGTCCAAAGCATTTCCTGCTTCGGGAACGTTGTCTTTCAGATCATAAACCTCCAGCTGCCATCCCCTCGCCTTCGCAGACTTCATATGTACATCGTTGAGCCTGGCCGACATCTCGACGGCTGCATTTATTTCAACCACCCCTATTTTGATCTTCTTTTTGCCCTTTGGCGCTACCTTGAACATGGGCGGAGCGGCAAAAACGGTTGTTGCGGCAAAGACGAGCGCAATCAATACGAGCAGCACCCTCTGACCTGCCTTTACAATGCCGTTCATCTTCATCCCTCCCCTATTCTTTTTTGCGTCTCCTTCGCTTACGAAAACGCCCCGCCTTTTAGACGAAGGCTTTAACGCACCCGAAGGGACCGAAAGCGAATATCCGACGCCTCCGTCCCGACTATTGCACCTCGACTTTGGCGTCCACTGATTCCATCGCGTCAAGCACCCGCATCAAGAGATTTTTCACCTCCTCTCCCACCCTCAATCGATCCCCAAGTCTTTCCTCAGCTTCCGTTTCCATTCCTCTCCGCCCGGCGCCTGAGCCGGAAGAACCATCGGCATTTCCTTGAGGTTTCTAACTATTCCGTAGAGCTGGTCGAGAGGGATCGCAATTATCAGTTCATCCCGGTCTATAGCATCATTGTTAAACATTCCTCCACTGGGGATCACGACATTGACCTCGCCCGTTATATAAGGGTAACTGAACATCCAAGCACAACCCAGGGCAGGAGTCGATTCCCCCTTCCATGTCTTTCCCGAGTCGTACGAATAGGCCCTCAAAAGGTTAAATGCTTTCCAGGTCGTATTGCATGTGACAACGACGACATCGGGCTCGAACTCAGCCTTATCCAAAGGAGCAGCGCAAACATAAGACGCGTGCCCTTTTTCAATTTTCGGAAGTTTTCGATAAATGCGCTGCATAGCCTTGGGGGTCTTGGCATACTTGAGGGCCGCTCCGTACTCACCGCTCTCAAAAACATCGGGGACATCTCCAAAACCCAACACAAAACGCCCTGCCATGCACTTCTGTCCGTCGTTATCCGAGTAAAAAGGGCCGACCTCTCTGGCCCTTTTTACCATGCCGCATGCAATCACCTTCTCGTCCAATCTCTTTATGCCGGATGGCTTTTCAAGAGAAAATTTGAAAGCAACGGGCACGCGTTCCAATTCCAGCAGTCCGAATGCTTCTACCACATCCTTTTCCATACTTCCTCCTCTTTAGCGTCAATAGAATAGGTTCCGTTGCTCACCTGGGTTTTAGGTCGAGCCTTCTCCTTACTCTTCAATGTCCATTCTCCAACCGAAGCGCCTTCAGGTTTTTGTGCACGTGTTCCGGGACGGCATGAAGGGCCTTGTACAGCCTTTGGAGCGGGTCATCAATCTCTTGAGTGCCTGCCAGGATCCATATCTTCATGCAGCTTCTGGAGCATATGCTTGTGGACCGGGTACGTGACGTCGTCTTTGGAAGATATGTAGTGATAGAGGTGTCCCGAGGAAATACCACAGGCAGCGGCTATCCGGCGCATGGTGGTCGGATGGCGCCCATTCTCGATAAACAGCTTGCGCGCGGTCAACAATCTGTTGGCGTTCTATTTCTATCGGCTCGGCGTCAGAAGCTGAGCAGACGACTTCTTCCCCTTCTTTTACCATCCCCCACGGTGGTAAGAATAAAAGTTTTCGCGAGGATTTCATGACGCCTCCGGTTGCCTTTTAGACCCGCCGCTCGGTGTACCTATACCATCTCAACGAAATGTTGTCAAGCCTTTTAAGCGGCTCTGGTTATTTGATATGAGCCTCGAGGCCGCCGCCCATTGCCGTTGCAGGCGGTCCCGCTTTTCTGCGCGGTCGTCCATCTATCTTGCGGCATTCTCTAACGAAATAAGGACTCGACCGGCATTCGTCGGCATTCCTCGGCCGGTCTTTCCAGCGCCGCACGTCCAGGACGCACCCCGATCTGTGACCCTTAAGCTCCGTCATATCGGCAGATGCGCAGAAAGTACGCCCGCCGCTTACAGCATCACCCGTGTAATTGACTTCTCGATTATAGCCCGAATATCCTTCCGCCTCGAGCCTCGATCTCCAAGGTCCATCCCTTCCGCAGAGCTGATGCTTTGCCCGCCCTTCTGTGGTAGAATCAAGAGGGAAGAGACTAAAAGGGCGCGGAAGGAGATGAAGAGGAGGCGTGGTTATGGATCGCATCGGCAACACTATCGTTAGGGCGCCGCAATTAGTATGGAACGACCCGAGAGAGATGGAATTGCCCTTTCCCGCAGGATGGGAGGTCGAGGTTTGCAACTTCTCCGGCCACGACCGTCCTGCCATGAACGGAGACCAGATAAGGGCGGCCGTCGCCGCCCCAGTGGGAATGCCGCCTCTCAAGGAGTTCGCCGGGGGCAGGAAGGAAGCGGTGGTCATATTCGACGACATAACCCGCCCCCTCCGGGCGGCGAAGATAGTGCCGTACGTCCTGGAGGAACTGGCCGGGGCCGGGATCCCGGATCAAAGGATCAGATTCATCGCGGCCGTCGGCACCCATGGACCGATGGATAGGATGGCCCTCGCCAAGAAACTGGGAGAGACTACGTTGGCAAGGTTTGCGGTCTACAACCACAACGCTCACGACAATTGCACCTATGTGGGGACCACGAGCCGTGGAACGAAGCTCCTCGTAAACGCCGAGGTGATGCGCTGCGACCTGAAAATAGCTATCGGCGGCGTGACGCCTCACACGATGACCGCCTTCAGCGGCGGAGGCAAAATGATCCTCCCCGGCGTATCCTCCATAGAGAGCATCGCGACTAACCATTCGCTCCCCGTGGGGAACTATGAAACAAACAGCAGGCGCCTCGACATGGAAGAGGTTGCGATGCTCGCCGGTCTGGACATGGCGATTGAATGCCTGTTCAACCGCTGGGGAGAAACGGCGGCCCTCTTTGCCGGCGCCGAGATCCAGGCCCATGAGTCGGCAGTCATGGAGGCGCGCACCCACTACATTTGCCGGAAGGCGGAAAATAAAGACATAGTCGTCGCAAATATGTACGCAAAGGCGATGGAGGCGCGCATAGGCATAAGGACCTCGGAATCGTTGGCCCAGAAGGGCGGCTCTCTCGTGCTCATTGCAAATGCGCCCGAAGGACAGACCTCCCATTACCTCCATGGTCCATGGGGTCGCCTGGAGCCGGGGGGCAGAATAAAAACGCGTCCCACCCTTCCTCCCAACGTGGATCGCATCATAATCTATTCCGAATACCCCGACATAGCGGGCTTCGCGAACCTGGAACCGGCCGAAAAGGTTTTCCATTCGAGCAGTTGGAACGACGTGATAAAGACGCTTCAGGGGATTCACGGAAACAATGCGAGCGTCGCCGTATACCCAAACTCCGATCTCCAGTATTTCGGTTGACGTCGCTTACGGGACATTCGGCATTAGCGGTCGGCGCCGCCTTAGCAGATCGGCGAGGGGGGATCGCAGTGAAGAGGGTTCCTGACGGTCCATTTCAGATCGCCGGCATATTCATAGATTTAACCGAGAAGAAGCCCTAATGACTCGGTATATGTCCTTTTGAGGAGGAGTTGTGAAGACACAAGTTCAGATTCTCTTGAAGGGAGGGCTGATAGTCGATCCCTTGCGGAAAATCCATCAGACGGGCTCGGTGGCGGTGACCGAAGGAAAGATAGTTGCGACAGGCGAGGATCTCTCGGAGTACGAAGCCGAGCGCGTCTTCGATATGAGGGGGAAGATAATCGCACCCGGCCTCATTGATATTCATTGCCATCCCGCCGGGGGGATCGTACCCGGGTCTCCTTTGCCTGACGAGATCGGGGTGTCGATGGGCGTTACCGCCCTGTGCGACGCGGGCACCATGGGCGCGGCAAATTTCGAGGCCATGAGGCGCTTCGTGATCGAGCCGGCGAGGACGGACGTCTTCTGCTTTCTCAATCTGGCGCAGACCGGCCTCATCACGTTGCCGTGGCACGATGAGCTGCTGGACGAACACGATGTCAGCCTCGAGCATGCGAGGCAAGTAATCGAGGCGCACAGGGACCTCGTCAAGGGCATAAAGGTCCGGGCCGTCGAATCCCTCGCCGAGGGGGTGGGCCTCAAGGCGATCGAGGCTGCCAGGAGGTTGTCGCACGAGGTTGGTCTCCCCCTCATGATGCACATCGGAAACGCGCGTCCGCGAAATTCGGGCGACACGATGGACGATTTTTCGCGGGCGGCGGTCTCCATGCTCGAGGAGGGCGACATCCTCAGCCATTATCTCACCTGGGAATCGGGGGGCATGATCGCTGAAGACGGAACGGCGTACCCCGAGCTCGTCTCGGCGCGCGAACGGGGCGTACTGCTCGACTCCTGCCACGGACTCAACCACTTCAGCTTCAACCTGGCTCGCCATGCTCTTCGATGCGGTCTCGATCCTTCCCTTATCAGCACAGACCTGGCGCCGCCCAATAGGCTCGCGGTGCAGTCGCTCGCCGTGACCATGTCGAAATTCATTTACCTCGGACTCGAACTCGATGAGGTCATCGCGATGACGACCATTAATCCCGCGCGGGCCCTCGGGGAAGAAGGTCGCCGCGGCAGCCTGACGCCCGGGATGGCGGCCGACATCACGGTGATGGAAGCAAGGAAGGGCGAATACAGCTTTAGCGATGCCCGGGGCGGGGAGGTCGTCCGCGGCCAGGTTCTTCTCGAGCCCACGATGGTATTCAAGACCGGCAGGATGATGCCGGCATGGTCGGGCTACCACATCCCGCCCGTCTACCACCGGGCTTAACGGAGGTCTTCTCCGGAGAGGAGATTCCGGCAAGGAGTGCGAAAGGAAATTGAAGTTGGAAGCCTAGGAAAAATTGAGGAGGCAGTCGCCATGAGCCAACTGGATACCATTGGTGAGAGGGCAGTCAGCAGGGTAAAATGGCATCTCGTCCCGCTTCTCTTCGTGCTGTATATTATTAATTGGATTGACCGGGTAAATCTCGGATATGCCGCACTGACAATGAACAAGGAATTGGCAATAACGAGCGCGGCATTCGGAGCGCTCGGCGCCAGTTTCTTTATTTCTTACTTTCTCTTTGAAGTTCCGAGCAACATGCTGCTGAATCGTTACGGCGCCAGAAAATGGCTAGCCAGGATCATGGTCTCCTGGGGAATAGTGACGATATTGACAGGATTCGCGCATAACTACTGGCATATCTACATCGCACGGTTTCTTCTGGGCATGATGGAAGCAGGCTTCTTTCCGGGCGTCGTTTTTTATTTTACCTTATGGATCCCTCAAAAACAGAGGGCGCGCGTCATGGCCGCATTCATGCTGGCCTTGCCCGTTTCAAACATAATTGGCGCGCCGGCATCCACATGGATCCTGGACAACATACATTACCTGGGTCTCTCGGGCTGGCGCTGGCTCTTCGTGCTGGAAGGATTGCCGGCCGTGCTTTTCGGCATCATCACTTTTTTCTACCTCACCGACCGGCCTAGTGAGGCCAAGTGGCTCACCGAACCAGAGAGAAACTGGCTGGTAGATGAGATAAAGAAAGAAGACGAGGCAAAACAGGACGCCGGCCATGTAAGACTGAAGGATATGTTCTCGAACATGAGGACTTGGCGGCTGGGCGTCATCTATCTGTTTCTCGCGATGGTAGGCGTGGGATTGCCATTGTGGCTGCCTACGATCGTCAAGGACTTTTCGAGGGTATCCAACACGTCTGTCGGGATGCTCCTGCTGATCCCATACGGATTCGCGGCCATTGCCATGATATTCTGGGGGTGGCATTCCGACAGGACAATGGAAAGAAAGTACCATGCGGCCATCGCGGTAGTGTGTGGGGCCGTGGGACTCTTTATGGCGGCAACGGTCCATAATGTGTGGGTCGAAATGATAGGCGTCGTGCTCGCGGTAACAGGGTTTTCTGCATTGCTTCCGCCCTTTTGGGCGATACCGGGGCTTTACCTGGCCGGCGCCTCGGCCGCCGTAGGTCTTGCCATAATCAACTCCTGCAACAGCCTGGGCGGCTTTATCGCGGGGTACGTGAGTGGATACCTGCGAGGCATCGGCAACGGCGCCGTGCTGTCATACTTTGGCATATGCTACATCATTGCCCTGGCCATGCTTCTCACCTTGCCGATAAAGCGAGAAGAAAAAACCGGGAACGAACAAAACGAAATGATCTAAAGAGGGAGTTTTATGAAAGTCGCGAGTCCCATCGACTCCTTGAATTACTCTAAGTGGACGAGATATGTAAAAAAATATATTAGACCCAAAGGATGGCTCTAATGGAAAACATTTCTTATCCCGAGATAGGGCTCGAAGGAAAGGCTGCTCTCGTGACGGGGGCCGCTCTGGGGTTGGGGAGGTGGATCGCCCTTGGGCTTGCTCACGCCGGAGCTTCGTCGCGGTTTAGGCCTGAGATAGGAGGTTAGGACAGATGTTTCAGATACTTTTGAAGAATGGGTTGATCGTCGATCCGATGCAGGGGATCTCTCAAAGAGGCTCGGTTGCCGTGAGCAACGGAAAGATCGCTGCATTAGGGGAGGACCTCTCTGAGGCCGAGGCGCAGAAAGTCTTTGATGTAAGCGGCAGGATCGTCACGCCGGGGCTGATCGACATCCACTGTCACACGGCTGTCGGGATAGTTCCTATCGCTTGTCCTCCGGACGAGATAGGATTGGCCAGAGGAGTTACCGCCCTTTGCGACGCAGGCAGCGTAGGACCGGCGACCTTTGAGCCGATGCGGAGATTCGTCATAGCTCCCGCCAAGACCGATATTTTCTGTTTCCTTCATGTCGCTCACGCGGGGCTTGCGAAACTGCCATGGGCCGAGGAATTCCTCGATGAGCACGACACGAACTACGAGTACGTCAGGGCAGTAGTGGAGGCCAATAGAAGCGTGATAAAGGGCATCAAGATCAGGGTCGTCGGGTCTCTGGCAGACAGTCTCGGCATAAAAGGCGTGGAAATCGCAAAGAAAACGTCAAAAGACCTCGGAGCTCCCCCTCATGATCCACGTCGGCGACGAGAAACGGGTTCCCCGCGACGCGATGGATGCCTTCTCGCGGGCTGCCGTCTCCCTGCCTAGAGGAAGGAGACATCATCAGCCACTATCTCACGTGGGAGCCCGGCGGCCTGATCCTGAAGGACGGCGTCGTCTATCCGGAACTCGAAGCGGCAAGGAAGCGCGGAGTGATCCTCGATTCCTCCCATGCCTCGATCCACTTCGGCTTTGCAATCGCACGTCATGCGATTGCCAGGGGTGCTCATACCTACGGTCATAAGCACGGATATGACGACAAGAGGCCTCCCGGTCGTGCAGTCGCTCCCGGTCACGATGTCCAAGTTCATGGCTTTGGGGCTCACCCTCGATCAGGTGATCGAAATGACAACCTTCAACCCGGCGAAAGCGATAGGAGAAGAGGGCAGACGCGGCGGCCTGAAGCCCGGCATGATGGCGGACATCACCGTAATGGAGATCGAGAAAGGCGACTACCTTTTCACAGACGGCGGAGGCGGCGAGACCATCCATGGACGAGAGCTTTTGGCGCCGAGAATGGTGTTCAAGGGCGGCGAGGTTATGCCGGCATACTCCGGCTACCATGTGCCGCCCGGTTAAGCAGCGCGGGCAAAATATCCCCGTGTGCGGCACGCGGAATTTGGGCGCCTGAAGTCCCTGGAAGGGCCATTGCTCGGACGAGCTTATGAGCCGTCCGACCGGAGATCAGCGCCTTTTTCGCTCATTCTCCGAGGAGGGCGGTAAGTTCCCTTATATCTCTTAGCCGTTCGAGGTTCAGCACGGCGTCGATGATCTCCTCCCCTCTCTTCTTGCCGATTAACTCATAGGCCAGGGCCTCGAACTTGAGCCTCGTTTTGTCCACGCCGGCCAGAAGCAATTCCTCCCCGCCTCCTTCTATGCAGTAATGTCTGCCGTCCGTGAGGCCTACTTCTATGGTGATCCTGTCCCTTCCCTTTTCTCCCACAAGCTCAACCTTCTTCGCCATCTCGGCTATCCCGGGATCGTTGTGCTCCCTGTCGTAAAAAGAGTACGACCTCATCGGCTTGCCCAGGAAGGCGGCGGCGGCGCAGAACTGGGCGCTCATGGTTGCCTGGAAACGCGTCCTGAACGGACCCGGGTTGTTGCTGCCGGGATAAAAGAAGTCTTCCTCCGACGTTTTTTCCACTATCGTGCAGATCTCTTCGGGCTTAAGCGGCGTAGCCTTGACGAAAGTCGCGATCAAATCGATCGGCGCCTGTTGCAAGCCGCAAACCGGATAGGGCTTAACCCGGGCTTCCATGATAAGGAATCTCTTGCCCAGATCTTTCGTCACGGCTTCGATATCGGCCGGGACAGAGCTAAAAGCTTGATAAAATCCGGATTTGCCCTCGAATGTGCTCTCCGCGGCGGTAGCCCCTTCTCTGCCCAGGATTGCCGCCATGACTCCGTTCCTCGAAGCCAATCCGCTATGGAACTTCCCCTCCATCGTACCCGCGTTCCAGCATTCAGCCAAACCTGAAGAAAGATTGGCTGCATAGCCAAGGGCGCTTACGAGCTGGTCCTGATCCAACCTGAAGAGTCTGCCTGCCGCGGCAGCCGCGCCCAACGGCCCGAAAACCGGTACGCCCCTGAATCTAGGCACTATGCCCGGCGCGCCCACGGATACCCTTCCCATTACGTCGTATCCCACTGTCACCGCCGCAATGACCTCGGCGCCAGGGCTGCCCATCTCTTCAGCGACTGCGAGGGCTGCCGGTATCACTACCGTTCCGGGGTGGAACATGAAAAGCATGTCGTCCTGCCCTATGCTATTGATCGTAAGGGCATTCACGAAGGCAGCGTCCAGGGCCGGCGCGTGGGTCCCACAGTTCAAGATTGTCGCCTTGCCGCTGTTGTTTCCCACAACCCTGGCCGCCACGGAAGGATAGGGCAGGCGCCGACCCGGGATGGCCGCGGCCAGGGCGTCGAGGATCAACGTCTTTGCCTGAACCATGACCTCTTCCGGAAGACCGGCAGGAGAAAGATCGTGCACGAATTCCGCCAGTTGTCTGCTTATGCTCGATGAATCCATTGTCTCCTCCTCATCGAAAGCCGTGGTTTCGCTTAGCGCATCAGAATGTTGATGCCGCATGCGCCGCCCTGGATCCCGGTTACAACCCCTCCTTCCATGTGGGCCAAGCCGACCTTTGCCCCCTCTACCTGTCGTTTTCCTGCCTGTCCCCGGAGGTGCCAGGTGATCTCGCATACCTGGCGCACCCCGCTGGCGCTTAAGGGGTGGCCCTGAGAAAGAAGACCGCCGCTCGGGTTGACCGGCGTCTTCCCGCCCAGCGACGCCTTCCCTTCGCCGACGAACCGGCCCCCCTCTCCTCTCGGGCATAATCCCAGGTCCTCTATATTGGGAATTTCGGTTCCCGCGAACGCATCATGAAGCTCGACGAGGTCCACGTCCCCAGGCCCTATTCCCGCCATCTCGTAGGCCGTCTTCGCAGCCTGTTCACCCATGGCCGATATGCAGATGTTCTTCTGCAGACCAGAGTAATCGCCCGAAACAAGAGACGATCCGACGAGCCAGACCGGGTTCGAGGAGTATCGTCTCACCTTGTCGCCGGCGCACAACACCACCGCGGCGGCGCCGTCCGTCACGGGACAGATCATGTAAAGCGTCAAAGGATCGCAGACCATGCGGGAATTAAGAACGTCCTCAACCGTAAGCTCGACGTTGTATTGTGAATAAGGATTGAGGCAGCCGTTGGCGCGGTTTTTTACGGATACCTGTGCGAATTGTTCAATAGTGGAACCATACTCTTCCATGTGTCGCCTCATGGTCAGGGCGGCGTACGCGGGGGTGGACATCCCCAGCTCGCTGTTCAAATCCTCGTGGCTTATCAACGCTCCTTTCTTGAGGGACCTGGTCATCGACTCGACGCCGAGGGCCATTCCAACGTCATACAAACCGGTCGCTATATCGAGAAATGTCCTCCGCACGGCCGTTGACCCTCCGGCGCAGGCGTTCTCGACGTTGATTATCTCACGGTTGACTACGCCTACCTTGCTGCCTATCTCCTGTCCCAGACAGGCCGTATGAATGAGGCCGAAATCATAGTACAGGTTGGCGCTGTAGCATACCTCGATATCCTTTGGATTGATGGCCGCATCCTTGATCGCTTTCCGGCACGCCTCGGTCCCGAGATCCACAAGGGTCCGCTCGGGCTGTCTGCCGAAAATACTCATCCCGACTCCTATCACGGCCACAGATCTTAACGCGTTATCCTTCATAAGAATCTCCATCCATTCGTCACAAGGGCTTGAAAAAAGGCCCGACTATTTCCTTCCCTCCTTCTTCCCACAAAGTGCCGACAAGGAGCTCCATATCCATGCCTACCCGGAAGGGGAGGCCCTCTCTCTCTTTGAGACGCGCAAAGAACCGTATGCCCTCCGGCAGGTCCACGTAGCCGACGGCGTACGGCGTCTCGAAGTGCTTGTGGGGCTGGTAAACAACCGTATAACTATAGAGCGTTCCTCGATTGCTCAAGGCGACTTTTTCAAGGTCTCCCGACCCGCAACAGTAACAGATAATAGTTAGGGGAGACAGCGTAAGGCCGCAGGAGCTGCAGTGTAAGCCCACAAGGTTGCCGCATGTCCCCTCGGTGAACAACCCCTGTCGAATGGGTATTTTTTTCATGAGTCGATCTCTTTTCCGTTCAACCTCTTGTCCGCTTCATCTCTTCCACCTTGTTTTTATCGAAACTCATTTTCGCCCTCCATCGCGCGACGCCTCAAAGAATCGCCTCAGGCGCTTACTCAAAGACGTTTGCAACCAACAGGTCCGCATACTCCTCTTCCGACATGCCCAATATCTCCTTGCAGACATATTCGTTGTGCTGGCCCAAGCACGGCGCCGCTGTTCTTAGCTCGCCGGGCGTCTTTGAAAGCTTGAAGTTCGGCCCCGGATAGACGTGCGGCCCTATCTCCGGGTGGTCGAGAGTCCAGAAATAATGGCGCTCTTTCAGGTGTGGGTCGCGCTCGGCTATATCCTCTCCTGTCTGGACCATGCCAGCCGGCACGCCGGCTTTTTGGAGCAGACTCATTGCCTCCTCCCGCGTGTGCTGCATAGTCCATTGTCCGAGCAGCCGATCGAGCTCGTCTTCATTCTTCTTTCTCGCGAGGACCGTGCCGAATTTGTCGCTCTCGCACCAGCCGGGGTTGCCCGTGGCGTCGCAGAGCCCCTTCCACTCCTGGTCGGTAAACGCGGAGATCGCGCACCACTTGTCTTCGCCCTTGCAGGGGTAGCACCCGTGCGGCGCCGTGTAGGGAGACCGGTTCCCCATACGCTCCAGGATTTTTCCATTCGTGGTGTAGTCGAGGATAACAGGGGCCAGGAAATGGATCGAATCCTCATACTCCGACACGTCGATATACTGGCCAACGCCGGTCCGCTCCCGATAATCGAGAGCCGCCAGGAGGGCGACCAGCGCAAATCGGGGAGCAATGTAATCCGGATAGGACCTGCCCACCTGGACGGGCCATCGATCCGGCCAGCCGGTGAGGTGAGTAAAGCCGGCTAATCCCTGGAGCGTCCCTCCATACCCCGGCATTTCGCGGTGAGGACCGGTTTGACCCTGCTGAGAGCAGGCAATCATGATAATCCGGGGGTTGATCTTTTTAATAGCCTCGTATCCGAGACCGGACCTCTCCATGGCCCCGGGAGCAAAGTTTTCGACCACCACATCGGCCCACTTGACGAGCCTTTCAGCCACCTCCATCTTTCGGGGATGTTTAATGTCCAGGGCGATCGAATACCTGTCGTTGTTAACCCAGGCAAAGTAGCCGCTTCGGTCTATGCCGAATACGTTATCCTTGTATGGCGCGGAGACCCTCGTATTGTCAAGCTTGTGGATAGATTCGACGCGTATCGCCGTTGCTCCGTGCTCCACGAGGTTGGCGATCGCCATGTTCCCGACGCCGGCAACCGTGAGCCCCAGACATTTCAAACCTTCGAGCGCTTTACCGGACAAGCCGCCTATCTCCATCGGTTGAATAAAAAACTAGATGACTCCGTGGGCTTTCAGCAGACGCAGGTCTGTCTTTGAAAATCCCAGTTCTCCCGCGTAGATCGCTTCGTTGTGCTCGCCGATGAGAGGCGCCCGAAGCCATCTGTTCATCGGTGTTTTTGAAAACTGCGCCCATGGACCGGGATATATTACCGTGTCGTTCAGCTCGTCATGCTTTATGTCCACCCAGAAATCTCTCGCCGCGAGTTGGGGGTTTTCAACGGTTTCTTTCGAGTTGTTCACAGGGTACAGACTGATGCTCCGTTTTACTGCCTGGTCCCACAGCTCCTTTTTTGTTTTGCCCTTAAAGAAGCTGGCGAAGGGTTCCACAATAAGGTCCAGCTCCTCCCGGGTGGTCTTCGTCCAGTCCCACTTCTTCCAGTCTTTTTCACTAAGGTACGGCGTCGATTTTCCTTCCTCCTCCATCCATTCGACCATTTTCCGATTGTTTTTTTCTCCCGGCTGACCTGCCAGCAGGAGAAAATTACAGTAGCCGTCCCTGCAATCCCAGACGATCGGCCGGTCTGGCGCGCTCGGCCTGACGTGGTAACGGCCGGGCCGTTTGCCGTCGTGTCTGAGGAACGTCCACTCGGGCAGCATCTCTCCTCCCGCATACAGAACGCTCTCCATGGCTGCCACGTCTACATGCTGGCCCTCCCCTGTCCTCTGTCTGTAATGGTGGGCGATCATCATGCCCGCGGCGGCGTCGCCGCTGGCATTCAGAAAAGACTGGGGAAAACTTACCTGAAGGGGAGGGCGATCCTGGTCGCCGGTCTGACTCATGAGCATTCCCATGGCGAAAACCACCATGTCCGAACCCTTGTAATGAGCATACGGTCCGGTATGACCGAAGGCCGTGATGGACGCCACGATGATCCCCGGGTTGATCTTGGCGAGACTGCCATAATCCAAGCCCAAGCCCGCGAGATAGTCCGGGGGAAATGATTCGACGACAAAATCCGCCGTTTTGACCAGCTTCTCAAATATTCCCCTTCCGTCCCTTGTCTCAAAATCGAGGGTGACGCTCCTTTTATTCGTGTTATAGGCAAACCAGAAAAGACTCGTTTCAGGGCTCACGATATCGTGATAAAAGGGACCGATATTGCGCGCCTGATCCCCGCCGGGTTTCTCAACCTTTATTACGTCGGCGCCCAGGTCCGCCAAGAGCTTTCCGCACAAAAGCCCCTTCTCGTCAGCGAGATCCAGGACCCGGTAGGGAGAAAGCAAGCCTCCATCTTTTCGCGACTCTTTTCCCCGGTCCATCCAAACCTCCCCCCAACTATCGGGCGGGCGGCGTCATACGCCGTTTAAGCGTTCTTGTTCGGTCCTTGAGGCGCCGCGCTTTTCGCGAAGAAGGATTTTGCTTCTCATTTAAGGCCACGCATATTGCTTAAACGCGTCGACGAGCGTCCCCCTCACATGCATCAAGCGCCTGCGGGCTTTATGGGCTTTTTTTGTCAAGGGCCGATTTCTTTGCGGCGATCTCTGCCTTTTGCTTCCGTACGTCCATCAATTTCATGGCAGCGAGGTCTTTTTCCGGCCGGGCTATGTTGGCCTTTCAGCGCCGCGGCTTCCCTCTTTTTATTCACGCCGAATATAGTCTTTTCCTTATTGCGCGAGAGGCGTCCTTCGTCTCCTTTTCCCCATTCTACCTCCCGGCGGCAATATTTTGCAAGACCTTTGTTTGCGCCTCGCCCCCGACAATACGCAGCGCTCTACCGTCCAAGGGCGCGCACGATGAAGTCCACCGCCTGCGCCGCCGAAGGCGGCGTCTCGTTACAGTAAAGGACCAGACCGCCTTTCGGGCGCCAGATGAGCGGATCGGCATCCTGGAACAGGGTGACCGGGAGAAGACCGCACCGGGCGGCGAAGTGAGCCATGCCAGAATCGTTGGAGAAAAAGACGCCGCCCGCCGAGAAGAAGGCGGCAATATCGGCAAGCAGGTCGAAGGTGCGCGAGGGGACGGCCGGAAGGTCGAGGTCGGGCGGCCGCATGAGCACCCTTTCGATGCCCAGTTCTCCCAGCGTTTCGTGGACTTCCAGGAAACGATCGACCGTCCACTTTTTCTTCCTGTACGGTCGTTCGGGATAGAGAATCACGCGCTTCCCCGTTTTTGCCGGCGTCTCTTTTTTCACGGCGTCTATCCCGTACCGGCCTAGCTGTTCAAGCTGGTAATCTTCCACGGGCGCCGGCCGGCCCTCAGGATACATATCGATAAAGATCAACTCGTCGCAGAGACGGGAGAGTCTCCGCCGGAGCGAACCCGTCCTGTCCTTGCCGATGAAGATGATCCTTCGCCACGACCGGCCGAGGCAGGAATCTGAGAAGAGATGCATCCAGGCCCTCCGGCCTATAGAGTCTATCCCGGAGAAATACTCGCTGAATGCGTCGAGAACAGGCTTGTTGCCTACCCCTTCGATGACGTTGCCGAAGGCCTGTTTCAGGGAGAGGAGCGTCGATTCGGAGAGGCAGACGTCGCCGAGGCCTCCGGGATGGATGAGCAGACTATCGCCCTTGTTCGAATCGCCGTTTTTTTCTGTGCGAATCGATCTTTCCACGTCGTATATTCTATACTGATGTCTTAGGGATATGCACGCGCCGCCTGGGAAGCCGGGAAATCTTCACGAGAGAGCATCTTACAGGTCGAGCTGCCGCAGCTCCGTTTCGAAGGAGTCGCCGAACCTTTTCAGCACTTTGTGCTCTATCTGACGCACCCTTTCCCTGGAGATGCGAAACCGGAGGCCGATCTGCTGCAGAGTGGTCGGCTCCTCGGACATGGTGCGGTAGTTGAAGATGAAGAAGCTCCTTGTCGGTGAGCGCCTGTCTGAACTCCGCCACTTTCCGCTCCAGTATCTCCTTTTTTTCCCTGCCCGCCACCTCATCCTCTACGTTCTCGTCCGACCTTACCAGGTCGGCGAGCGTCTCCTCGCCGTAGTCGTAGAGGGGAATTTCCAGAGAAACGTCCGGGAGGGAGAGACGCTTTTCCATTTCCTCTTCTTGCGATGCCGGACCCTTTCCGTCTTCGAGAAAGGTTTCTTTAAGCAAAAATTATGCCTTTCGTTTTACAGCGATAAGCTGCGCGACGATGCTGATTGCGATCTCCTGCGGCGTCTGCGCGTTGATGTCGACGCCAATGGGCGCGTAAACAGACTTCAGGGTTCGATCATCGACGCCCTTCCGTCTCAGGTGTTCCAGAATGAGCGCACTTTTTCTCTTACTCCCGATCATGCCTACGTAACGGGCGGGTTTTTTCAACACCTCTTCGAGGACGAGGGCGTCATGCTTGTGCCCCCTCGTTACTACGGCCACGTACTCGCTTCCACGGAAGCGCAAGGTTTCGAGCGCGTGAGCGAAGTCGTCGACAATGATCTCACGCGCCTCAGGGAACCTTTCCCTGTTGGCGAATTCGTCGCGATCATCCACTACGACCACATTGAAATCGACCATAGTCGCCGCCTTCGACACATACTGCGAGATGTGTCCGGCGCCGAACAGATAGAGCAGAGAAGACGGGGTTGTCGGCTCTATAAGGATCCCGTCGCCGACGACCGGTCCCGCTTCCTTAAGATATGACGCAAGACGCGCTCTTATCTCTTCTCCGGGGTCGTCGCCCGTTACCGCCCCGTCAGGCCCGACAAGCCCCTTGAAGAAAGTTGTTTCCGAGAACCTGGTGACAATTAAAGCATCTTTTCCCCTTTCTTCAAGGTCTCTCGCTGCCGCGTACACGTCTTTACAGCGTTCCAGGACCGGCTCGAGGAAGATATCGACGTTCCCTCCGCATATCATACCCTCCTCCTCGACGAGGCGATTGTCCAAACTGTAGTGCAGGAGCTTCACCTTTCCCTTCCTCGCGACGTCTTTCGCCGCCTGCCACACCTCCGCCTCGACGCAGCCGCCCCCCACGGTGCCGAAAAAGCGGCCGTCATCCCCTATGAACATCTTCGCTCCCGCTTCCCTAGGGGCCGCGCCGGTTTTTTTTATGATAGTGGCGACGGCGCCGCTCCTTCCCCTGGACAGATAATCCTCAACAGCCTCATAGATATCCACTTTTTGCACCTCCGCGAGCAGTTGCCTGTTAAACCGGCGCCTGACCGCTTGCAATTACCGGGGTTCAGCACCCCCTCCACGAGCAAGCTCGCGGAGCCTCCCCGCTCAACTTCTATGCTCGATCAGCGCGCGCTCAGGCATTAAACCGATGCATGACCGCTTCCAGCGCGGCGCCCGCGATGGCGCGGGCTTTGTCCGAGATGACGGCGCAGCGGCCCACGTCGCCGTTCGGATCGACGTCGCCGAGCTTCTCATTATCCTGCACGGCCATCGGTCTGATGAGGCCGCGCAGCACGCCGTCGATCGCGGCCTCGATCGGGGTCTTGTCCACATAGAGCGCCACGTCGCCTTTTTTTACTATGTCCCCTATCGCCCTCACCGGCCTCACCGTCCCCTCGTGGGGGGCGCGAAGCACCCTGGACAAGGTCGCGCCCATTACGGCGCCGGGGATGCCGGTAAAGGCTTCCGCCTCTCCTGCGTATATCACCCTTCCCAGGTAGTGACCCCTGTTGCTCTCGATGACCGCGTCCACCTGGTCGGGCGCCCGGAACCCCGGACCGACCCCGATGACCAGCCCGGCTTTCGGCGCAAGCCTCTTGACCGACCCCTTGGGTCTCTTAACCATGGTAGCGTCGATAAGCACGTCGGGCTCGACGCTCCCCAGAAAGGACGCTTCCTCATCCACCAGCACTGCTATCGTGCGCCGGTCCCAGATTGCTCGAACCTCGGCCGGATCCCGGGCCAGCTCGGCCCTCACCCCCTCCACCTCTGCGGCGCCCGTATATACCGCCTCCGAAAAGCAGACGAGCCTGCGCACAGCTAGCGGCGCGGGAATCTCCGACATGACGATGCGGACAAAGCCGGAGCGGAAAAGGCGGTGGGCAACCGCCGAGGCCATCTCGCCCGCGCCCAGGATCGCGATGATAAGCCCCGTCACGCTATTCTCCTTTGCCGAAGAAGCACGCCGGGTAGCGGCACGCGTCGCAGTGCAGGCAGAGCCCGCCCAAGGCCATCCTGCGCACCCCGGAGGCCGTCACTCTCAGGCCCGCCATGATCCTGGGCAGCAGGATGTCGAGCATGGTGCGAGCGTCGAAGTAGACGCAGGCCGGCGCCCCAAGGATATAGCGCCCCTTCAGCCTGGCCGCCAGGAACATCGCGCCGGGAAAAACGGGCGCTCCGTAAGAGATGATCCTCGCCCCCGTTGCCTCTATGCCCTCTTTTGTCAAATCGTCGGGGTCGACGGAGAGGCCTCCTGTCGTAACAATGAGCTGGCTGCCGGCGGCCATCAGCTCCATGATCGCATCCCTAATGGCATTAACGTCGTCCGGGACGATCCGCTTACCCTTGATCTCAAGGCCGTATCCGGCCAGCTTTGCCTCTACCCGGCCGGACGCGTCCTGTATCCTGCCCGTGGCCACTTCCGTCCCCGTCACTACGAGACCGACCGACATAGCCGTAAAGGGAAGGATCCTGACCGGCCCCTTTCTTCCCACAGCCTCCGCCTGCTGCAGCAGGCTTTCCGGAATATAGAGGGGGACGATCCTGGTGGCCGCGACGATGTCGCCCGGCTTCACCGGGTACTTGTCCGGCACGACCGTGAAGAGCACGTCCTTGATCCTGTTTATCTCATCGAGGCGCCGCCGGTCGACCGCCACAAGGCCGCTGATCCTGCTGACGATGTTGATCCGTCCTTCCTTGGCGGGCGTCAGCTCCATGTTGCCGTCAATGGCTGCTGCCGCTATGCGCCTGGCGGCATCGTCTTCATGGACCTCACCTTCGAAACCGTCAGTCGCGTAAATGTGGCCTTTCCCCAAATCGAGAAGGCGCTCAACATCGCCCTTTTCTATGACCTTCCCGCGCCGGAACGGGACATCCTTGCTCTGCCCCGGCACGATCCGGGTGATGTCGTGGGCAAGAACGAGGCCCACTGCGTCCTCCACTCTAACCTTTTTCAATCGTATAGCCCCTCCCTTCCAAATATGCAATGTCCTCGTCGGTGTCGAGGTCCAAAAGGCTCCCTTCCCCTCCCTCGACGCAGCAGACGTCTGCGCCGGCCGCTGCGATCACATCCCGCAAGCCCCACTCGCCCTCGACTGCGGAGACCGCGGCCAGGTGCCTCCTCATGTCCAGGAGCACCGGGTGGCCTTTTATTCCCTCATGGACCGGGACGATGATCGACCCTTTTTTAGCCTCATAGGCCCGCACCAGCCTGGCTATGGTCTCAGGCTCCACGAAGGGTTTGTCCCCGAGATGAAAGAGCGCCGCGTCGGCATGCCGGATCAGGGGCAAGGCCGCCTTTACAGAGGCGGACATGCCCTCTTCATGGCGTTCGTTGACAGCAAACGCCACGGGAAGCCCCTTAAGCTCTTCCTCGATCTTCTCCCTCTCAAACCCCGTAACCACGACGATCTCTCCCGTCCCGGCCTCCAGAAAAAGACGCACCGTCCTCCTGATTACAACCTCTCCGTTCACTCTTATGCACAACTTATTGAAACCGAGCCGCCTTGACGCCCCCGCGGCAAGAATTACGGTGAGCAGCTTCTCCATAAATCGGTCCCGACAATTACCGGGGCTAGCGTCGCCCCCTTCCGCGGAACTACCCGTCTTAGCCGGGTGGTAAGCGCGCTCCCACACTCTAATTCGTGGGCGGCAACCCCCTCAAAGAAGAGCGTTGCCGGGGCTTGCCGTCGCCCGTCCGTATCCTATGCGAGGGGAAAGAGCGCGGGATGAATCGCCGGCCTGATTTGGACTTCTCGCCCCTCACTTAGCCGGCGCCGGCGCGGCCGACCTCCTTGTTCAAGTCCGCGATGAGGGCGTCCACATTGATGCCGTGGACTTCCGCCCCCTGTTCTATGCTCTCGAACAGGGCAGCCTGACAGCCGACACAGCCAAGACCGTGCCTTTCAAAGATAACGATGCTTTCGGGGTGCTTCTTCACCACTTCTTCAATCGACATTCTCTTATTGATCATAGATATGCCTGCTCCCCTTGTTCTTAGAACACATCCGCCGAGAAGATAAATATAGTCGTCCCCTTCGACTTCCACGCATCATGAGGCAACCCCGCCTTCATGCATGTGTATTCGAGGAACGCATCCCTGTCCCATCCGTTCTCCGTCGCAACCTGGGGCAAGAGCAGACCGGAGAAGGAACCGCTTTCTATGTATAGCCCGTGGACGCCCACCTCGATCTCACTAACGTCGCTTATTTTTCTCATAGGAGTGAGGACCGATATCTCGATTTCCGTGTGCTTCCACTCGTCGGCGTCCAGCGGCGCGAATCGGGGGTCATGGAACGCCGCTTCGACGGCCATCCGCCTCACTGTCTCGTCCAGCGGCATCTGCGCCCGCACATAGCCGATGCAGCCCTTAAGCGCCCCCCTCGTCTTAAGGCAGACGAAAGCGCCCATCCTTTTTTTCAACGCCCGGGGAACATCCAGAGGCTGCCCTTCTTTGCCGAAGAGCCTCGTTTCTATGGACGTCCGGGCAAGCTCTTTGAGCGCCCGTCTTTCCTCATCCGAAAAGTGAAGGTCTATCCCCGCGCGGCCGGCCGGCAAACTATTGCTTTCCTCCATAAAAGACACAGGAAACGTACCCTACGACGCCGTTTTTGTCGCCCGTGACGTCACCGGAATTCGCGTAATGGAGCACCCTGCATCTCGACGCGCCAAGCTTCTCGCATACGCGCATGGTCGCAAGTATGGCGCCCGCCCCGCACGCCTCGTAGGTCCCCGTCGCGAGTCCTCTCGCTATGCCGTCTAAGTCGAACCTTTCCAAAAGCTCGATCCCCGATCCGTCCAACTGCACCGCATACCCGTAAGGGTAGTAGTGAGAGAGGTCGGAGCTGCCCAAAATGAGGCAGCGCCCTTCCCTGTTCTTGATCGTGTCGTAAATGAAGGCGCCCAGTTCCAGGGAAGATTGCGGGTCCTGACTGGCGCCCATTACCAGGGGCACTATCCTGAAGTCACGCAGGACATACTGAAGAAAGGGGATCTGCACCTCTATCGCATGCTCCCTCCGGTGCATCTTCGGGTCCACGTGGACCATGTTCTCGTTGCGCGCAAGGTTCCGGCAAGGGCTTCGTCGATCTCCACCAGCCCCAAAGGCGTCTTGTAGCCCCCGTCCGCCTGAACCGCGGCGCCGACGAAGAAAGACCGGTGGCTCGGCGCAAGGATGACAACCGTGTCATAGTGCCGGCCCGACAACGCCTTATAACCGTAAGCGGCCGTCTGCCCGGAGTACATATAGCCCGCGTGGGGCGCCACCAACCCCCGGATATCGCCCGATAAGTCCGAGGCGGGGACTTTTCCGAGGTATTCCTCGATGTCCTTCCTGAGCACGTCCGGGTCATTCGGATAGAACGCGCCGCTTACTGCAGGTTCTCTGATTACGCCCATAGTCCCCTGCGCCCTGTCTATTTCGCTCTAGTATATCATAATTACTCCGGTTCAAGACAAAAATCAAAGCCCAAAAATCCTGTTCTCATCAGCGGCGGGCCGTTGTGCACGAACCGGCCCAAAAAGGGGTCTCTTCGTACGCCTTCTTATGCGGTTCTTGATTATGCTCCGTCAAAGTCGGACTGTTGCTTATAGGCCCACGCGGTGTGGCGCGAGGAGAGCTGTAAGTACGCGGGGAAGCGAAACCTGCGGCGCCGTGGGCGGATGAAAATATCAGAACACAAAAGGGTATAATGAGAAAGTCCACTATTCCCACGGTATGAACCGAAGGGCATTTCTGAAAGCAGGCATGATCGGCGCCGCTGCCGCCTCCCTGAGCCTTACCGGAGCTGACCGCCTGCCTACGCCCAGACCTCCCCGGCAACGCCCGTGTACAGGGCGCTCGGCCACAGAGGTTTGCGGATAACGGAGGTCGGCTATGGCGCCGACCTCGCGTCCGAGTACGAGGTGATCCGTGCGGGTGTGGACAT